>JABDET010000006.1:487-40519 GCA_013286945.1 Candidatus Melainabacteria bacterium
GGACGCGTTGGGGTCAGCATCGCCTCAATTCGCGACATCGAGGAACTCTTTGTCGGTATTCCATTGGAGAAGGTTTCCACGTCGATGACCATTAGCTGCCACATCTCCGTTCCTGTGTTGTCCAAAAGACAGGCGTGGCCTGTCTCAAAATGAAGCAGGTACATTTCGTCTCCGAGTTGTTCGAAGACAACTTGTGGATCGCGGGATGGGTGCAATCTCAATCTCTGATCTATCATAATGGCTGAGGTAAATCGCTGTGTTTCATCTTAGATCGTATTCACCAAACATTTTTCGAAGAGCACCGCATACTTCCCCGAGGGTGACTGAAGATTTCATGGCTTGAATAAAGATCGGGACGAGATTTTCACTCCCAGATGCTCCCTTCTTGATTCGATCCAAATGTTCGGCCACAACACTTTGGTTTCGACCCTCCTTGAGTTTGCGAATACGCGAAACGGCTTCACTCTCAAGCTTAGGGTCAATCTTCATGACCGGAGGTGATTCCGTGGCTTTTGAAACAAAAGCATTCACCCCGACGATAATTTGTTCTTTCTTTTCGACCTGTTGTTGATATTCGTAAGCACTTTGGTGAATGGCTTGTTCAAAATAGCCAGAATGGACACACTCGATGGCTCCCCCATGAGCCTCGACATCCCTTAAGAGTTCCTTTGCCTTTTCGTAAAGTGCTTCCGTGAGAGATTCGATAAAATAGGAGCCTCCAAGTGGATCCGCGGTGCGGGTAACACCCGATTCATAAGCGATCACCTGTTGGGTTCGTAACGCCAGGGTTGCCGAAGCTTCGGTGGGAAGGGCCAATGCCTCGTCGTAAGCATTGGTGTGGAGTGACTGGGTTCCCCCAAGAACGGCAGCAAGCGCTTGGATCGTAACACGGGCCACGTTGTTCAATGGCTGCTGGCTGGTTAAGGTTGAGCCTGCCGTTTGTGTGTGAAAACGAAGCATGAGCGCTTTGGGCTCCTTCGCGCCAAGCCGGGTTCCCATGAGTTCTGTCCAAAGGCGACGGGCTGCTCGAAACTTGGCAATTTCTTCAAAAAAATCATTGTGGCAAACAAAGAAAAACGAAATCTTAGTTCCCAACGCATCAATGGACAGTCCTCTTTTTCTTGCTTCGTTAAGATAAGCAAGCGCATTCGCAAAGGTAAATGCAATTTCTTGAACAGCGGTGGCTCCAGCTTCTCGCATGTGGTATCCGCTAATCGATATGGGATTCATCTTCGGCAGATGTTTGGTGCAATATTCAATGACATCCACCGCAAGACGCATGGAGAATTCAGGGGGATAAATATAAGTACCACGAGCGATGTATTCCTTGAGAATATCGTTTTGCATGGTACCCGAAAGTTTTTCTTTTGGGATCCCCTGGGTTTCAGCCAAACCCACATAGAGAGAAAGAAGAAGCGAAGCCGTAGCATTAATGGTCATCGACGTGGAAACCTTCTCCAATGGAATACCGACAAAGAGTTCCTCGATGTCGCGAATTGAGGCGATGCTGACCCCAACGCGTCCAACTTCTCCCAAAGCCTCAGGGCTATCGGGATCATATCCCATTTGAGTCGGGAGATCAAACGCGACCGACAATCCCATTTGCCCTTCATTCAGGAGGTGTCGAAATCGGTGATTGGTCTCGGTTGCTGTTCCATACCCTGCATACTGGCGCATGGTCCACAGTCTTGCGCGATACATCGACGCATGGATCCCACGCGTGAAAGGGGGTTTTCCAGGATCCCCGGTCTTCGCCCCGTAGTTAATGGCGGTAATGTCCATCGGATTGTAAAAAGATTTAATGGGGATACCGGAAGGGGTGAAAACGTGTTCGACCTTCTCGGATTCGGAGTGCTTTGTTTCTTTCATGGCTTCTTAGCGGGAGGAGGCGAGCAAGCGAGTCCCTTCTCCCTTAATCAGCTCCCAGGCTTCCTGCACATGCCGATGCTCCGTACGGTAATTGGCAATGGCAAGCCGGAGAATAAAGCGGTCATTTAATTTCGTATGTGAAATAAAGATTTTTCCACTTTCATTCACTCGGTTGAGGAGTTTTTCGTTTATCTTGTCGATCGCTTCATTGGCCAAACCCTTCTTGACGAGGCGGAAGCAGATCGTGGAAAATGGGACAGGAGCCATTCGTTCAAAGTTTGAATCTTGGTCGATCCATCGAGCAAATTCTTGAGCCAGATCAATCTGAGTACGAATCGCGTTCTTAAGTCCTTCCTTTCCAAACATTCGAATGACAAACCACAACTTAAGCGCTCGGAAACGCCGGCCTAATTGAATGCCATAATCCATGAAATTGTGAACGCTCTCGGGTTCGTCTGTCCGAAGGTATTCCGGAACAAGACTAAATGCTCTTTTTAGAATTTCAGGTTTGCGTGTGTACAGAATCGAGCAATCCACTGGCGTTGCAAGCCACTTGTGCGGATTAAACGTAAAAGAATCGGCTTTCTCGACACCGGCAAACGACTGCCTCATTTCTGGAAGAATGGCTGCAGAGCCGGCATAAGCCGCATCGACATGGAGCCAAAGCTTTTCTTTCTCGCAGATTTCAGCTATGGCAAAGACCGGATCAACACTGGTGGTCGAGGTGGTTCCAATGGTGGCCACAACACCGGTGGGCCGATACCCCTTTGCACGATCGGCGGCAATGGCTTGGAGCAAGAGATCGGGTCGCATTCGAAAATCCTGATCCACCGCAATTTTGCGAAAATTCTCTTGGCCCAAGCCGAGAACGATGGCCCCTTTTTCCACGGAGGAATGTGCTTGTTCTGAAGCATAAACCGTAAGTTTTGGAAGATCGCTTCTTCCTGACATTCCGTGTTCGCGAATCCCAAGATTCAAAGCTTCACGTGCGGCCGCCAAGGCATAAAACGTGGAAATCGAGGCAGTGTCTGTAATCATGCCAAACAATGGCTTTGGAAGCGCAAGCATCTGACGAAGCCAGTCCACGACCACTTCTTCAAGTTCAGTCGCCGAGGGGGATGATCGCCAGAGCATCCCGTTTACATTTAAAGCCGCACTTAAAAACTCACCCAGAATTCCCGGGGGAGCACTGGTAATCGGGAAATAAGCAAAAAACCGAGGATGATTCCAATGCGTTATTCCAGGAAGAATAATTTTTTCAAAATCGTTCATGACCGATTGGAGGGTTTCAGCGCTGATCGGTGGATGCGTCGGAAGGGCATTACGAATTTCACCCGGCTTTGCTTTCGACAAGACCGGATACTTTTCACTTTCCTCAAGATAGCGAGCGATCCAGTCAGCCACCACCTGAGCCTCTTGACGAAAATCGATACTGGTTGCCGCTTGATTAGCCATGGTTACTCCTTATTTGATGTGTCATTCTTCTTCGGATTGAGGAAGGGCCCTCTCCCTGATGGACTGATGAAGCTTTGCTTGAAGCGCCCTATCAATCAACCTCAAGCTTGCCAACAGGTGGGTTCGTGTGAGTTCATTCGGATGATAAGCCGCGGTATTGAGCACCCTCCTGATCTTGTCCCGGATAATTTCCAAATGATGAAGGGCTAAACTTGTTGCGTCTTCCGGAACCGTCGCAATCGGCTGAGGAGGCATGTCAAGTTCAGAAATAGCGAATATTTGAGGTCTCGGCTGAAGGACAAGCTCGATCAAACGGTTGAGATATTCTCTTTGAAGGGTGCGTCGCAAATCGGAAATGTTGGTTTCTTGATCAAGTTCCTTCCAAAAATGGGTTGTGGTCCAATCAAAGAGATCCGGAAGTGTAAAGGTGCCTTTTCCCCCCGAAACACGTCGTTCATTGTCGAGGAGACGGTTCAGGAGCACGGGACGGAAAAGCTCATCGAGGATGGCTGCTTGAATGCTTGAAACTTTCTCGCGCATCGGATAGTCGATGGGTGTCAGGTAAGCGTGAATCTCCGTAAAATGATTGCTTTTTCGGTCACCAGCCAGCTTGTTAAGGAGCTCAGGAGAAAAGTGAAAGGCGTTATCCGCGAACAGGTTTTGATCGAGAACATCGAGAGCTCTTTCTTGTTCGCGCCTCTCAACTGGTCGAAGCGGAAGTTTAGCCCCGCGGTCCCCAGCATGGCTTCGTGAAAAATATTCCCCTCCAACAAAACGGATTGGAATTTGGGAGATCGTGGTAAACCCACCCATCACCAGATCAAAAGCTCGCCTCGTTTGATTGTAACTTTCCCCACGCAATGGAAGTTTTACTGTCATTTCGTCCCACAGCTCGTGATAGAGCCCATATCGCCGCGAAGCGAATGCGAGTGGATCATTGGAAAGATCGAAAATTGCAGAAAGCGGGTCGACATTGTATGGACCATAGGTATCTTCATCCGTTTCGTAAGCGTAAGCCGGGGTAGCAGATTGATCGGTGATTTTCCTGAGCTCGTGCTCTTCATCCACGGGTGAAGAGACTTCGGTTGGAACATACCCGTACTCGATAGCCCAGTAATCATACGGGCCAATGGTGGAAGAAAAATATTCCC
Organism: Candidatus Melainabacteria bacterium; assembly: GCA_013286945.1. Taxonomy (GTDB): domain Bacteria; phylum Vulcanimicrobiota; class JABDET01; order JABDET01; family JABDET01; genus JABDET01. The sequence continues at coordinate 4,963 of JABDET010000006.1, forward strand.
CTTGTTTTGTTCCACGGGAAGCAATGTTGATTGCGGTATAATCCATGATCGACGAAGAAAGACCTGTCTTTTTCGTTATGCTTGGGTTGCCGAGATTCTTGAGTGACAGCAAAGTGCTCCCATGGAAATTGTGCCGAAGGCCAAGGCAGTGGCCAATCTCATGCATGACCACTTCCTTGATGTACGCGTCGACAAAATCTTGAGGAACCATGAATTGCTCAGGGTGGTCAGAGTTCAGTGCCAGGCGAAGAGATGCCCCCGCTGCTTCCTGTGCTTTAAGGGGTCCAAACAAGCAGCGATTTTTCGCAAAACCTGAAAAGGCCTCTCCGAGATGGTCCTCGTCGATTTCGTAGCGATAGATATATTTGATCCGTTTCACAGCGTCCTCATCCAAAAGAACGCTAGCGTTGTAGATTTCGCCAGTAAGCGGATTGACGTGCGATGGGCCAAGCCCGGCAAAACTTCCCTTGGAAGAACTGATCCAATGAATGACGTTGTAGCGAATATCCAGCGAGTTCCAGTTAGCATTCTCGGGTTGGACCTTAACGTCCACCTCATTGGGGATACCGATTTTCGAGAAAGCTTTATTCCACTCAAGAACGGCCTCTTTGATTGGTTCGCGATACTCAAGAGGAACTGTATTTTCAATCCAAAACAGAACAGGCTTCTTCGCCATGTCCCAACGATTGACGTATTCGACAATTGAGGTGTCGGGATTTTCGCTCGAAAAATCCTTAACAGCAGAAACAAAGTAGCCGATTCGATCATCCGCTAGGCGTGGTTGGTAGTGTCCTGTCGGAAGCATCGAAAAGCTGAAATGGATACCCAGAGGAATACTCCGCCAATCAGGAAGGCTATCAAGGAATGGTGCTTCTTTGGGAGGGGCATTGGTTGCAAAGTTGGCCTTTACATCAATTTCTACGTTCTCCGGGAATGCCAAAACCTCATCGATGGATGACTTCGAAGGATCAAATGCGTAATTCCCTTTAACCGCCTGGTTCAGGGCACGCGAAAGATCAGGAAGATCGCTCATCACGAGCTCACCGATATCAATGAGAATTGATTTCTTTTCCGGATGGATGGAGAGAATTTTAAAGTTTCCGAGAATGGCATCGGTAAAGTCCATCTTGACGGCACGGGCCAAAGGGGTGTTCGAGTTAGCTCTAAAATAGGGGTTTTCACGAATGAACTGAATTTCGTCATTCACGCGACGAAATTGAAACAAGTAATCATCAAGAGGGCTTCCTGTGAGGATTCCAGCATCTCCCATCCCATGACTCAAACTGAGGGTGAGCTGGAAATTGGTGTCGAGCTGTTCGGGCTGAATTTCCAAGTACAATTTCCCTTCTTTGCCCTGGTAGAGCGTAAAGAGCCCTTGGATTTTCTCAGTGTCTTTGGTGACTTCACTGAAGGGCTTAAAGGAGTCGGATGATTTCGAGGAGTCAGATGGGGGTTTCTCAGCCCCTCTGGCTGGCAGGGGAAACAAAAGTGAACCGAGAGTAAAAAGTATCATGATCGTGAAAATAGTATGCGTGAGTCTAAGTTTCAAGAGATCGCTCCCTCCATATTGTTGATTATTGCACGCTCGATGTTTTTTTCGATTTGGACTGGATCATTTCGATGACCTTGTCTAGAGCTCCCCCAATTTTCGCAGGATCTTTCCCTCCAGCTTCAGCCAGATCATTTCTTCCTCCCCCTCCACCACCCACCACCGCTGCAGCAGACTTCACAAGCTCCACCGCTGAAAATCCACGTTTCAGAAGGTCGGGGGTAACCCCGCAAACCAAAGAGACCTTTCCTCCGAGGGAAGAACTAAGGAAGACAATTCCTGATTTCATTTTATCCTTTAAGGCATCTGCCATGTTTTTCAACGATTGTCCATCTTCATTCTCGAACGTGTGTAAAAGGACCGGAATATCGCCAATAGTTTGCACCTTGGAAAGAAGTGACAAGGCTTGATGGGCAGCAAGTTGTCGCTTCAAGCGGAGAATTTCCTTTTCCTTTTCTTGTTTATCAGTAAGGATCAGATCGATCCCTGGAAGAAGATCGGAGAATTCCGCTTTTAGCCGATCGGTTAGTCCAATGCGGAGGCTTTGAAGCTCTTCGAGATAAGCGATACCTGCCTTGGCTGTCTTTGCTTCAATTCGGCGAACCCCCTTCGCAATCGATGACTCTTTCGTGATGACAAAAAGGCCCAGGTCACCTGTTCGCGAAGCATGTGTGCCACCGCACAATTCTTTGCTAAACTTGTTCACTTGGACAATGCGAACCTCATCCCCATACTTCTCGCCAAAAAGGGCGAGTGCCCCTTCTCTTATTGCCTCTTCTTGACTTGTGATCTTAGTTTGCACTGAGAGATTGAGGGAGATCTTTTCGTTGACCAGAGTTTCAATACGGCTAAGTTCTTCCTCGGTTAAACTCTTGGGGTGGGAAAAGTCAAGGCGCAAATATTCGGGAGAAACATAAGAACCCGCTTGTTGTACATGAGGACCAAGAATCTCGCGTAGTGCTGAATGAAGCATGTGAGTTGCCGTATGATGCCGTCGAATTTGTTCGCGTCGCGACCGATCCACTTCTCCATGGACAGAGGCTTGAGAAGAAAGCCTCCCTTCCTTAACCTGGATCCGGTGGAAAAAGATTGCGCCCGGGCTTTTCTGTGTATCGAGAACGGTAGCTCTTCCTCCGTTCCATGTCAGCGCACCCGTGTCACCAATCTGGCCGCCGCTTTCCGCGTAGAAAGGGGACTGGTCAAAAACAACTATCCCTTCTTCACCTTCACGCAGACCCTCCAGAGTTTGATCCCCATTTTGAATGGCAAGAACCTTTATTTCCCCTTCAAGATGCTCGTAGCCGAGAAATATGGTGGCTGGGAGATTGGTGAGTTGAGTTTGTAACGCTTGTGCCATGACATCGGTAACCGCTTTAGTCCCACGTGATCGCTCGCGCTGTTTTGCCATTTCCGCAAGAAAGCCTTGTTCATCAACCTCGAGGCCTTCCTTTACGATGATGTCTTTAGCGAGCTCGAAGGGGAAGCCCCGTTCATCATGAAGGCGAAAAAGAACCTCCCCCGGTAGCTTTGTTTTTCCAGCCGATTTTACTGCAGCAATCTCTTCTCTCAGGAGTTCATGACCAAGATTTAAGGTTCTTAAGAAATCGTCATCGGCAAGGGCAATTTGCTCTTCGATCTCGTTTTGGCTCTTGCTAAGCTCTGGATAAATATTCTTCATCGTTTCTATGACGATTCTCGCCAAGCTAGAGAGTGATGGGCACCGTGAGCTAGGACTTCCCGCTTCGTCAGCATAAAGACGAGCCCGCCGGAGAATTCGTCGAAGTACATAGCCTCTTCCCTCGTTGGAAGGCAAGACGTTGTCTGCAATTATGAAAGTGGCAGCTCTGATGTGATCCGCTACAATTCGACTTGCGATGCGCGCTTTGTCTGACGAACCTTCATAGTGCGGATTGATCTTTTCGATGAGGTTCTTGAAAAGATCCGTTTCGAATGGGGAATCTTTTCCTTGAAGAACCATGGTGATCCGCTCAAGACCAGCACCGGTGTCGATGTTTTTCTGGGGAAGCTCGTGCAGTTTTCCTTGTTCATCCTTATGATACATGGTGAATACCAGATTCCAAAGCTCTAAGAAACGATCACACGACTCGCCCCTATCATTTTTGTTTTCGCAACCGGGCCGACAATCAGATTTTCTGCAACTGTACTTTTCTCCACGATCATAATAAATTTCAGAATCGGGACCACAGGTTCCCGTGGGGCCAATGGGGCCCCAAAAATTGTCTGCCAGTCGAATCAGCTTGGAGGTTGGTAAGCCGATCTTCTTGTTCCAGATTTGATACGCCTCGTCGTCGTCGGTGTGAACGCTAACCCATAGCTTTTCCTTGCTCAGTTGGTAATGCTGGGTGAGAAGTTCCCATCCCCACACGATGGCTTCTTCTTTGAAATAATCGCCAAACGAGAAATTACCAAGCATTTCAAAGAACGTGTGATGACGCGATGTGCGCCCAACTTGCTCTAAGTCATCAGCCCGAACGCACTTTTGGCACGTGGTAATCCTGGGAGCAACCGGCTTAACGAGTCCTGCAAATTCTGCTTTAAATGGGGCCATGCCAGCGGCGACGAGAAGCAAAGTGGGGTCTTGGATCGGAACAAGAGGAAAACTTGGCAAACGCCGATGATTTTTTTTCTCGAAGAATTCCAGGAAAGTTTCGCGGACTTTTGTGCTTGGCCAGTTCTCTTGCATCACAAGAGTTTAGTTCAAGTCCTAGGGGACACTTCCTACTGGGTTATGGCGGGAAGGGAAGTGTGCCCAATTTCAAAAAACCTGTTTCACGCAAGCGGCTCTCTGACGGAAGCTATCGGTGCACCACTCTTAGCTCATCATGCCGGCATCTCCGCCGGCATCTCCGCCGCCACCAGCCATCGCCATACTCTCCATGCCTACTCCAGGATCAGCCGTTGCAGTGTCCGTTCCAGACGAGGAGTCCTCGGGTGAAGGCGTATCCATGGAAGCCGTAGTTGTATCACTTGGAGGAGAATCATTCGCGGGACCATCAAATTTTGGTTGCGGTTGATCGACATAATTTTCTGGGTCATTGCTTTTCTCTCCAGGCCTATAAAAATGGCCATTATCTTCAAGATTCAAGTTTTGCCCATCAGCCGGGCCTCCTTTGATTTGGAATTGATCGGTTCCAGGAATTAACTGAATCTGGCTTCCTGAAGAAGGGTCGGCCGATACAGGTTGACCTGCCTTTCCTCCATTCTCGGGATTATCTTTGTTGTAAAGAACCGTTCCATCAGGATCGATCTTGAATTGACCATCGGCTCCAATGACATCACCCGGTTTGTATGTGTTTCCATCATTGCTCATCGCTGGTGAATCAACCACGGCTACGGGAGCGGCTGCCGGTGCTGGAGCTGCCTGAGGATCTTGAACTGGGACAGGAGCCTGCGCTGGAACAGCATCTTGACCCTTCTCCGCCATTTGCAAGCCATTCGGAGTCGCTGCTGTCTTGATTGGATCGCCCTTGGCATCGACAATGTTGTTATTTTGATCCACGTTGACTTTTGTTGCATTCGGATCAAGATCCTTGGAGGTAGCTAGTTGCAATGGATGCCCGTTCGCGTCAGTTACCGGTTCTCCAGTCACCTTGTCAACAAGATAGCCACTTGGGTTTACTTCCACCATCTGAGCTTGAGGAGCTTGAACTGGGGCAGGCGCTTGAGCCGGAGCAGCATTAGGGGCTAAAGCACGATTGGCTGGCTGGATATTCCCGCCTTGCTGTACCCAGGGATTTCCTCCCACCGGAGGATTGAAAAGATTCCAAGGAATTTGTTGCATTCCAAAGGGTTGCATTCCTGGCATCATGCCACTTCCAGGATTCATTTCCGATCCAGCTGATGGAATTTGAGGCATTCCCCCGCCCGATGGCATTTGTGGTCCTGAAGGCTGGGGCAACTGAGAACTTGTACTCGGGTTTTTAAGGATTTTCGTGAGCAACTGAATAGCTTTGTTTGTATCTCCTTGATACATAGCATCTACAATTTCTTGAAGAATGTTATTGGATGGGCTGCTGGTCGAAGGTGTGGATCGATTAATGGGGGCGATACCGCTGAGGTTCGAAAGTGAACTTCTATCCGTTCCTAAAATAGCCGAGAGCGAAGAAAGATTTGCTTGTTGCAAAGCCATGCCAGGATTGGCTGGATTTACATCTTCTATTGTAGGCAATTTTTCCACAATCGCCATTTACTTCATCTCCCTCAAAAATCTATAACTATTTAATCTAGGTTGCTAATTTATTTAACTATCCAAACGACATGTCAGCCATCCCAGCATCCATGACTCCAGGATTCATGGCTGCTCCACTATCCTGCATGGCAAGAAGATTGGGTGAGCTTGTTGCGCCCGTGGAATCCAGAGAAGGATTGGCGGCATCGCTTGAGGCCACATTAATCCCATCGTCATAATGAAACTTTCCGTCGTTTCCAATCGTCATAAGTTTTTCACCTTGGTCAAGGTTTCCATCTCCGTTGCTATCTTTGAACCAGCCCTTGGTCGAATCCCAAGCAATCCCATCTTTATTGGTAAAATCACTGAAATTGAGATTGAGCGGATTTCCGTCCTTATCGGTAGCTGGGGTTTTTCCATCCGAGTTCATCAGTTGTCCAGTTGTACCATCGACCGTATAAATTTGGTTGGCCACTTTTCCATCTGCTCCTCGGAGAGTATCATCCCCTGGGCGGTAAAAAAGCGTTTGTCCATCTGGAGTCTTGAAAGGAATGGAGGCGGCACTATCAGCGACCGCTGGATTGGCAGCCGCTGGAGCAGCTGGATTTCCTTGTCCAGCTACATTAAATCCTCCGTTCGCATTAGGCATGGCAACTGGATCTCCCGCATTGAATGTCTTACTGCCATCTTTGTCAGCATAGAATTGTCCCTCGCCACCGGCATTGGGGTTAAATCTAATTGTACTCCCATCATTTTGCTTAAAGGACAGTTGGCTTGGGTCGATACCGCTGTCCTTTCCCGTGGCGTTGTCGTAAATCCGTTTGGTTGCCGGATCATAGGTGTAATAGTTTCCGTTCTTATCGATCAACGTGTTACTATTTGCCACAAGCGAAAGTTGCTTTCCATCTGCCGTAGTCAAGTTTATAGCCCTGCCAAGGCCTTGCATGCTAGTAGCCGCCCCATCTCCGTACATCCCGGGGTACATCATCCCATTGTTCTGGTTCTGATTCATCGGGTTCGTTCCGTTTTGTTGATTCATCCCATTCATGCCGTTTCCACCACTTCCCGTCATTTGTGGGGGACGTTGGCTGAGAATCGATTTATATAAATCGTTGATGGATGAAGTTCCGCTGAATAAGCTATTGAGATTGGGAGTTGAAGTTGCGGGAACGCTGTTCCTTCCCAGTCCTGTCGCAGGCAAGCTCATCGAACTGACGCCCCGGCTCGAAACCACTGGAGGCTGAGTTGGCAAAAACTGCGAAAAAGATGACACTTGACTTGCAGGAGTCCCCGATAAAGTTGACGCAGAGGAGGCTGCAGGCTGCGTTCCACTCAGTTTTTGCAAGAGTTGAGGATCTCGATTAAGTAGCTCTTCAATCAGCATCGAAATGGCAGCAATCGGGTTCGAGGGCAACGAGCTCGAGTTGGACCCAGCGACTGGGGACAAACTTGTTTGATCAGAGAGCTTAGACGAAGCCGCCGTCCCCGATGAACGACCCGTTGATTGACTTTGACTTGTCTTATCGACTCGTGCAATCTGCTTTACAACTGCCATGATGACTTCATCTCCTCGGCGATATGATACAATGACTTAGAACAATGTCCCATCAGCCATTCGATTGGCCCAGAATTTCGTTCCTGGATTGTTTGTGGCATCCTTGACATCGTGCGCTCTTGCCCATGCAAGTTCAGATGCAGGCATAGCTCCGGGGTTGGCGGTGTCAAGCGCAGACCGATCCGCATCGCTCATGTTTGCACGATCTGGGTAGGGGCTGGCGTGCGTTTGGCCTGCGGACGCCAGCATCTGCTGATATTGGCCTAACTTCTGAAGATGCGAAATTGCAGCGTCAAGTTTATCTCCGCCACCTGCCGCAGGTGTTCCGCCAGCACCGGCTAGGGGCGTTCCGCTTCCCATGGCGCCACCCGCCTGTGCCGTGTTGAGTCCATTAGCTACAGCTGGCTGCGCAGTGGCTCCGGTAGGATTCGCTGAGTTCGGTTGGGAGTTTTGAAAAGCCTGTTCAAGAGCCTGAAGGAATTGCTGAATAGCCGGGTTTTGTAGAAGGGCAAGTAGCGTAGAGCTATCAATGCCCCCTGTTGCTGAAGCCACGCTGCTGGCCCCCCCCGACGTGCTCGCCGGGCTTACAGGGTTACTTATGTTCGGTGTGGTAGCTTGTATTGGTGAAACTACTGTCATGTTCGCATCTCCTTGTCTTAAATTTTAGGCAGCCTGCGGTCCATTAATTTGCACGGTTGCCGATTGTCCTGATTGTCCTTGTTTCGCTTTTACAATCTTGATGACGTTGCTGATAAGCACATCCATATTGGCAGTATAGGCAGGCGCTTGAATTCCAGCTCCACTGAGGGCTTGTCCAAGCCCCGCAATCCCTCCATCAGTCAACGCTACACGATCAAACATTCCTTCCTTCACTGCTTCAGGGTTTTTGTGATTCAGAGCGGCTTGTCTAGCCGCCGGATCGTCAAAAGTATTGACATGGTCTTTGTTAAGAATTCCAATCACCACTCTAGCCATCCCCATGGCCTGACCAAGCGGACTGGTTGGATCAATGCCACTCATTGGACCTCTCCTTTTCAACGTTTTCGCTATGACGATTCATCCTAAATCAATTGTATCACACGTAGAATTTGCTTCAAGGGCTTTGGTGTGAACAGATTGTTAGCAGTGTTGAACAACCTGTGAACGTTTTGTGAGCAAATGTTGAACAAGCTCGAATTGTTTCGAATGTGTTAATTTCGTGAGCAAAAGATGTTAAAATTGGGGTATAGTAAAGCATGGAAAGCGAGCGAAAAGAAGAAAACCGGTATTGTCCCACCTGCCAGAAGAAAACCTCTCATTGGGTTACCCAGCTCACAATCCCAGGTCTCCTTCCAGGAGAAAACCAAGCTCCACCCCGCGAAAAAACCGAGTGCCGCGTCTGCGGCACCGTCAACTAGATCCCGGTCATCCCACTCTGGTTCCCCTTTTGTCAGTAGAATCCATTGGCTCTGAAAAGGAGCGAGTGCGGGTTACCGACCGAGCGGATTCACTGCAGTCCGACCAAAAAAATAATGGTAAGCCACATATTCAGTAGGGACATGGATGTCCCGCGGACTGCAGTGGCTCGGAGAACGACCATGGATGGTCGTTCGAGAATCAGCGAGGGAGGTAACCCGTACTCGCGACCCCTTCAGGGTCAATGGTGAAAATGACCGGGATCTAGTTTGCAAATATTACTGCTCCGTAACCGTAAACGCTTTCACATCATAGTTAATGTAGTTGCTGTTGACCAGATCGGGGAAATCCGCAGGATAAGTGGCCCAATCCCCAAGCCCACCCGTATCCGCTTTGCTGTTGGTCATTGAAGTAGCGACATTGAATGTTAGATAGTCAATGGGGGAAGTCGAAATAATGGTTGGCCCAAGGGCATCTATGGGGTGAAGATCTGAAGGGTTTGTTTGGGGTGCTATATAGGTAATGATGCTTGCGTTAAACAAGGTCGCGCTCCCAAGGTAAGTATCGGGCAAGGAAAGGGTCAAAGTAAAGCTGTTTCCCGTCGGTGAGATGCTTCCAGGCGTTATGACTTGAAATCCAGTCCATTGTTGTGGTTGAGGGGCATTCGGCGGTGCAATGCGATGATTTCGGGTCCAACCGGTGAGGTCAAACTGAAAATAGTCGGTCCAGGTATCGGGAGAAGTGGTCACCGCTGTCTGATTTCCAATTAAAGCTGTGTTCAAGGTGTTGATCACGATTCGATAAGTCCCAAGATAAGTCTTTGGAGTTCCCGTGTTAAAAAGTGTTGTTACACGCCCTGAGTCATTCAGGTCGACTTGGAAAATCAACCGGGTGGGTCCAGTTGGTGGGATAGGGCCCCCACCTCCACCGCCTCCACCACCTGGAGCTGGAAGTGCAGGAGCAGGAAGGGGTGGGGGAGGGCCGGTGGCACAACTGGATAAAACAAAGGCAAGGGATAGAAAAAGGAGAAACGATCCCCAAGGCCATGAGAATTTACCCTTACCTTCTCGCTTCCTTAACCGGCCTTTTGTTGATTGGAAGCTTTCCTCCATTTGATCTCTTTCCACTGGCCTGGATTGCGCTCGTTCCACTTTTTTTTGCTGTTTCATACCAAAAAACATCCAGAGCATTTTTCTTGATCTTCTTATCTTCGTTTATGTTCTTTGTGGAATCTCTTCATTGGCTTCGTATCTTTGGGTGGGAGGCCTGGGCTGCGAGTGCGCTCTTTCAAGCCACTTTTCCAGCTGTGTGGGGAGTTGTTGCTCACCCCTTCTTAGCGGAGACAAGGTTTTCTGTCCTGTCTGTGTTGTTTCCTCCTCTTTCTTATACAGCCATGGAAGCCTTGCGCAATCTCGGTTCTTTTGGAATGCCCTGGGGAGACTTAGCTTATTCTCAATGGAAATTTCTTCCGGTGATTCAACTCGTTTCTTTGACAGGAGCACTTGGGCTTACCTTTGCTGTAGTCTTGTTCAATACCCTCATCTTTTGGGGTCTGAAAACTAGAAATTGGAAGCATTTCTTGATGGGGGGGCTTTGCTTTTTCTCTCTTCTTCTCTTTGGCCTCTTTCGTCACGAGCTACCCTCTGGCGTTTCCGCAAAAATTGCTCTGATTCAAACCAATGATCAGCAAATGCTCAAATGGGATCCCCACCATTATTGGTTGATGGTCCAAGAAATGGATCGCCTGATCCAAGATGCCAAAAAAGAAAAGCCAGAGCTGATTCTTTTCCCAGAAACTGCTTTGGCTGGTTTTCTAAGCGAGGATGCAGGTTTGCAAGCGCTTGTCATTCGATGGGCAAGAGAAACGGGAAGCACGATTGCGGTTGGCACTTTAAATCTAAAGGAAGGTAAACCACAAAACCAAATGGTTCTCATAAAGCCGGATGGGTCAGTGGGTGGTGAGTATTCGAAAATTAAGCTCGTTCCCTTTGGGGAATACCTTCCTTATTTATTTCGTCCCTTTCGCGGGCATTGGCATCTGCTCGATCCCATTGTCGATTACAAACCCGGAAATGAGTTTACAATTTTTCACCTTAATGAAAAAGCTTTTGGAAGCATGATTTGCTTTGAGTCTTCATTTGGGTGGATGGCGCGAGCGTTGGTCCTTCGTGGAGCAGAATTCCTGACGGTGTCCACCAATGATGCCTGGTTTTTTGGAACTCCCGCACAAGAAGAACATGCAGCGATGGCTGTTTTTCGAAGTGTTGAAACCGGACGAAGTTGCATACAAGCCGGGAATACCGGTGTCTCTTTGGCCACGGATCCAGAGGGGAGAATTCTTGCCTGGGCAAATCCAAATCAGGCCAAGGAGATTTTTTCCATCATTCCCCTCACCAATACATTAACTCTGTACGATCGGATCGGGGATTGCTTTCCTTATCTCACCATGATTGCTAGTCTGGCCATCTTGGTGGGAAGATGGGCAATGACCAAACGCACACTCCCCATCTTCGGGCCGGTACAAGCATGAGAAAGCATCTTTCACTCATCGCGCTATTACTCGGCTTGGTTTTTCTTGTCGGGAGTGGTTTTCTTGTTCAGCATGCGTTTCATCCTGAAAAGCTGAAAGCCTTTCAAAATCAACCTTGGGATCCAAAACTTCTGTTGAAAAATGCTGTGCTTGTGGGTTGGGATCATGGAGAACGGCTTTGGGAGTTTCGAGGAAACCGCTTGGTGGTGGATCACCAAGGGCATTTCTTAACCTATCGCGGAAACGGAATCGGAAAACTCTTTTACAAAAATAAACCTTACTTAACCGTGTTAGCACCCGAAATAAGGCTTGACTTGATCAACAAAGGGGCTGTAGCCTTGCATGGCGTGCGCTTGTTCGCTCAACCCAAAACCACACTGATTGCAGAAAGTCTTTCCTGGAATCAGTACAGCGAGCGCCTGTATATCCCTGGGTCAGTCGAGATCGAAAGTCCATATGGGCACTTCAAGGCCAATCATCTGATCTTTGCCGCAAGCGAAGGTCGATTAACCATGCGAAATATTCAAATGGCACTTCTCTTAAAGCTCATCCCTTATTCCAATGCTCTTCCTTTTCTAAAACAGTAGAGCGCCTTCACTCTTCCTTTTCACTATCCGCGCGAAAAACTCGTGGTGAAGGCGCTGTGCTACTGGCTCGCTCATGTCCCCGTGCCAAGGCACGGGGCATTTCGCTCGCTGCGTAGTAGAGGAACTTAAAGAAGCGGTCAAGAAGCGTTTCAGCGCAGCGAGGAGGTACCCAATGTTGGCCACCAAAGTCAAAACGCTGACCAAACGGGAGCTCGTGGACCATCTTTCCCGAAAATCAATTGTTTCGAAGAAAGACATTGAACGCTTCTTGAATCTTTTTACCGGGATTATCATGGCTTCTTTAAAAAACGGTGACTTGGTTCAATTGATTCCGTTTGGTACCTTTGGGACTCGCGTTCGAAAACAACGGCAAGGACGGAATCCAAAAACAGGAAAACCGCTGATCATTCAATCGATTCGTATCGCGTTTTTTCGTCCAGGTCGTTGGCTGCGAAATGGCATGAAATAGAGTGACCTCCCGTGATTCGATCCGCTGCAGTTAAGGTTCCACATTACCAGGCCACGCTGACTCGACTTTGGAAAATGGCTAAACCTGGCATTCGCTTAAGTCTCGAGCCGATGCATGAGCTCGTCAAACGACTGGGTGAACCTTGGAAATCATTTCCATCGGTTCTCATTGCAGGGACCAATGGCAAAGGTTCAACCGCAGCCACACTCTCAGAGATCCTGTACCGCTCGGGTTACAAAGTCGGGCTCTACACTTCCCCTCATCTTGCCTCCTACCGCGAACGAATCATCATCAAAGACCCATCCACTTCCGAAGTGTGGAATGAAAGGGCTTGGTGCCACAATTTTTTCCAATTGGACGAAACCATTCTCCAGATGGTAGAGTCTTTCACCCAGTTTGAAATCTTGACTGCACTTGCTTTCCTACTTTTTGCCGACCAACACGTGGACATCGCGATTCTTGAAGTCGGCTTAGGGGGAAGGCTTGACGCCACGAATGTGATTGAACCGAATTTGAGTGTAATCACTCCGATTGACAAAGACCATGCCGAGTATTTAGGAGATAGCCTTCAAGCCATTGCACGCGAAAAGGGAGGAATCCTAAGAACCAAAAAAACCACCTTAACTTTTCAACACGCTCTGGCTGCAACCGAAACGCTGCGTGATCACGCCCAAGCGATCGGAAGTCAATTGGTCGAAGTCGTACCCGGTGAGCTTCAGTCTATTTCCCTAGAAAAACAGCGGTTCACATTTCAAGAACAAAAATACGAACAGGGGCTCTTGGGTGCTCATCAAGTTGTGAACGCCAGTCTTGCCATCGAAGCGGCTCGAGCGCTCCGAACCCAAGGGTTTAAAATTGACGAAGAAGCCATCCGATTGGGTGTTCGGCAAGCGTGCTGGCCAGCGCGGTGCGAGGTCATTTCTCGCCACCCGACCCTCTTGATTGATGGGGCTCACAATCCACATGGAGCCCGGGCGCTCGTTCAAACGCTCGAGGCGCTTCCATTGGAAAAACCGAGAGTTCTTCTCTTGGGTGTTTTGGAGGACAAAGACTCCAGCGGAATTCTTCGGGAGCTTCTTCCTTGGGGAGATGAGATTGTCTTAACCCGTTCGAGCCACCCAAAAGCCATGCTCTCAGAAAAACTCGGTTCCTTGCTCGAATCTTTGACTCCCGAGAAAAAGTTTCAGCTGACCCAAAGGGTAGGGGAGGGGTGCCGGGTTGCTCTCTCAAGCCTACGAAACGGAGGAACCTTGTGTGTTGCGGGATCGCTCACGACCGCTGGCGAAGCAAGACGTCTGCTCCACGGAAGAAACTTCGAGTTTTAAAGGAGACCCCTTGATTCGCGTCTTAGCACTCAAGAATTCCGACAGCATCCGAAAGGCGTTTCACGCCATGGATGTCGATGAGGTCGGAATTGAAATCATGCTCCAGAAAGCACAGCACTACCTGATTCAAATCGACGCCCTAACGATTCCCGCAGCCAACATCCTGAAGCAAGAACTTTTGTCTTTGGGTGGGGATGCTGCCCTGCACCGTGGGGCTTGTAATTTTTCCATACGGGAAACACCGTGCATCATGATGGGAACCCACCAACACTTTGAACGGCTTTCGAAAAAGCTCGCGGCTCAACCCTTTGGCTTAAAGAAAATCGCTAAAGAATTAAAACAAGCCTTGCGAAACTTCTTGCTCGTCCCCCCAACGCTTGTTGCTGGGCCCTTCATTTTTGACTTTACCCGATCACCTTTTGTGATGGGAATCCTCAACATGACACCTGATTCTTTTTCAGGAGATGGCATTCCCAACACAAAAGAACTGCTCAAGAAGGCTGAGAAAATGCTTGAAGACGGGGCCGATCTTCTCGATGTCGGTGGAGAATCAACACGCCCAGGCGCTACACCCGTTTCCGTTGAAGAAGAAAGAAAGCGAGTAATTCCCGCCATTAAAGCTTTAGCAAAACGATTTAAGATTCCTATTTCTGTGGATACAAGCAAAGGTGAAATCGCCGAAGAAGCTTTGAATGCTGGAGCCCACTTAATTAATGATGTCTCGGGCTTGATGAAGGATCCGAGGATGGCTAAAGTAGCCAAACGCTATGATTCTCCTCTGGTGGTCATGCACCATCAAAAAGAAGAACACGATTTAATCGGTCGCATGGCTAATTTTTTTGAAGAACGCCTCTTGGCTTTGGAAAAGGAGGGGATTCCACGCAATAAAGTGATCCTTGACCCAGGCATTGGGTTTGGTAAAACTGGAGCCGAAAACTTTTTTGTTTTAAAACGGATGGAAGAATTTAAATGCTTTGGGAGGCCGCTACTATTGGGTGCTTCGCGAAAATCATTCATCGGGCATGTGCTGAAGCAAGAAGCGAACGAGCGACTCATTGGTAGTGTCACCTCGCAGGTTTTTGGATTTTTCTCTGGGGCGCACTTTTTTCGTGTGCATGATGTCAGGGAGGCACGTGAAGCACTGATGTTAAGCAAAGCCATTCTGGAAGCCGATGTTTGACAAAGTTTCCCTCATCGGTCTTGTTTTCTATGGGTATCATGGGGTTTCTTCCGAAGAGAAGAAACTTGGACAACGCTTTGTTGTGGATGTCGATCTCTTCGGCGATTTCTCCGAGGGAGCAAAAGAAGACAATCTAGAGAAGTGCGTTCATTATGTTGAAGTGTTTGAATCGGTTAAAGCGATTGTGGAAAAGAAGTCGTTCAATCTTTTAGAAGCCTTGGCGTTGAATCTCTGCGAATCGATTTTGTCCCGTTTCCCATTGGTTAAGCAGGTAACCGTTCGCGTCAAAAAACCGCAAGTTCCAATTTCGATTGCGTTAGAAGCAGCCGCCGTGGAATTCACGCGGCAGCGCTAATCAAACGAATCATGGGAGGCCCTACTCGAGTCACCGTCTACATTGCTCTTGGCTCGAACATCGCTCCACGGCTTAAATTCTTACGATATGGCTTGAAGCGATTGGTTGAAAGCGGGGTACGGCTTCTACGAATTTCCTCAGTTTACCGAAGTTCTCCCGTTGGCTATGCAGCGCAACCTGATTTCTTGAATGCCGTGGTATGCGGCAAGACAAGTCTAGAGGCGGCGGAACTTCTTATGACCTGCAAAGCCATCGAAAAGGAAACGGGAAGAACGGTTGGAAAACGATTTGGACCAAGACCCCTTGATCTCGACCTCTTGCTTTACGAAAATCGGTCCTTCGATACGCCAAGACTTACTATCCCGCATCCGCGAATGGAAAAAAGAGCCTTTGTCCTTTTCCCACTCCTTGAAATTAGCCCAAAACTTACGAATCACCGCGGGGTGCGGTACGACTTGCTTTTGAGCAAGCTCGATAAGGGACAGAAAATTCAGCGTTATCGTCGAAACTGGACAGGCAAGAAATAACCGAATTGTAAACAAGTTGCTTCATTGTAAACACTTCGTTAAACTCTTGTAAAATCTGGCTTTTTCATGTTTACAGCCAGGTGGCATCGTGCTAAGCTAATCTTGAGGAAAGAGATACAAAACCTTTGGGAGGCTTCGTTTACGTGGTCACGCCGAACACTAACATAAAGCCTGTTTCGAAGTCAACGATGCCTTCGGAATTCGCGGCAACCACTCCAATCACCCAAAACCCTGACGGGTCTTTGGCCAACACTTCAACGCCTTTGGATAGCTCCGGGGTCAAAGCACTAAACAATCCTCTTACTGCTACATCCACGGACTTAATTCAACTGCTTGAGACCTTCCTTGCAGAACTCCAAAGCAAAATCCCGACCAGTTCGTGCATGCCACCTCAAGCATTAAGCAGTGATCAGGTCAACGATTCCCAGGGAACCACGGATAGCTCACCAAGTTCCTCGGGCGGAGCTTTGCCTACAGGTCCGGGTATCGACACGGGTGATGGTTTTCACATCCAAGTGAACGGAAATAAAAACGTGATTATCACGGCTCCAGGCGAAACAGGGACACCTGCCGCGGGAGATGCGAAAGGATCTTCTTCTGATCAATCTTGTTGTTGTTGCTGCTGCTGTGCCAAGTCTAATGAGGGACCGAGTCAATCAAACCAAACCCAGGATGCACCGCAGGCTACGAGCGGAAACCACACCGTTGAATCGACGATGAGTGAAAGAAAATACCTTTTGGATGGGAAAGACCTCGTGGTGGTAAACGCAAAAGATAGCGGGGGCGCTGGAACCGTAACCATCTTCAAATCAAATGGAACAGAAGAAAAATACAATGCCACCACTGGAGAGAAAATTGCGAGTTTAACGGGCACCCAAGCTCAACAGGACCGTCAGGGCTTTCAGGACGATGGTGTAAAAACCGAAGGAGTGGATAAGCAAGGAAACGTGGATTGAGCGGAGAGGTCATGGGAAATGTTGGGAATAGGGGAGAGCAATCGTGACCAGTACACAAAATGCGCATGCGGTAAACGCCTTAAACGATGTTTTCAGTCAACTTCTTCATCTAGGTCAGCCGCCGAATATCGCCATACCAGCGCCAAACCCATCAGCGAAGACAGACTTGACCCAGAATTCTGCTCCTCTTGACTCTTCTGTAACCTCCACTTCTTCAGATCCCTCTGCCCGGGCTCAGGAATAAACCTGACTTGAATGTAAAGACGTGTCCAAGTTGTTAACACTCGTTTAAAGTCTTGTAAAATTTCACTTTTCCCTCTTGACCATACCCGTTTTGTACTGATAATCGTAGTAAGAACATTGTCTTGATCGTAGTCGGGAGGATGACATAATCATGAAAGATGATAAAATAGAAGCCCCAGCGCCGTCGGCTCATTCAAGCAGTGTGGCCGCTTCCAGCACTCCGAAAGCAGCCAGCTCGATTGTCCCGGACGATTCAAAAAAGAAGCCTTTCCAACCCACTCACGACGACAAGGGCTCGGAACAAGTCCATGAGCAAGCAGCGGAATTCCATGCTTCTCCTCTGGCTCAAAAGCATATCCTCAATGACAAGGCAAAATCCGATTCGAACAACGACCCCTTAAGTGACAACAAATCAGCCAAGGCTTCAATCAAAGCCTCTGAAAGCGATTCGGCGCACGCCAAGGCTGTTGCGCCAGCACACGATAATTCAGCAAACAAGGAAAATCAAGCTTCCACCAAGGCTAACAAACCATCCGCTGACTCGTCTTCATCCCAATCGAATAATGCGAAGTCCTCATCGGATGCAAGCCAGAAAACAGACAATGCGCCTGCCGCTAACACCCCGCCAGCGCAACCAAAGATCGATCCCACTTCGGGCACAACGCTCCATACCGATGGTGGCTTCTCGGTGCAGGTGGCCGGAAAGGGAACCGTTGGAATTTCGGCTCCAAATTCTTCCAATCAAGCTGATGTCGTTATTGGGGATCCTCATGAGTACAGCAATGGGAAGCTAACCAATTGGACCACCCCTCAAGAGCTTTTCGGATTAGCCGATGGCACTGTGATTCAAGAGATTGCACCCGACGCGCATAGCCTCGTCTCCACTGTCAAAGTATTTAACAGTGATAGTACAGTCGAACATGTGTATGATGCAGCCACTGGAGACGAAACCCAATTGATTACCGATGACCAACAAGTTGCCGCAGACAAACAAGCGACATTGAGTACTCAGGAACCGATGAAATATATTGACAAAAATGGAAATGTAAGCTCGACAACTCCAGATGCCTATCAGAAGCTGATCGGCAATCCGGTAACGCAACCAAATCCGCCGGACTTCCAATGTGGTGATGGCTGCGACTGCAGTTGTGGATGCGCAGATAGCGGAAGTCAATCCGATAATGGGGGAACCGTGTCGGGGAATACCGGCAACAATTCGACGGGGAACACCGGAGGGGCCAATGGTTCTGGAAGTACGGGTTCGGCGGGTTCTGGCTCTGGAAGCAATGCTGGAGGAGTAAACAGCGGTGGAAACAATGTTTCTGGAAATACCGGCTCTATCGATAACTCACAAATAACTGAGCTCCTTTCTGAGTTAGTTCAACTCGTAATGATACTGATACAGGACCTTGAAGGAAACAATGGGGGTCTTCCTGGTGGCTCTGGACCCATTGATTTCTCCAACGTGAACCCGTTTCCAATGAATCCAAATGACAACATGACGGCGAAATCCGACACCCAAAATTACAATGATAAACTCAATCTGGTGAAAAACGCGCAGTACGGAAACTATGCTCAGAACGGGCGGTACTACCATGTTTACAACAGTGCCCAAGGAGACAAGGTCGTCGAGATTTCTGATGGCCCTACTTCCCAAGCTGGCCAAGGCAAACAAGTTTACGACTTGAACAAACAAGGGGTCATCACCTACGACAGCTATAACAGGCTGAGTCATCCTGTGCCACTGGCTAACGCGTCCAATTCTAACATCGCCTTTCCATTTCCCTATCCCAATCCCTATCATGAAACAACAATTTATACACCCCAAACGATTAATGTGGATGGAGCAAACGAGCTCCAATCGTTGAAAGTTGTCACCTTGTCCAACGAGGGGAGTTCGATTAACTCCCCCCAAACTGAGCGCCAGAGAATTATTGTTTATCTCGATGGGTCTACCGAGGAAAGCTATAACGGGGGTCCACTAACCTACGTCCCCGCGGGCCCACAATATCCTCAACCGATTCCGGTAACTCCCTACCTTAAGACCAACTCTTCGTCCAGCGCAGCGAACTCGAATGCTGCAAACCAATCAGCAAGCGTAGTGGCATAGACCTGGTTAATAGGGAAGGTTTTTGGTTAGCTCTCCCAAAGAAATCAGGAGAATGGTTGATCCCGAACGTACTGAATTTTTGGAGTTTTGCAGACTTGTTCTTAAAGGCGAAGCCCTTGAGAGCGAATTACCAAAAGCCATTACTGCGGCACGAAATAACCTGACAGAACTTCGAGCCAATTTTCTTGTTTCGATTTCACGCGAGCCTCTGAATGTTCAAGAAGAAACTAAACCCGCAATGAATGAAACGCTCAGTGCATTGGATGCTTATTCTGAAGCGCTTAATTTGATCGAAGACTGTGCTGGCCGTGGCGTTCGTTCCGCCCTAGCCAAAGGAATGGAAAGCGTTCGACAAGCCATCCAGCGTGCTGAATCGGCATTCAGGCGATATGAAGTCAGCCTCCTGAGCACGAACGGTCCAACCGAGTTGCCAGGATATAATTTGCTTGCTGGATCTTTCGAAGCCCTCGAGAAAGGGGAGGCCACGCAAGAAGAGCTTCTAGCGCTTATTCAGTCAGCCAGTACATCCACAACCCAATCAATGGAATCGTTTAATCGTTATCTTCACTTGTCAGAGGTGGCTCAATTAAAGGAAGCGTATGAAGACCACGAAAAGGCGTTGGACGAACTGAAATTGTGTCTCTTAAACGGTAAGCCATTGGAAGCGGCTCTTTTTCTTTTCGAGCAATCGTGTCGAGTGGTTGAAAAAGAAAAGATAGAAGCGGAAATTCGCATCCTAACGGATGGGCCGACCCCATCGCCATCCGCTAATTTTATGATTAACCTTTCAACTTCGTTTGAAGGAGTGAAGGCTCACTCAAGTTATTTTGCTCACGCCCTTCTTCAGTTGCAAAAAGAGTATCGCCATTTCCAGAAAGAGCTGGAAGCCATTAAACCCCGCGCCTCCGAGGAGACCACCGAAAAATGCCAAACAGGTCTTCAGGTGTATGAAGCGGCACTTGCGAAGTTTGTGGAATTCGAGAAGCTTCAGGATCCAAAACTGCTTGTTAAAGGCTCACGCCTACTTCGGCAAGCCATACTTGAACTTTACGATGCCTTCAAACAATTTCACGAAGCCCATCTGCAATCAAGCTAAGCCACTCCCAATCCTTCTTGGTAGTAGGGGAATCATTCGCTCTAGTCGGGCCTGGCAAAGCTCGTTTCTTTGGCGAAATAACGCCCAGTTTTCCTCACCAACGTGTTAGACGGCAGGGGATAGCCGGATTTGGCTTAAATGAGCCGTTTCTTTGGCGTAATAACTACCCCAACTTCCTCACCAAGCGTTATTTCGCCAAAGAAACATTTGACGCAATGCCAACTAGCCCTTTCAACCACCAGCTTGGCGTTTTTGGCTTTGCATCAGCACCCCTCCTCGGCCCCCGCTCCTATCCGAACGATTAACCCCTTCTCCTTTCGATACTCAAAAATCGTCCCTTAGAAGAATTTTCAACGGGTCCCACTATAATGTAGAATGAAAGTATGAAACAGTTCATTAAGGTTTCATGCGTGGCGCTCATGCTAACTCTAGGAATTGCCTGGAGTGAGCAAGCCTACGTTTATTCCTCCACAGCCCGAGTGCTGGAAGTCCACGGAAAGGTTGTCCTGGTGCATGGCGGCTTCATTGCACCGATAACGCTGAATGCAACCCTCAAAGAAGGAGACACCGTAAGAACCGATCTGCAGGCTTATTGTCTCTTGCAGCTCCCCGATGGCCAAAAGGTAACGGTTACCCCAGGGAGCGAGGTTACCTTGTGGGTCTTCTTCCATTCTCATGAGTCAGGTGATTGGTCTTCTTCCTTCAAAGCCATGAAAAATGAGGTGGAAACCCCATTCCGTTTTTTTACAAGGCTACACAAGTCTGGCATTGACTTTGAAGATGAAAGTTCCAACACGCTGGCGTGTTCCAAAGGATAATGCCACTGCTCACTCAGCTTCATCCCGCTTTATCAAACATCCGAAAATCTTGGATCATTGTCGGTCTTCTCGTCGCACTTCTTACGTTTACTTTGCAAGAACTTCGTGTTTTTGATCTGGCCGATGCTTACTGGATGAAAGGGTTCTTCATGTTGCGAAGGACCTTGCATCTTGAAAGGGGACGGGAAAGCAACATTGTCCTTGTCCCTGTCACCACCGATTCAATCGACAAGATTGGCTCCTGGCCATGGAAACGATCCGTATGGGGAACCCTTATTGACAAACTTGAGCAGGGGAAAGCCAAGGTGGTTGCGTTTGATATTGACTTTTCCACTCCAAGCGCTGAGGATGCTCAATTTGCAGCGGCGCTAAACAAACCCAATGTCATTCTTCCGCTTTGGTTTGAATACAAGGAAGCAGGGAAAATCAGTGTGCTCGAATCACCTTTGCGGGTTGAATTCCCCTCCCCTACTCTGGCAGCCAAATCTCTCCAAGGATTTGTCAATGTCCAAACAGGGGCTTTGGGGGTCCGTCGGTCCCTTCTCTTGGCCCATTATAATGGAAAGAGCTACCCTTCTCTAGCTTTGCAGGCTTATCTCCTCAACAATCAAACCTCCGCACAAGCTGTTTCATTTCAAACGAGGCGTTTGACAATCGATCACGACACGGTTCCTCTTGACCGAACGGGGTCGCTTTGGATCAACTACAAAGAACCACGATTTCAAACCATCCCGGTAGAAGCCATCCTTGATCCTAAATTCAATTCACCCACATTCTTCCGAGATAAGATTGTCTTAGTGGGTGTTGTTTCTCCGGTTGGAAATGACATCAAGATTACTCCTTTGGGTGCCATGCCAGGACTTGAGATTCATGCCGAGATCTTAAGAGGGCTTCTTGAGCGGGATTTTATCGCACCACTTAATCCAGTGCTTCAATTCTTCTTCCTTCTTTGTCTTGGTGTCGGTCTTGGTGCAAGTTTTCCTCGATATTCCTGGAAGCGCTTTCTTCCTTGGTCGCTCGGAATTCTTCTTGGCATTCCGTTTATCGGGTTCTTGGCTTTCACATTCTTAGGCATACTCGTGGACGCTTTTGCCCCATGCACGGTGGTCTTTGGCATGGTGATGCTTATCGTGATGAGCCAATCACGAAAAACCGAAGCCATTCTCGAATCGAAAATTGATGAAATCAAAATCATAAGCCAGGTCAGTTCACTTCACACAGGCAACCTGTCAGTCGATGAGCTTCTCAAAGCAGCCATTCAGATGATTGAGGAAGTGCTTCAAGTGGAAGCCGCCGGCATACTCTTGCGAGACCACACCGGCAAGCTGACGCTACAGGCTTGCCATGGGGTCATGTGCACCACCCCTGAGCGGATCTTGGAATCGAATGAAGGGATCTGCACGCGTGTGGCTGACTTGGGGAAACCGTTGTACGTTGGGGATCTCGCCGCGTGCGAAGATGCCGCCAAATTTGAAACCATGATTCGCCGACTTTGTTTCTTGGGTGTTCCACTCCGCACCAAGGGAAAAGTGATTGGGGTTATTTGGGCCGCCACCGATTATCCCGAACAATTGCGAGGAGAACCGGTGAATTCATTCATCACCATGGCGAATCAACTTGCGATTGGTATTGACAATTCACTTCTTTCAGACCAAATCGGAAAACTTTATCTGGATGCCATCCGTTCTTTGGTGCGTGCGGTTGAATATTATCATCCCACAAACAAGGGACATAGCGAAAGGGTTGCGAGCTACGCGCTCATGATTGGAAAGGCATGCAACTTATCCCCCGAAGAACTTGAAACCCTTCGCTCGGCAGCACTGTTACACGACATTGGCAAGATGGGACATTTTGAATCCCTGTACCGGAAGCCCGAAGGTCTAACCGCCGACGATTGGAAACAAATTGTTCAGCCCTTAAAGCTTGAGCTCAAAATTCTCGAGCCTTTGTCGAATCAGTTTCCAATTCTCCCCATTCTTTATCATTTTTATGAGCGCTTTGACGGCAAGGGCTTTCCGGATGGGCTGAAGGGAAATGAGATTCCAATCGAATCAAGAGTTCTCGCAATCGCGAATGCCTTTGATGATATCTCAGTCAATGGTCCTCAGTTAGGCCGTGTGTCAATTGAACGGGCTGTCCAAGAATTGAAAAAGGAAGCAGGCACCTTGTTTGATCCCAACATGGTGATGCTCTTTATCAACAGCATCAGCCAGGTTCCTGTTGAAGAATTTGCTCGTCACGTCAAGTCGATGGCTTAGATCGAGAGCGCAGGGATTTGGGAATTACCTCCTGAATTAAACTCTATTGGGAACAGTACAGTGCACGCCACAAAATAGAGAAGGAGATCAAATGATGAAGCGACGTTTTGGGGTTCTGGTCCTCTCACTCTTTTTTCTTGTTTTACTCTCGATTCCACTCTTGGCAGAAACGGCTTTGTATGTGCATAACAAACCATACCCCAAGCCAATCTTAATCTACAAAGATACCGTTTACGCGGTGGTTTCCGATATCTTCCCAGCACTTCGTTTAAGGCTGGAGTCGCAAGGGAGAATGTTTTGTGGGGCCTCCTACAGGTACACCGGAACACTTTGCCCTTCGGAATCACCCAAAGCAGTCCTTTACATCAATGGAAAGCCGATCATGAAAGGGGTCCTTATTCAACACGGGAAAACCTGGGTTGCTCTTCCCGCCCTTGCCCAAGCCACAGGCTACACTTACCAATACAATCCTGAGACCGAAATTGCTGACATTAGCGATCGCTCCATGTCGACCTTGATTAACACACCATCTGAAGAAGATAAATCCGGGGAATCAACCACCAAAGATTCTAAGGACAATAACAAAGATTCAAAAAAGTCGGACACCCCTCCAGAAAAAAAAGAAGTCCCCTTAAAAGTGGATGGACCACACCAGACTGTGCAGACCAACACCAATGAAATTTGGGTTTCCTTTACTGTAACCAACATCAGCAAGAAGGATGTGAAGGGAGTTACGGCTGTCCTACGCTATCTGGATGGCTACGGAAAGCCGATGACGCAAAAATCTTACACGGTGGGGACTTTAACGGCAGGCCAAGTCGTGAAGGAAGAGGATTATTGGATTAATTCAAGTGGTGTTTATGGGGTTACAACCGATGTGCAGCTTGATTGGGAAGGGAAAAAGAAGGAGTAGAATCGCATGGTACGAGACGTTCGAAAAGCTGAAGACCCTGTTTTGCGGAAGAAAGCAAAAGCCGTGAAGCTGCCACTTGATCCATTGACTCGTCAACTGATCGAAGACATGGTCGACACGATGTATGAAGCCTCGGGGGTCGGGCTAGCGGCTCCACAAGTCGGAGCTTCGAAACGGATCTTGGTGGCAGATTGTGGAGAGGAATTCGGTGGGCTTCACGTTTTGATCAATCCGAAGATCACGCATCAAGAAGGAACACAAGTTGGCCTTGAAGGATGCCTGAGCTTCCCGAATCTTTATGGTGATGTGGAACGAGCGGAAAAAGTGATTGTTAAAGCACAGACGGTCGAAGGAATTTGGAAAAAATATGAAGTCACCGCGCTTCTAAGTCGTTGCTTCCAGCACGAGATTGATCACTTAAATGGAATCCTCTTTGTGGATAAAGCTAAAAACCTTAGGGAACTTAATCCGGAAGAAGCAAGAACTCAAAGAGAGGAATCCCAAACCGTTTTAAGTTGAACAAACTTATCTTTCTCGGTTCAAGTTCCTTTGCTGTCCCCTCGCTGCAGGCTTTGGTGGAACTTGGTTTTTCTCCTTTGGTTGTCACCAAACCCGATAAACCGAGGAAACGAGGTCATGAGCTTCTTGGAACTCCGATTCGAGAAAAGGCAACCTCGCTCGGCTTAGAAATATGGCCCCTTGAAACCCTCCGAGAAGCCGCTGTCGTTTCAAAATTTAAAGAATGGAAACCCGATCTTATTGTCAGCATCGCTTATGGCGGATACATCCCAAAAGAACTTCTTACACTACCCTCGATTGGCTGCGTTAACCTCCACCCTTCCCTACTCCCCCACTACCGTGGAGCCGCGCCAGTCCAGCGGGCTTTGATGGCGGGTGAAACCGAAACAGGGCTTACTCTGGCCACTGTGTCAGAACAATGGGATGCTGGGGATATTCTCTTCCAAGAACGGCACGCGATCGACCTGGATGACAATGCAGGGACGCTTCTTGAAAGGCTTGCCCACCGTGGCGCTTCCCTCATTTCGAGCGCGATTCCATCCTTGCTTCAAAAGAAGATCGTGGCCACTCCTCAAGACGGGACCCAAGCAACCTACGCTCCAAAGATTCAGGATGAAGAAACCTGGATTGGTTGGAGCCATCGAGCATCTGACATCACCAATCAAATCCGAGGATTAGCTCCCACACCGGGAGCGCGAACCCATTTCCCAGGTGGGGTCGCAAAGATTTTTAAGGCTCAAGTTGTCCCTGGAGAAGGTTTGCCTGGTTCGCTCCTTCGGCTTGAAAAAGAAGGGCCTGTCGTTGGAACAGGCGAAAGAGCTCTTCTTCTGTTGTTTGTCCAACCAGAAAATCGGAAGGTCATGACTGGGAAGGACCTAGTGAATGGTTATCGCCTCCAAGAAAACCAAAGCTTCCACGATTGATGTTCGAGATCTTGTCTTACGAACATTGGTCTCTTGGGAGTCAGGCGAAAACAAATTTGAGAAAGCTGCCGAAGAATCGATTCGACTTCTCCCCAAAAAGAATCGTCCCTTTTTCACGGAGCTCTTGAAGGGAACCACCCGCTACAAACTTTTTCTTGATTACAAGTTAAGCCAAATCCTGGATCACCCTTTGGAGTCGCTCCCTTCTTCCATTCGAAACCTTCTGCGCGTTGGAGGGTATCAATTGGAATTTGCTGTCATTCCAAAACCGGTCACCGTGCACCTCATGGTCGAGTTGGCCAAACTGCACGGACATCCTGGGACTGTTGGGCTCGTCAACGGAGTCCTTAGGCGCTGGGCTGAAGGACCAGCGATTGAGCTTCCACAGGACGAAATCGAAGTTTTGTCGGTTTCATACTCTCATCCTCGATGGTTCATCGACCGCTGGCTCCCTCGTTTCGGCAAGGAAGGATTGATTCGATTACTCGAATGGAATAATAAGCCTCCGTTAATCGACCTTCAAGTGAATCCCCTTCGCATGACCCCAGAAGAAGTCCGAGAAATGTTCGCTGAACATCAAATCGAAGTAAGCCCGACCTTTCTCGAAGAAGCGCTGAGTTTCGAATCAGGAGGTTCCATTGAATCCCTTCCAGGATTCAAGGAAGGGTTATTTTGGGTTCAAGGGGTTGCAGCCGCACTTCCTGTTTATCTCCTCGACCCTAAACCTGGAGAAGTGATCCTCGATCTTTGCTCTGCCCCTGGCGGTAAGGCATGCCAGATTGCTGCAAAGGTAGGCGATCGAGCAGAAATCTATGCGGTTGATGTCGATCCGGATCGATTGAAAAAAATTGAAGAAAACCGTCGCCGTCTTGGTTTTCATTCGATCCTGCCGAACCAGCTGGATGGAACCAAGATTCGAGGAGACGAATTGAAACCAGCGGATGCAATCTTGGTGGATGCCCCTTGCAGCGGAACCGGCGTGTTTCGAAAAAGAGTGGATGCGCGTTGGCAAAAAGCCGCAGCTGATTTGCCACACCTTGCTAAAACACAATTAGAGCTTCTTAACGGAGCCGTCAAGCTTCTTAAACCGGGTGGACGCCTTGTCTACTCCACTTGCTCCCTGGAACGCGAAGAGAATCAAGAGGTCCTCGAGCGGTTTCTCGAATCGCACCACGAATGTGTTTTGGAGGATCCGTTCCCTTATTTACCTAAGACGATGTCAGAAAAGCTAAAGCAAAAGCAGGGACAGCCAGAATTATTTGTAGAGACTTTTCCACACGAGCATGAGCTGGATGGATTCTTTATGGCCCGATTGACCAAGAAAACATGAACATCAAGGGATTAGAACTCTCCGAGTTGGAAAGCCTGGTTAAGGCCGAGGGGGAACCGACTTACCGTGGAAAACAACTTTTTTCCTGGATCCATCAAAAGTGGGTTGCCAATTATGATGAAATGACCAATCTCAGCAAAAAAACACGCGAAACTTTCTCGAAAACTTGGCCCATTCTAAACCTCCCAATTGATCGGACTCAGCGCTCCGAAGAATGCGATACGGTGAAATACCTCTTCAAACTCCCTGACGGTGAAGGGGTTGAGACCGTACTCATGTACTTTGACAATCGCCTAACTGTTTGTCTTTCAACCCAAGCCGGATGTGCTTATGGCTGCGTGTTTTGCGCTTCAGGGGTCTTGGGCTGGAAGCGAAACTTGGACACCTGGGAAATTGTTGACCAAGTGATCCAAATCCAGAAAAAGCAAAAAGATCGCATCTCGAATCTGGTCTTCATGGGGACCGGTGAGCCCTTGAACAATTACGACAATGTCTTGAAGGCCATTCGTATCCTGCATCACTCCATGGGTCTTGGCATCGGGATGCGGCACATCACCCTTTCAACCGTGGGCCTTGTCCCCATGATTAAGCGGTTAGCTGATGAAGGGCATCCGATCCGTTTGGCCGTTTCCCTGCATGCACCCAATGATTCCATACGAGAAAAATTGATGCCGATCAACAAGAAATATAAAATTGCAGAACTTTTGGAGGCTTGTGCGTACTATCAATCGAAAATCAAACGACGAATGACCTTTGAATACACCCTGATTAATGAGATCAATGATTCCCCATCCCTGGCCCATGAACTGGCCAAAGTGCTAAAAGGGATGCGGTGTCATGTGAACTTAATCCCCTTAAACCCGATGGACGAGTATCCGCATCGGGCTCCTTCATCAAAGAAGGTTAACGCTTTTGTTGCCATCTTGGAAGAACACGGCATTCCCACCACCGTGAGGCAAGAGCGGGGTCAAGACATCAGTGCCGCGTGCGGTCAATTGCGGCGATTTGTCATGAAAGAAGGGCGTTGATGCGTACATCCATCGTGAAGCTCCTCTTGAGTGTGGTTTTGGTGGTGGTCGGAATCTGGGTTTTCATCAACGTGTACAACAATGTTCTTGGCATTGGAGAGCGCGGGGATACCGTTGTCCCGGATGTTCAGGCAAAAACGGTGCGCGAAGCAAAAGAAATGTTGGAAAAAAATGGATTGGCCTTTTTTGTTTCTCGCTCCGAATACAACCCGACCATCCCTAAAGATAGCGTGGTGAGTCAAGATCCTGATGCAGGAATGCGGGTTAAAAAAGGGCGGCCTGTCCAAGTGGTGGTTTCAAGTGGCCCAGAAATGACCCAGGTTCCCGACTTGCGTGGTTTGGATTTGCGAGAAGCCATGATCCAACTTGAAAACAGCCGCCTGAAAGGTGGCAACATTCAATACGTGACCCATCTTGTGGCGAAGAAGAACGTGGTGGTGGATCAAACCCCGATTGCCGGAAAAGAAGCCCAACTGAATTCCGCCGTTGATTTAAGCGTGTCGGTTGGGGCACCCCCAGAAATCACCATGCCCAAACTGGTTGGCGATGATTTAACTGAAGCCAAAACGGCTTTGCAAGATGCCAAACTTCGTACAGGTCAAGTGGCATGGAAACTTGACCCAAACCGGCCGGCAGGGGAAATTCTCACGCAAAACCCTACGCCATCCGCCAAGGTCCACGAAGGGGACATGGTCAGCTTGGTTGTCAGCGCAGGAAATCAGCGAGAAACTTTGCCGTTTAAGCAAAGCTACATCACCATTTCTCTCCCTCCCTTTGAAGGTGAGGAAGAAGTGAGCGTTTGGGTTACCGATGAAACCTCCACGAACCTTGCTTACCGAGGGGTGCATCACGGAAGAGAAAAGATCGAGTTGATGGTGAGTGGTTATGGAAATTCAAAAGTGGAGGTTTACCTAGGAAGCAAGCTTCTAAGCTCTGGCCAATTGTGATGCTTGAAATTCGTGATCTTCCAATACTCAATGCCACATTAAATGGAACCAGCGCTATTTTACTCGTAACCGGCTACAGCTTCATACGAAAAAAAAAGATCCTTGGCCACAAGATTTGCATGATTGCAGCGTTTGTCATCTCAATGGTCTTCCTCACCTCATACCTTGTTTATCACTACCACGTCGGAAACGTCCGATTCAAGGGTCAAGGCTTTATCCGTCCTGCATATTTTAGCATTCTCATTTCACACACGATATTGGCTGGGCTCGTCCCGTTCCTCGCGATCACGACCTTGACCTATGCATTCAAGGGAAATTTTGTGAAACACCAGCGGATCGCAAGGGTTACCCTCCCCATCTGGCTTTACGTCTCAGTGACCGGTGTCGTGGTTTTTTGGATGCTTTACTTATCTCCATGGAGGTAGAAAACGGCTTCTTAACGAACAAAAAACCGTTTCAGGCAAAGTTAAGGAAAGTTGAAAGGGGATTGACGTGGGCATTTTAGTCAATAAAGAAACTCGAGTTCTTGTTCAAGGCTTTACCGGCCGTGAAGGTCAGTTTCATGCCAAACAGATGCTCGATTATGGAACCAAGGTCGTCGGAGGTGTAACTCCTGGCAAAGGGGGAACCGAAGCACTTGGTCTTCCTGTCTTTAATTCGGTCCGAGAGGCCGTGAGACAAACCCCTGTTGATGCTACCGTGATCTTCGTTCCAGCTCCCTATGCTGCAGATGGCATTCTGGAAGCCCTGGATGCGGGGATTAAACTGATCGTTTGCATTACCGAAGGGATTCCCATTCAAGATATGATTAAGGCGTATCATGCAGTCAAAAGAAAGAACGCCATATTAATCGGCCCCAATTGTCCTGGAATCACCACGGCAGGAGAAGCCAAGCTTGGCATTATTCCAGGGAAAATTTTCAAGCGTGGCCACATTGGTGTCATCTCGCGAAGTGGAACCTTAACTTACGAAGTGGTCAATGCTCTGACACAAAGCGACCTTGGAGAGACAACCTGCATCGGTCTTGGGGGTGACCCAATCATCGGCCTCCGATTCAGTGAAGCCCTTCGCTTGTTTAAAGATGATCCGGACACCAAAGGAATTTTCATGCTCGGCGAAATCGGGGGAAGTGACGAAGAAGAAGCCGCAGATGTGATCCCAACACTGAGCGTTCCAGTCGTCGGCTTCATTGCCGGGCGCACCGCTCCACCCGGCAAGCGAATGGGGCATGCTGGGGCGATTATTTCCGGAAATGAAGGGACGGCGCAAGCGAAAGTGGATGCCCTTCGTAAGGTTGGGGTCCATGTGGCTGACACGATTCCCGAAATGATTGAACACATGCGCCAACAAGTCAAAGCCCTGGTTTAAGTCGTCAAGCGAATGACCTTTCAAGAAATCATCATGGGCTTGGAGAAGTATTGGGGAGAGCTCGGCTGCCTGATCTGGCAACCGTATCACACCGAAGTTGGGGCTGGGACCATGAATCCCGCCACATTCTTCCGCTCCCTCGGGCCGGAGCCTTGGTGGGTGGCTTATGTTGAACCATCGACTCGCCCTACGGATGGCCGCTACACAGAGAATCCAAATCGCTGGCAGCACTATTATCAATATCAAGTCATCTTGAAACCAGGACCACCCGATGTTCAAGATCTCTACTTGAAGAGCCTGGAAGCACTCGGCGTTAACCTCCGCCGACACGATGTTCGATTTGTGGAAGATGATTGGGAATCCCCCTCCCTTGGAGCCTGGGGAGTCGGTTGGGAAGTTTGGCTTGACGGGATGGAGATCACGCAATTCACCTACTTCCAACAAGTGGGTGGAATTGAAGTGAACCCGATCCCTGTGGAAATTACGTACGGAATTGAGCGAATTGCTATGTATCTCCAGAAAGTGGACAATTTTCTTCAAATTGAATGGGCCCCAGGGGTCACGTATGGGGATGTTCTTCGCGAAAGCGAAATTCAATTTTGCAAGTTTAACTTTGAATCAGCCAACACCGAAACCTTGTGGAAATTCTTTGAGTTGTACGAGTTGGAGGCGAAGACCCTTTTGGATAAAGGACTGATTTTCCCAGCTTATGATTATCTCTTAAAATGCTCTCATACGTTTAATGTGTTGGAAGCACGAGGCGCCCTGGGTGTCACCGAGCGAACCAGTAATCTTTTGCGCATTCGAAAAATGGCGTTCCAATGTGCTAAGATGTACGTGGCTCATCGAGAAGCCCTTGGCTATCCATTAAAAGGGAAATTCGATAAAAAAATGCTCCGTGCGGAAACTGCTCATGAAAGATAAACGAGAAATCGTCATCGGTCTTCTTGGCCTTGGTACTGTTGGAAGCCAAGTGTATCATGCATTAACCGAAAAGGGAGATGCTTTGTCGGAAAAAACGGGTTTCACTTACCGAATCAAGCGTATCCTGGTCAGAAATCCGGATAAAGCTCGACAGGCCAAACCACCCCGCGAGCTCTTTGTCACCCAGGCCAATGAAATTTTAGAAGACCCGGAAATCAAGCTTGTCATCGAGGTGCTCGGGGGGTTGCAACCTGCCGCTGCCCACATCGAAAAAGCGTTAGAACACGGGAAAAGCGTTGTGACAGCTAACAAGGGGGTCATGGCCACTCATGGAGAGAAGCTCCTCATGTTGGCTTCCAAGCACAACGCGGATCTTTTCTTTGAGGCAAGTGTGGCGGGTGCCATTCCCATTTTGCGTCCTCTCCAAGAATCGATGGCCACCGATCGGATCCTTCAAATTGTGGGAATCGTGAACGGAACCACCAATTTTATTTTATCGCAGATGACGCATGAAGGAAAAACCTATGAGGAAGCCTTAAAAGAGGCGCAAAAACTTGGGTACGCCGAACCTGACCCAACCTTTGATGTTACCGGGATGGATGCGGCTTATAAAATAGCGATCTTGGCTTCTTTGGCTTTCGGACACTATGCCAAAGGAGAAGAGGTACTGCATGAAGGAATCCAAGGGATTTCTTCTCTCGACATTCTGCATGCCAAAGAGCTTGGATATCGGATTAAGCTTATCGCCAAAGCACAGTGCGAAAAGGATGGCTTGTCTCTCCTGGTTGCCCCGACCCTTATTCCTCCCAATCACCCACTCTACAATGTCGAAGGGCCTTACAACGCGATTTTAGTGCGTGGGGAACGCTTAGGGGATATCATGTTTTATGGCCAAGGGGCTGGAGGCGTTCCCACCTCGACCGCGATTGTGTCAGACGTGGTACATGCAGCTAAAAATATTGTTCTGGGAACCAGCGGAAAATCAATTCCAAAGCTTGATAATCCGATTTCTCTTCGTTCGCCTGAGTCGTTGCTCTCACGGTTTTATCTCCGCATTCAAGTAGAAGACCGCCCTGGAACTCTCGCTTCGATTGCTCAAGTTTTTGCCGAGGAAGAAGCAAGCTTTTCTGCTGTGTTGCAACGTGAAAACACCGCGCGCTTAACCGATATTCTTTTTTTAACCCATACGGTCCGCGAAGGTTCTTTGCAACGGGCTCTTCTTCGAGTTCGGAAACTCCCATCGGTTAAAGAAATCTCTGCCATCTTTCGGGTTGAATCATGACCAAAACGGAAATTCCATGGCCAGGAGTTCTTGAAGGATTTAAAGCATATCTCCCCATCACCTCAAAAACCCCAAAACTCACCCTTCTTGAAGGGAACACTCCCCTACTCTATGCTCCGAAAATCTCCGAAAAAGTAGGGGCAAAAGTCTACCTGAAGCTTGAAGGACTTAATCCAACCGGTTCATTCAAGGACCGAGGCATGGTGCTTGCTGTTGCCAAAGCGGTTGAAGAGGGGAAGAAATCGGTGTTGTGCGCTTCGACAGGAAACACGTCAGCCTCAGCCGCCGCGTATGCGAGCCGAGCAGGCATTCAATGTTTCGTTGTTATCCCGTCAGGCAATGTCGCACTCGGAAAGCTTTCCCAGGCTTTGATCCATGGGGCCAAGGTTCTTCCGATTAGCGGAAACTTCGATGAAGCCTTGACCCTTGTGCGCCGGTTGGCTGAGGAGCATCCAATTGCCTTAGTAAACTCGGTCAATCCTTATCGGATTGAAGGGCAAAAAACAGCCGCTTTTGAGGTGGTGAATGCGCTTGGGAAAGTTCCGGATTACCTAGCCCTTCCTGTGGGAAACGCGGGGAACATTACCGCCTATTGGAAAGGCTTTACCGAGCTTGATGCGAGGCTGAAAATGGGGCTTCCCCGCATGCTCGGATTCCAGGCCGAAGGAGCGGCCCCCATTGTCCTTGGGAAAACGGTCTCCGAGCCAAAAACGGTTGCTACCGCCATTCGAATTGGAAATCCAGCGAGCTGGGAGGGGGCAAAACAAGCTTTAGCCCAATCCCATGGCCGAATTCATGCGGTGAGCGACCCGGAGATTCTGGAGGCCTACCAGTTCCTTGCTAAGGAGGAAGGGGTGTTCGTGGAACCCGCTTCAGCAGCCTCGATTGCAGGAATTTTCTCCTTGATGAGGGAAGTCCCTTTCCACAAAGATGAACAAATCGTGTGTGTTTTGACCGGTCATGGGTTAAAAGATCCCGATACAGCCCTTTCACTTTTTAAGGAAAAGTCATTACGCACACTCTCTTTAGATGAAGTCGAGGATGTGATTTTTGGCTAAAAACAACCGCACAGTAAAGTTCAAAGTACCTGCCACGAGCGCCAATTTAGGTCCCGGATTCGATTGCCTTGCCCTTGCGCTAGGCATCTATGACGAAATTGAAATGAAACTGGCTGACACAGTGCAAGTGTCGGTTAAGGGGGAAGGGGAAAAAGAATTAGCCACCGATGAAAACAACCTCATGGTCAAAGTGGTTCAACATCTCTTCCGCCAAGCTGGTAAACCATTCAGCGGCATTCATATCAAAGCTAAAAACGCCATTCCCCTCACGAAAGGTCTTGGTTCCAGTTCAGCAGCCATCGTCGGTAGTTTATATGGAGCCAATGAGTTGCTCGGACGCCCGTTCAAACGAGAAGAATTGTTTAATTTCGCAAGTCACCTTGAAGGACACCCCGATAACGTAGCCGCCGCCATTTTTGGTGGATTTACGATTTCCTGGCGCGAAAATGGAGATGCCAAAGCCCTCAGTTTTGCCCCACCTTCAAACCTCAAAGTGATTCTTGGAATTCCCGATTTTGAAGTGTACACCATTCGCGCTCGAAACATTCTCCCTGCGGTTTGGTCAAAAGAAGACGTGGTTTTCACTTTGGGAAGAGCTTGCCTTCTTTCTGCATCGATGGTTTCGAAAAAGTATGATTTTCTGAAAGCCGCTTGCGAGGATCGCCTGCATGAGCCCTATCGCGGTAAGCTTGTCCCTGGTTATGAACAGATTCGGGAACAAGTGCATGAGATGGGTGGACTCGGTGTCGCCATCAGCGGATCAGGTCCATCGGTACTGGCCTTTACCTCAAAGAATGTCGACAAAATCCGGAAAATCATGGTCGATACGTTCAAGAAAAACAAGATTAAAAGTACGACCATTCTTGCTAAAGCCTCTGCTTTCGGCGTCAAATAGACCTGCTTAACCTCGATCTTGGGTTGTAGCAATTCCGTGCATTAACCCTGATATAGCACCAAGTCCACATCCCACAAGGCCGACTTGTGGCCCGATCCAAAAACCGGCACTCCAAAGAAAAGCCGTCCCTGCAAGCAGCGCTTGTTCTTCGGTTACCCTGGCTTGGTTGTTCTGAGAGAGAAATATTAGACCGCAGAGAAGACCCGAACCGAGCAAGTAGAGACCAGGGCCGGCTGGGGATGGAATCGCACTAAGAAAGCCTGGTATTCCGCCAGCGAGTCCTCCCAGGAATAAGCTGGATGCAGTACCCGCCGCTACACGACAGCTCTTTTGAACAAGACCTTTGGGTCTGGTCGATGAAACAGCCTTGCTTTCTTTGTATAGCGTATGCAGCCCCTCAAGATATGCGGTGTCTTGGGCTGTATACCTTTCAAAATAGGGATTAACGCCCCGGCGTGTTGTGGGTTTAATCATGAAACATTGCTCCTTGATCTAGCTTAACGCGAGGTGGCCGCGGCCTTAGTGTTCCTCATGAATCGATTGGATTGTCACCGCTTCAACCGGAACATTCTCAAAAGGCCCCATGCTCTGAGTTTGAACACGTTCAATCTTGTGGACCGTGTCCAGCCCTTCGATCACCTTTCCAAACACTGCGTAACCGTAGCCTTGAGGAGAATCATCTCGATGATTGAGAAACGTGTTGTTGGCCACATTGATGAAAAACTGAGCGGTGGCGCTATCAACCACATTGGTTCTGGCCATCGCAATCGTTCCTTCATCATTGGTTAAACCGTTGCCGGCTTCATTCTTGATTGCAGGATGATCGGCGTGCTTTTCCGACATTCCCGGTTCGAACCCACCCCCTTGAACCATGAAACCCGGAATCACTCGGTGAAAAATCGTACCATCGTAAAACTTTTCATGCGCGTAAACAAGAAAATTGTTAACACTAATCGGCGCTTTTTCAGGATTGAGTTCCACCTTAATCGTTCCAAGGGATGTCACAATATCGACTACCGGACGTTCAGTCGGTTGTTCGGCCTTTTGTTCATGGGACATAGAAGTAGACATGGCTTGATGCCCTCCTTGACAGGAAATGGTACTCATAGCAAAAAGCAAGATAAAAAAGAAAAAAATCTCGCGATTTATTAATTTCATGGTTTATCCTCTCGACAGTAAAATTGGCAAATTTCAGTTTAGACTATTCGAAATGGGGCGCATAAACCCT
>JABDET010000007.1:0-31129 GCA_013286945.1 Candidatus Melainabacteria bacterium
AATGTTTTGACGCAGGGAGTTAAAAAGTAAGTGAGTGCAAAAGGGATAAGAAATGCAAGAAAATAATTGAGGAACATTTGTTAGGGGGAGGCTTCTTCAAGAACCACAGGGCAGGATTCAATTCGATTGCCACCTTTGGCCAAGGCAATCTGCAGACCTTTTTGGGCTGCGACCACGAGATCGTGAGCTGTTCGAGCGTGCTTACTAAAGGCAGCCACGCCAACGCTGATGGCTACTCGAAACGATGGCATCTTCTCGTCCCCTTTCAAAAGTTGGCTTTCGACGTTGCGTCGAAGACGTTCAGCGACAAGCTTCGCTCCCGATTCGTTGGTTTCAGGAAGCAGGATTACCACGGCGTCTCCTTCATAACGGGTGATCAAGTCGACTCCCCGAACGCCGCGGAAAATGGCCCCCACTTGTTTTAGGACAGCATAGGAAAGGTGGCGTTTTACATCGTAGTTTTTTTCGAAGAAATCGTAATTGACTTCGGCAATAATGATGGAGAGGCTGTTTTTGTATCGCTTGACTCGTAGAACTTCGTGTTCAAGTCGCTCAAGAAAATATTTTTGCGTCATGAACCCTGTGAGCTTGTCCAGTTCTGCCATTTATCGCCTCCCCGCCTCCTTTTTCGTGTAACCACTACAATATCCTTCACACACTAAAAACCGCGTGAGGTGACATAATCATTCACGAAACGATCCAAAATGGCTTCGGTTTTTTCGAAGGATTCGGGCAAAAGGAGGTTGACTTCTCCAAGCAAAGTGGGAGACAGCAGGCCATGACGATACAAAAAGCGGAGTGATTGGTGTTCGGGAACCGATTGAATGATTAGCGAATGCGACACCGATGTCCCGAGGGTGAAGACGAAGTAATCAAATTCTTCGGGAAGCACTGGAGTTTGACACTCATTAACGTAGTGCTTCTTGGTTTTGCGGAGAAAAGGGATGATTAAGCTTTTCTCGAGTTGATACCGGGCCTCGTCGAACGGATCGATGACAAGTGGCGGAAGGGGCTTTGGCAGAAGTTTGTTGAGAGCGTTTTCAAAGCTTAACGCGTCGGAATAGCGGTCTTTGGGATAGTAGTTTACTCCCTTTAGGATGGTTTCTGAAAATTGAAGTGAAAGTTCCGCATGGTATTCAGATGGAGACAGAAAAGCGAAAGCTTCAGGATTTGGCTTTTGTCCGGTGGAGAGTTCGTGAAGTGTTGCACCTAAAGCGTAGATGTCAGAACGTGGTTCCCATTGGTTCTGGTGTTGTTCTGGGGGTGAGTAACCAAAGGATCCAATCATCATGCCTTCTCTTGGTTTAGCCGCCCAAGCAATGCCAAAGTCGACCAGCATGATGCGATGATCCTGATTTCTTTCCATAATGTTGGAAGGTTTGATGTCTCGATGAACAACCGGTTTTGGATGACGTGAATGCAAGTAGGAAAGAACTCGGCAAACATGGATTCCGAGATGGATGACCTCGTCTTCGGGAAGTCCATATGCCCCCGTTTGATCAAGTTTCTCGGAACAATCCTTCCCTTCGATGAATTCAAGAATGATAAAGAATCCACTTTTTTCGACGAAGTGGTCAATGAGTTTTGGAATTTGAGGATGATGCAAACCTCGAAGAACGCTCATTTCGGCAAGAAAATTGGTGATTCCAGATTCTCGCTCGACTGGATTTTCAAACTCATCCAGCAGTTCCTTGATGGCGACTGTGGCTCCAGTTTCCCGATCAAGGCCACGGTAAGTAATCCCCATGCCTCCTTTTCGAATGAGGCTCAGGATCTCATAACGGCGAGAAAGAATCGTACCAGGCGAAAAAGGAGCAAACGGCATGCTCTCGAGTTAGTGAAAGGGGGCCTTTTTCCTTGTGCTTCTTTTATCTGGCCGGTGTCATCCGGCGGTACCCTTCGTTTCGGTGTCCTCATTTCACCCGTCGCCCACCGCATACGCGATTATGTTGTGGGTCCCCGCCGGGTGAAATGAAGACCCTCCGAAACGAAATCCACCGGATAACACCGGCCTTCAATTGGGAATGGTAGTGGAACTAGTCTGGGATCGGTTAGTGCGAATCGTTCGAGTCGTGGACGCTAACACCCGACACATAAGAGATGTAGCCGGGAATGAGTGGCAAAACGCAAGGAGAAAGAAAGGCGAGAAGTCCGGCAAGGAAGGCGGAAAGGAGAGTCAGGCTTTCCCCGTTTGGTCCCAATCCGATTTCAGGCAATCCTGCAGCAAGGGCTGCAAGGCGGCTAAATCCACCGGTGAAAAGAAGAATGCCGATGGCCATGAGGAGCGCTCCTCCAATCACCTCAATGGCATGGAAGTAGTGCTTTATCCGATGAAAAAGGCGAAAAAAGAGATCGATAGCCAACGAAGTCAACAAAAATGGAATCCCCAAGCCGAGTGAAAACATCAAAAGAAGAATCATCCCTTGAGTCACCGTTTCTTTTTCAGCGGCAAGCGTCAACGCTGCTCCAAGAAAAGGTCCAATGCAGGGTGTCCAACCAAGAGCAAACGCAAGCCCCATAAGCAGTGCGCCTAACATTCCGGGTGGCTTTCGTTTCACTTGAATTCGTTTTTCGCGATAGAGAAGCGTGAGCTTAAGTAGTCCCATCATGTGGATCCCCAAAACGAAAACGATAATCCCTGCAATTTTGGCAAACACAACTTTGTTTTGGATGAGAAATCTTCCAAGAGTTGTTGCGCTTGCTCCAAGGAGCGTGAAAGCTAAGGAGAACCCAACGACAAAGGCCAAAGAGGTGAGAAAGAGTCTTCCCTTATTGCTCTTCAAGCGAAATTAGCCCTCATTCTCCAAGCGCTTTTCTTGGTTTTGCATTACTTCATTCAAGAGGTCACACCCAAGCTTGGTTAGACACAGCCCTTGCCAAAGGATTTCTTTGTTTTTTTCATCCATGAATTTTCGGATCTTGGCAATGCCTTCTTCAAACAAAGTAAAGCCTTCTTCGGCTTTTTTGAGATCTCCCTGAAGTTGTTTTCGCAGATCCTCTGGGAGTTCGATTGCCTTGAATTGTCCTTCCCCGTCGCGAACGTAAGAAAAAATGCGATTAACCGTTTCTTCGAACAGTCCTATGCTCATCTTTCCCTTGAGGTATGCAAACCCAGACTCAACCAATTCGTTGAAATGTCCATAGCGAACGTCATCCATCGACTTTTTTTTCAGATTTGAACGCATGAACTCCTGCAAGAAAGGAGTTGGCTGTCCCTCTTCGAAGCTCTATCTGCACCATGACCCATGAAGCAAATCAAGTAAAGGAAGCGCTTCGAGACATTCTGTCCACCCACGAATTCGCGAAGCAGTCTCCATCGCCACTTCTTGAACTTTGGCAAAAATTTAAGCATTCGCCGTGGTTTCAATCAATCCTAAACAAGATAAAGCAGTGGCTTTCTCACCGTCATCCTCATTCGTTTCCTCAAGTTGGATTAAACATCTCAGATCGGGCCATCCTGGTTCTGTTTTTGAGTTTGGCATGCATCAGTATTCTCGTTTTGCTCTACTCATTTTACCGTCAAAAGAAACCAAGAACTGCTGGTCTCGTCAAAGAAGAAAAGCAAAGTGAAAGAGAAGACTATCGAAGTCGCTATCCCGAGAACTTGGAACGCGAAGCGATTGAATTGGGAGCCAAGGGAGAATTTCGAAAAGCGGCGGAACTTCTTTTTCAAGCTTCGCTCCTTTTATTGGATCGACGTGGCCTCATCCGTTTCCAAGATTCGAAAACCCATCGCGAGTATGAAAGAGAATTGAAGGAAGCGCAAGATCCAGCAGTTTTGTCGCATTTCGAGGGACTTAATGAGCTTTATGAAGTGAAGTGCTTTGGTCTACGCCACTTTAGCGCGAAAGAGTTTTATCAGTACGTCGAAGACTACGAGGCTTGCAAGATCAGATGAAGCCAAAGCTTGTGGTGGGGTTCTTGATTCTGTTGTTCTTCATCCTCTTTTTTCACGCCGCTCAGCCTGAAAGAAATGACGTGGTTTCAACGTATAACACCGATGTCTCTGGAGTAAAAGCGCTTTATCTTTTGCTGGACCGATTAGGGTTTTCTGTTAGTCGTTTTTCTCATTACTATGATCGCTTACCACCGCATGACACTTTGCTTGTGGTTCTCTCTCCTGAGTATTCGGTAAGTCGAGAAGAAGCCCAAAACTTGCTTGAATGGGTTAAAGAAGGGGGTTCGGTTCTATGGGGAACAAATAGACAAGACCTGTTTGGAACCTTGCTTCATTTAGAAATCGCAGATTCGGGTCCACCGGCAACAAAGATAGGGGTGGACGATCTTTCAGTAGCGTTCGATGGAAAGGGAAGAATCGAAGGGTCTCTTTCATCGGAGAATCGCATTTTGCTGCGTGATCATGCTGGCATTGTTATGCTGAGGAAGCAAGTGGGATCGGGTAAAGTCTACTTTCTTACGGTGTCCGATGTTTTGACGAATCACACTTTAGAAAAGGAAGATAATGCTGCTTTCCTGGTGCGGTTGCTCGATCAGGAAGGTTTCCAAAAGATAGCTTTTGATGAATACCATCACGGAATGGAAGAGTACAGAAGCTTTGCTTGGTTTTTAAGGCCAAACATGAAGATGGCACTTACACAACTCACGATCGTTTGCCTTTTGTTTCTTTATTGGCTTTCAAAACGGTTTGGGCCCATTCGCTCTATTCCGTCTCCTCTTCGGCGATCGAGTCTTGAGTTTATCCGTGCTAAAGCCAATCTTTGGCAACGCGCTGGAGCGTGTTCCTTGGCACTTCGATTTCTCATGGAAAGCTTTCAATGGCAAGTAAGTCGCGGGGGCTCGGAAGAGGAGTTTCGACAGCTTCGCGATAATTACGAGGACAAAATCAAGCAGGGTATTTCAGAAGAAGAATTCTTTACAATGGCTCAAGAACTTGAAACGATTCGGAGGGAAATAACGGTTGGATCAGGTGAGAACCTCACCCACGACAAGCCAAACGGCCCAAAGCATCAAAGAGCAATTTAAAAGAGTGATTGTTGGGCAAGAAGGGGCTTTGGAGCAAATTTTGGTGGCTCTTTTTTCCGGAGGGCATGTCCTCTTAGAGGGGGTCCCCGGAATCGCCAAAACACTCTTGGTTAAGACTTTGGCTGTCCTTATGGCGAGCGATTTTAAGCGGGTTCAGTTCACCCCGGATCTCATGCCTTCCGACATCTTGGGAACCCATGTTTTTGATGCCAGAACCACGGAATTCCATTTAAAAAAAGGCCCTATCTTTGCTAATTTTGTTTTGGCTGATGAAGTCAACCGCACCCCTCCAAAAACGCAATCCGCTTTGCTGGAGGCGATGGAAGAAAGGCAAGTCACGATTGAAGGGGAAAAGATGTTGCTCCCCGTCCCTTTCATGGTTTTTGCCACGCAGAATCCTTTGGAGTATGAAGGAACCTTTCCTCTGCCCGAAGCTCAGCTGGATCGTTTTATGCTTAAGATCGTCATGGGATATCCTCAAGCAAACGAAGAGGAAGAGGTTTTACGGCGGTATCATGCCGGTTTCGATCCGCATCATCTCGAGAATTTGGGGTTAATCGGTGTGGCTGATGCGCTGGTACTCACCAAGGTCCGAGAAGAAATTCAGAAAGTGATCATGAAAGATGTGCTCTTTCATTATTTAGTCGAACTGGTGTCGGCCAGTCGAAAGAATGTGCATCTCTTGGTTGGTGCGAGCCCCCGAGGGGCGATCAATCTTTTGCTTTGCGCTAAAACGTTGGCCGCACTTCGTGGCAGAGATTATGTGATTCCTGATGACATCAAGGAAATGGCCTTTCCTGTATTGCGGCATCGCATCATCCTTCGTCCGGAGTCTGAAATTGAGGGGCTAAAACCCGATGATGTCATCCGAAGTGTCCTCGAAGCCGTGGAAGTCCCTCGCTAGTGTCCTGTCACGCAAGTTTCTATACAATCGTTCATAACTTTCGCTCATGGTACCCTTCTGTCCGTGGTACCCCCATTTCCAACGTCGACCGGTCGCATACGCGATATATACCGGTTCCCGCCGTTGGAAATGGGTCCTCCACGGACGGAAATCCATTCGCGAAAGGTCAAGACGGATGTATAGATCCGACTTGGACAGGATACTAGCTCGTGCTTTTGTGAAGAAACCGGGATTGGTTTATTCCGAAGATTATTTTATGGATCTTGGCCTTGGGCATGTCTTTCCAGCAGAGAAATATTCTATGGCTTTTCAGGTATTGAAAAAAAAAGGAAGCGTTAATTCCTTCCATCTTCTCGCCCCGGAATCAGCCACCCGTGAAATGCTGCTGCTTGCTCATTCTGCTCCTTATGTCGATGCGTTGCTTGCCCTAGAATTGACTCCAATGACTCAGTACTCGGAGTTGCCGCTAAACAAGGTGATTGTTGACGCCTTTTGTTTGGCTGCGGGTGGGACGATTTTGGCGGCTCGTGAGGCGTTAAAGGAGGGATCCGCTGCGAACATTGGAGGGGGCTTCCATCACGCCAGTGCCGATCGGGCTGAAGGATTTTGTTATCTCAATGATTTAGCCATTGCCATTCGTGTCCTGCAACAGGAGAAAAAAATCAAGAAAGCCGCGGTGATTGATTGCGATCTCCATCAAGGGAATGGGACTGCGAAAATTTTCTTTCAAGATCCAACCGTTTACACTTTTTCCATTCATCAAGAAGATAACTATCCGCCCAAGGAAGAATCAAGTTGGGATATCGGGTTACCCGATTTCACTGGGGATGAGGAATACTTACAACATCTCGCTCTGGCTGTTCCGAAGATTCTGGACTCTTTTAATCCCGACCTCGTTCTTTACCAAGCGGGAGCGGATCCGTATATGGATGATCGATTAGGACAACTTTCGATCACGAAAGAGGGACTACAGAAACGCGATCGGCTCGTGTATGCCGAGTGTCGAAAGAGAAAAATCCCGGTGGCTGTTACCCTCGGGGGTGGATATGCCGAACAGGTTCACGATACGGTGGATATCCATTGCAATAGCTTGGAAGCACTCCTTTAGGCATCCTCACTTTCGTGAGGATGACACGTGGGCTACGGCTTGAATCGCTTCGTGACCGTGATTTGGTCCGCCACCAGCGTGCCGTTTTCGTTGCGATAGGTGATTCGGACCGAGTCTTGCGGGTGAAGATCTCGTTCCCCTTTTGTTTCTGGGCGAATTTGGAAAATCCTCACATCATCGTTGTTTTTTACAATGAAACTGTAAATGGTGGCATCAATGACCATGCCCGAAAAAGAATTAGCCAAAGCTGGCATCGATGAAAACCCAACCAGAAGACTAAGTAATAAAACGGTTCCGATAAGTCTCTTCATAAAGAACCCCCCTTACTCACAATATCCGTGAAGGACTTTCCACACCCCAACGAAACATCCTTGCACTTCCCGGTCAAGGGAATCGTTCTGTTCGAAGAGAACCCTGGAGCATGGAACAACTTCTTCAGTTGTTTTTCCCTGTCCGATGTTCTGGATGTCAGACCGTGAGCTCAGAAGGACTTTGTTGGTCGTGTAAAAAAAAATTCCAGAAACCGCGCTGTTCTTCCAGCTTCCAGGCATTCATCACGGATTAGGTGTCGCTTCTCACACCACTCCCTTACGTGAGGCTATTCTTGATCTGAAGTTCAGACAAAAGCGGGTTTTGGCTAAGCTGCTAGGGGAACTTGTTGCAGTACGCGTTCTTCAAGTGGGGTGGGAGGTAAGCGAAGTTGTTCCAGTCCCTATGGCTTCAAATCGCAGACGAGAACGTGGGTATAATCATGCAAAGGTCATCGCAGAGAATTTGGCGACACGAGTCGGGAAGCCGTGTGTTGATCGCTTGTTTGTGAAGAAACCCCTTCGCCATCAAATTGGGCTTGGACAAAAGCAAAGAAAAGAGAATGTGCAAGGAGCTTTTGGCGTAAAAGATTGTGCAGGTGTCAATGGAAAATCGTTGTTGTTGCTAGATGATGTCATGACGACTGGAGCTACTTTGAGCGAGTGTGCAAAAACTTTGATCGGGGAAGGGGCATCCAGGATCTACGCGGCTTGCGTTGCCCTCGAAGAGGTTCGTCGATCATGAAGGCCGTTCTTTTGGTTGGAGGGGAGGGAACTCGTTTGCGTCCATTGACTTACGATGTACCGAAACCCTTGGTCCCTGTTGCCAACCTTCCTTACTTAGAACAATTGATGAAGTATTTAAGAAGGTTTGGGGTGGATGAGATCATCCTTACGGCGTGTTACCTCTCTGAACAAATTAAGGCGTTTTGCAAAACCAACATTGAATCGGCAGTCAAGTTGACGTACGTGATCGAAGAGTCTCCGCTGGGAACTGGAGGTGCAGTCGGGAATGTGGCGGATTTTCTTCACGAAACCTTTTTGGTCTTCAATGGAGATATTGTTACTGATTTTGATCTTCACACCCTGATTGCGTTTCATCGTGAGAAGAAAGCAAAGGCCACCTTGGCTTTGGCTACTGTTTCCGATCCGACGCGCTATGGCGTTGTTGATCTCTTGCCTGACGGCGATATCCATCGCTTTGTAGAAAAACCCAAAAAAGAAGAGGCTCCTTCGTGCTGGATCAATGCAGGGATCTACGTGATGGAGCCAGCGGTCTTATCGCTTATTCCTCGGAGTACGAAAGTCTCTATCGAACGAGAGGTATTTCCCCAAATGGCAGAGACCCACCATTTGTCTGGAAAGGTTTTTGAAAGCTATTGGCTTGACATGGGTACTCCCGCGGATTATCTCGCAGCGCACCATGATTACCTGGATGGGAAGATCTCTCTTGAGATTAAAGAAAGCAGAAAGGGGAAAAACTGGATTGGAGAACGTGTGACTGTTGCTTCTGGAGCGAAGCTCATCTCGCCCGTGTTGATTGGATCTGAGTGTGAAATTGGGCAAAATGCGGTGGTTGGTCCTTACACCGTGCTGGGAGAGGGGTGCAACGTGGAAGAAGGGGCTAAAATAGAAAGGAGCGTGCTGTGGAACAAAGTTCGTGTTGGTAGAGAGGCTAATGTTGATCACACGATCATTGGCCACGAGGGGCACGTTGAAACGAAAGCGGTACTCGAACATGAAATTATCCGCGGGGCACCCAGGAAATTAGGGGCGCCTCCGTGAAAGCTTCACCGACATTTTTTAGCGGAGGTGTTATTCTTGGGGAAAAATCTTTTTCGTTTTATCGGGCCAGTCGTCATTGGAGTGGCGAT
Source organism: Candidatus Melainabacteria bacterium (assembly GCA_013286945.1). Lineage (GTDB taxonomy): Bacteria > Vulcanimicrobiota > JABDET01 > JABDET01 > JABDET01 > JABDET01. The sequence goes on from JABDET010000007.1 coordinate 9,178, forward strand.
CTTTATCGTAGGTATGAAAGTAGGGGCTGCGCGATTTGTTCCTGCTGAACCAAAGATTTTTATCAGTGACTTTTGGAATAATCGGATCATTAAGATTGATGATATGAACGGGAAGAATTTCGTTTCTCTAGGAACCAAGGGTCGCGACAAAGGTCAATTTTTTTCTCCTCGTGGAATCGCATTGGATGCCAAGGGGGGTATTTATCTCGTGGATTCGGATAACAATCGAATTATTCACATGAACGACATGTATGGAAACGGTTGGACAAGCTATGGACGTCAGGGGAAAGGGATCGGCGAATTTTGGACCCCAACGGGAATCGCTCTTGACCGGGAGGGACGAATTTACGTCGCGGATTTCGGAAACGACCGCATTGTCCGCATGGATGACATGGGTGGAAAAAACTGGGCCACGTTTGGCGTGCATGGCCCTGGCTTGGACGAACTGGCTGGCCCATTTTCCATCGCTGTTTACTAGCGTGCATGCATAGAGTAACCCTCATTCCTGGAGATGGAGTAGGACCGGAAGTTATTGATTGCGCACGCCGGGTCATTGAAGCCACGCGGGTTTCTATCGAGTGGGAAGTCAAAGAAGCTGGCGAGAAAGTTCTTGAGTCAAAAGGGACTCCGATTCCTGGCGATGTTCTTGAAAGCATCAAGCGAAACAAAGTGGCGCTAAAAGGCCCAATCACTACACCGATTGGCACAGGCTTTCGAAGTGTGAATGTGGCGATCAGGAAAGCGCTCGACCTCTATGTCAACCTTCGCCCTGCAAAAGCCTTTCATGGCGTGAAGACCCCTTTCCCCGATGTGGACCTCGTGATCATTCGAGAAAACACTGAAGACCTTTATGCCGGGATCGAATTTGAACAAGGGTCTAAATCGATGGAAAAACTGCGTCAGTTCATGAAAGAGGAAGCGATTGATCTCTCGGATGATGCCGCTTGCTCCTTTAAGATTATCAGTTGGGAAGGTTCGACCCGAATTGCTCGCTTTGCTTTTGAATACGCCATTCGCCATCGGAGGAAGCGCGTTACCGCTGTTCACAAAGCCAACATCATGAAAGCAACGGATGGGCTTTTCTTAAAGGCGGTCCGGACGATTGCCAATGAATTCCCCGACATTCAATTTGAGGATCGCATTGTCGATAATATGTGCATGCAGCTTGTTCAAAAACCTGAGGCTTATGATGTGTTGGTTCTTCCAAACCTTTATGGTGATATCGTATCAGATCTGTGTGCAGGTCTTGTGGGTGGGCTTGGGCTTGCTCCCTCGGCCAACTTGGGAGAAAGGGCTGCGGTGTTTGAACCCGTCCATGGAAGTGCCCCAAAGTATGCTGGGCAAAACAAAGTAAACCCGATGGCCGCCATTTTATCCGGTGCGTTGTTGCTTCGTCATCTCGGAGAGGAAAAGCTGGCAGAAGCGGTCGAGAAAGCGGTGGGGGATGTCCTTGTGGAAGGAAAAATGGCGACCTATGATGTGAAGAGTACTTCAGAGGAATCACTTTCAGTGAGTTCAACGCAAGTAGCAGACGAAATTATCGATCGATTAAAAGATTTGCTCGCGGTTTCGCGGTAGCGTGACTTCTCAACGATTAAAGGCAAATCAGAAGGCACTTAAGTTCATTTGCTCGCAAACCGTTCGGTTTCTGAGCAGCCAGGGGGTAAACTTTCCATGATCATCGTTACCGATGGTTTGACTCGCAAATTTCGCTATAATTTGACCCGAAGCGTTGCTGGCGCCTTTTTTCTGTTCTTTATTTTCTTTCGTTCAGCGTTTGCTTCACCTTTTTCAGATCTCCCACCCAACCATTGGGCTACTGAAGCCGTCCTCACGCTCTTGCAAGAAGGAATACTGAAAGGTGCTGATGGGCAATTCCGTGGAGAAAAGCCCGCCACCCGATATGAGATGGCACAGGCGGTAGTTCAGATTCTCCTGTATCTTGACGCTCACCCCGATCAAGTGAAGAACAAGCAAGAACTTGAGGTATTGAAATCGCTTGCCAAAGAATATCGAGACGAGCTTGACGGATACGGTGTTCGTATGAATCAGGTTGAGCAAGTCCTATCGAACCTTTGGGCCAGGGTGGACGAAGCAAGCCGAGTCAAGTTTTTTGTTCACAGCGACAACGTTGGTGCCGAGATGTGGGTGGCTCGCAAAGGAAGCAATTTTGTACAAGCGTTTGACTTCGCCAATGGAAGGCCGGTGGGTGGCAGTGCCACCACCGGTGCTTTTGGCGATAATTTCTTTTTATCGAGTCGATTCGACCTCGATGTGACCGCCCCACTTTCAGATGACTGGAAAGGGGGAGGACGTGTTTCAGCTTTCAGTGGCGCTGGATTTAATGCCGCGGGTGATCCACGCACTTATTGGGGTGTAACTCCTCCCTATCTAAACAATTGGTGGACTGGGCTTGCCGGCGGTCTTCCACAAGCCGATTTGGAGCGTGTTTGGGCTCGTTACGACCCTTCGGACATGGAAGCCATTTATGGAACCTATTTTCTTCGTTCAGTCGATGGCTCTGTCCTGAAGGAGCAACCAAATCCTACGATCTATGGTCCCGATAATATTCCCCTTTTTGGAGAGGCGGTTCGTGGAAACCTGACTGAACTTCATTTTCCATGGATTTCGTATGAGATGATCAAAGCGCGAATCCCAAATCAGTCCCCATACATCACGAAAGCCTTAGCTGATGAGACCAAATTCGATTTAGGGAAAACAGTGATTAGCATCGATTTTCTGCGGGTGGATGATGACGTGCAAAGCCTTGCGGCTCCAGCCCCCGTGGTGACGCCACTCACCAATCCTTTTCGTTTGCAAAGCACCTTGGGTACGACGGTGACGTCTACAGGTCCCCAAGCTCAATATTCGTGGGGAGGAAAAGTTGTGCATCGGTTTTCTCCTACGTTCCGAGGGACAGCTGAGTATGCCGTGAGTCGCTATTCCCCTGACACGACGGGAAGCTTGATCGCCACAGGTGCTCAAACCGGTCATCTCTTCCGAGTTCAAGCGGAAGGGTCGTTGCTCGAGCGTGGTGCGTACAGTGTTGAATACATTTCCGTGGATCCAACTTACGACCCTTATGTTCTTGGCTATCCCGGAGGTGCCATCATCCGCAATTTCGCGATTTGGAATAATCTCCCCAATTTCTATTTCTTGCATGACAGTGCGAACTATCCACAAAATCGCCAAGGAATCAAAGGAAACGTTCAGTGGAATTTTGGCCAGCCAGGGGTCCTTTTACTTTATGGAAGTAGCTTGACTCAGAAGGTAGCAACTGCCATTCTAGGAAATGGCTACCCCGTTTATGTGGAGCCTGTTTTTAGCACGAGCCCAAATGCAGCCCTTACGTTACCACTTCCGTTCTTGTCGACCAATCGAGGAACCATTCGCCAGCTTGGCGCCATGTTTTCGAGTCAAGTCACGAAGCGACTTAAAGGAGACGTTTCGCTTGCGTTGGTGCGACTGTTGCGAGGACAAGATTCAACCACTTTAAATAACGTGAATGCTCCTGGATTTCAAAACAATTGGGATGAAACCTACACGGTGGGGTCGGTCAATTTCAATTATTCTTTAACCCGAACTGTAACCGCGCAAACAGGGATCTCAGACACTCGACTGGTGGGGACACAAAATGGATTTCCTGGCTACAGCATGAACCAAGTTTCTTGGTTTGCCGGAATATCACACAATTTGACAGAACAAGCCGCTTTTGCGCTCGAGTACCGGCTTTACAACACCAAGGAAGCCTCTCCCCCTTTCGGCAGTCTCTATCCACTCTCAAGCCAAGGTCCCTTCTTTGGGAACTCCCAAGCGGGGTACATCCTCGGACGTTTGTTGTATAACTTTTGAATTCAGGACGAAGGTTTCCGTAACACGATGTTATAACGGAAACCGAAGATGCTGGGAGGACAGGATGTCCGAGCAGTGACGAATTCATCCCCTTCGGGGACGCCAAGATGCTTGTCCCGCGGTCGCAGGAGGCGAAAAACCGCGGGGTTACGGAAGCTGAACCGTTATGGTCGTTGGATTAACATTCACGTTTCCATGGATCGTTGAAGAGGGACCATAGACTGAGGCTGATTGTGAGAAGGCCACTGGGAACGCGTTGGAGTTATTCACACCAACGAACTGAATGCCCCCATTGCCATTCAGGAACAATCCTGTGATACTTCCTGAGTAACCTGAACCTGAGAAAGTCGTTACTGGAATGATTCCGTAAACATTGCTTCCAGGTGAAGCGTGAGCCGAGGTGAGGGTAAACGACACCATGCTTGTGGAAGTAATGACATTTCCTCCACCTCCAAGGTTGATGTAGCCTGCGTTCCAAGTGACACCGGTCATCGGCACATTTTGGAATGCATTGGAGAGATTTGCGTTAACGTTCAAGATAAACGAAGCATTTCCAAAGACAAGGGGGGTCGAGGGAAAGACGGCGCCATCAAGAGTTGCCCCTTGAGCTGAACCGGTAGCAATAAAAGTCATGTTCGCGGTGGACGTAGAGGTAAAGTTTCCAAAAAAGTTTCCCTGAGCACCACCACTCCCGCCGATTAATCCGACGATGAGATCGCTTGACTGTGGGTTGTTAATAAATGGGGAAAAGCTCAACGTTCCATTAGAGAACCCTCCTCCTCCAAATGAAAAGCTGCTGGGTGTAGGTCCCGCAAATTCGATAAATTGAAATGTCGTTTGGAGAAAAGCGGGAAGAGTAATTTGTCGAGTGGAGCTAGATCCGCTGGCATTGGTTTGATTATCAAAACTTTCTTGACTAAAATTCTCATTGATTGCAGTGCTTCCTGTGCTCTGAACGCCCCACGAGGAATCAGTGCCACCCACATAGGAAAGATTGTCTGAAACAAGATTCGAACTTTCAACCGGTGCACCGACATCGGTGGAAAGCCCATTCACTTGTACCACCGGATTCGTTGAGGGGGTATAAGCTTGTCCTGAAGCATCCGTAAATGTCCCCGGATTGGAAGTTGAATTTGAGACCGTGTTGTTATTCGCGTTTCCGGTAGAAGCTTTGGACGACTTGCTCGTATTTTGTGAGGAGGCTAGAGTAGGAGAAGAGGCAGGGCTCAGCATTCCTCCGACAAGTCCTGGAGTTGATCCAGGGTGAACCACGGCTGATTGTCCTGCCGTGAGTGTCACCGTTTTTCCATTCGCTGTTAGCGTACCATAGCCTGATCCGAAAGCCACATACGTGGTGCCATCAGGCAAGACAACGCAATCGGCGTCAGAACCTTTTACCGCCATAACGGCTGAAGGGGTTGTCACTTCAACTGGAACGGGTTTCCCAAAGAAGTGCTTAATCGTAACTTGGAGTCGGCCAATAAACTGTCGGAGCGAGATTTTGTCCGGTGTGACGTCTTCCACATGAACGGTGGTCCGTTCATAGATGGTTGCAGTTTGCTTTCCATCGTGAAAATTAATACGAGCCAAGGAAGCTTCATGGGTTTGTACCCAATCGCCATCGTCAACCGCCATTTCAGAGAAAACGCTTTGCCACGATGCGTCTGCGGCGTGGCGTACGTCGACCATCCCATTGAGTCTTAGTAGTTCCTTGTTTGGTGATGCCAAAAGCGAACCACAAAAAATAGCAACGACAATGGTGAGCATGACAACCCTTTTTCTCATCCGTGTTATCCCCCTTCGATCATCTGTTTGCAACCTTCTTTAGTATAGCATAGCCGAGGAACATAAGAAAGGATTTTAATATCGTTCAAAAGGAGGATTTCGGCATGAAGATTGTGATCCATGTCACAACATCTTGGGCTAAAGTGATAAAGATCACATTTCTCGAACTCCAAGAAGAAGAAAAGTAAGCACCGGAACGTTTCGTCCTTTAACAGAAAGTGGACCCAGTGGCTTTACTTCCACATGATCTTTGACTTGCTCATAGGTGGCCTCAGACAGCAAAATCTCTCCTCCCTTGGCTAGACCACAAAGTCGAGCGGCTACATTCACGGTGTCTCCAATCACCGTGTAGTCTTTCTTGTATTGGGATCCGACATTGCCGAGAACGACTTCGCCTGTATTGATTCCGATCCCAACTTGAAACGAAAGACGATTTTGTTTCTCCCAAATTTCGCTAAGTTTTGTCATTTCTTTTTGCATGGCATGCGCAGCTTGAACAGCGCGCCAAGGGTCATCGGCTTGAGGAAAGGGAGCACTAAACACCGCGAGGATTGCATCTCCAATAAACTTATCAAGATAGCCTCCGAACCGATAAACAATGGAAGACATCGGAGGAAGATACTCGTTTAAGAGTTTCACCACTTCTTCAGGAGGGAGACTTTCAGAAAGGGTGGTGAAACCCCGAATGTCGGTGTACAAGATGGTGACTGTTTCCTTGTCTCCCGCCAACTGCTTTTTGATTTTTTTTAGGTTTTGTTCTTCCAAAAGGGTTGTCACCACGTTCGGGGAGAGATAGCCTTCGAAAAGTCGCCGGACCTGGGTGACTTCTCTTCGGGCCAAGGCGTAGAAGTAAAAGGAAACAAAACTAAAATCAAAAACCGATGCGGCCAGTACAGGAGCTAAGGGGAGACGGATTGAGTGATAGAAGAATAAGGCATAAGCCAAGAGAAGTTCCCCTGCAATGCTCATGGTTCCCAAGGCGAGCTGAGGCCCACTCTTGATGAGGGGAATGACCGCTCCAAAGAAAACGCCCAAAGAAAGAATAAGAAAAACAAAGAGGAGTCGATTTTTCGGAAAATCGATTATCGGCTGATGCATGAGCAGTGTTTCAAGTGCGTGCGCATGAATTTCCACCCCATTCATTTCTCCAATCGGAGTTGCAAACACATCTCCTCCGAAAATTTCAATTCCCTCGCTCGCTTTTGATCCGATGAGAACAATCTTGTCTTTCACTTCCCGAAGTCGTTCGATTCGATTGTTGTCCCAAAGGGAATACAAAGGAAAATTGATGAAGCGGTTGGGGCTTGTGTAGTTGATGTCCAAAAAAATGGGATTGACCGGGAGGACATCATCGGAACTAAAGGCCCCCAGGGGGGCGCTTGGCTTTCTTGCATTCAGTGTTCCTCGAGTCACGGGGAAAGTGGTGTTTTCAAAGGAAATCGAATCCCCGTCAAGTGCGATTGGCTTTCCCATACCGTAGTGAAGGAGCGTGGCATCAAGAGACCATGGGTTGCGAGAATAAGGGGTAGCCAGGTTGAAAATGGTTTGCCGAACGATACGGTCAAGGTCAGGCTTCATGTCGACGAAGCCATATCGAACACCCGGTTCCTTGTAAAACACAGGAGGCTCGTAATTTTGGAGCGTGTTTTCACCGTAAACGTAGCGAGATGCAAGTACGGCGTGGCTTTCCTGCAAGGCCTTGAGGAGCAGATTGTCTCCTTTTCGTTCGTTTGGAAAAAGAATATCCAAGGCTATGGCTCTGGCCCCAGCCTGTCTTAAATCTTCTAAAAGGCGAACATATCGCAAACGGGGCCACGGGAAATCTTCATGGTAATGCCTTTTTGCATAGATCAAGGTGAGTTTGTCGATGTAGAAAATGAGAATGGTTTTTTCTGGATGGTCTTTTTCGTAACTGTTTTGCCTTAGCATCATTGACTGGCTCGAACCGCGCCAAGCAAAGAAAAGATCGTACAGGAGTCGATTCATCCGATCGAAATACGGTGTTTCCCCTTGATGGAGATTGCGGATAGCAGAATCAGTCCAAGCGTGATCGAGAAAGACAAGAGTCAAGAGGCAAAGGCTTGCGAAAAGCCCTACCAAGACACCGTTTCGGATTTGCTTTACCAAGGCCAGTTTGGACGAAGTGCTCTTGGATTGACCAGAGTGACACAGTGTGCAAAGTAAAAAGTGCGTGTTTCAAGTCTGCCCCGATCGACGCGAAGGGGCTCGAGTGGGACTACTTTTAGAAAGGCTTGGTGGAGAATTTGATTGATATCAGGGCGTGAACCAATAGGCTGGGTGTCGACATACAGGGCGTCATTTCCCTGGTAGTCTTCAAAATGATTCCAACGATCGTATTCGCCGCCGGTTGAGGTAAACAAAAGTGTTTTTGCATCATGGTGAGCATAGAAGCTCATGATGCTCGAAAGGCTGTAGGAATCTGAGAAAACAAACGTTTGCTTTTTGGTGGAATCGGTGAGCCCGGAGAGCTCCTTGTCGACCCGATCTCCAAGCTCTTGATAACCAAGAATCTCGGTGATGGTTTGGCTGTCAATAGTCTTTCCTTGATTCACGCCTTGGTGGTGTAAGCCAAGGGAAGCAATCCATGGTACAAGTTTTTGAGGCCACGCAAGCAAACTAAGAAAAAACAGGGTCAAGACCAATGAGCTGGAGAGGGCTGCATAAAAAAAAGTGGTCCCCAGTGATTTTCGTTTTTCATTAAGGGTCTCGATCCAAAGCGGAGATGCGGCAAGAATGGAGAGATAGCCGGGAAGAGCCCAGTGCAACCCAACCCGAGTTAGAAAGGAAATCAGCAAAAACGAGAGATGAATGGGTAGCGCCATCCACAGGAGAAAGCGACTTCGAATATCTCCTTTGAGTGATTTTTGGATAAGCATGTAAAGAGTTCCCAAGAAAAGGACAAACACGATTGGAGAAAGGGAAGCAAACTGCAAGCTCACATAATTAAAGAAAAAAAATGGGGCAGGGGATATTGAATGCGTGAGTCGTTGGTGGGCTTGGTAAGTGAAAGTCTCAAAATGATGTTGCGCATTCCAGTACAAGAAAGGAGAAGCAAGCAAGAGGCCAAGTCCTAAACTCTTCCAAAGCGACGCTCGCCTTAAGAGCATCCGTTCGCGGTTTGATGAAACCAAGAACATAAGTAAGGAAGGAAAGAGGAAAAGACCCATGAGCTTGCTTAAAGCCGCTAAGCCAAGCGCAGCCCCCATCCAAGGCCAATATTTCTCGTCCGAAAGCCATTTCCACGAAGCCCATAGAAAAAAAGACCAACTGAAAACAAGGGGGGCGTCTGGGAAAATCGCTAAAGCACAGACCGAAAAGATGGGAATTGCGATTAAAAGGGAGAGGGCCTGAAACGCGCTTTTTCCACTTTGAGTGATCTCCCTTACAAATAAAAAGAAAAACAAACTTCCCAAGAATGCCAAAACAAGGCTCGGGAATCGAACCCAGAAGGCTCCTTGACCAAAGAGCGATCCTGCTCGTATAAGCCAACCCACCAAAGGGGGATGATCGTGGTAGCCGAGGGCAAGGTGTTTTGACCATTGCCAATAATAGGCTTCATCCCCGGTTAGGGGGAGATTTCGAATCAACAGAATTCGAATAAGAGAAACGATTCCCAAAAGAATCAAAGCACCCACAAGATACGATTCTCTTGCTTCGGTTTTTTCGGCCCTCGACGTTGTTTGGGAAGGGGTGGAGATAGGAGAAGGCTTTGCGCTACCAACCGCCATGGGCTTGGGTATTCTTTAATCCCGCGAAACAGTCCTTTATGAAAGGACATTGGGAATGGATCAAAGAACAGCTTTTCTGAATCATGCCTGAAAACCATTCAAAGCCGTTGACCCTTTCGGAGTTAAAGAATCTCCGTAAACCTCCTCGGAACGCGAATATCCAACACAAGGAAAATCTGTCTGCTCTAGAACGGCTTGCAGTTTGGATCACCGCTCGCGTAGGATCCATGGGATTTTTTCTGATCATATTTGTCTGGACCATACTATGGTTAGCCTGGAATACTTTGGGACCCAAGCAATTTCGGTTTGATCCTTATCCTGCCTTTGTTCTTTGGTTGTTTCTTTCCAACATGGTCCAGATTTTTCTCATGCCTTTGATTATGGTGGGACAGAATCTTCAGGCAAGGCATGCGGAAGCAAGGGCCCAAGCAGACTACGAGGTTAACGTGGTTGCGGAAGAAGAAATCGAAACGATCCTGCATCATCTTGAAAGGCAAAACGAAATGGCGCTTCAGATGTTGGATCACCTGGAAAGGCTTCATAAGGAGCAATGATTAGGTGTGCCCCTCTTCGGGGGGCTTGAGATGGCGGAATTGCGCATACAAGATGATGTCATAAAGTATTTTTAGAATGCTCCCAGCTACCAGAGCAAACGCGGGAGAAATAGCGGCCATCCCGGCCCCTCCAAGGATTGGGGTAATGGCCCAGCCGAGATTTCTTGTTGTACTTGTTAAGCCTGCGGCAAAAGGGCGCTCTTCTGGCGTAACGATTGCCATCGTGTAAGACTCGCGCGTTGGAACATCCATTTGGACCATGCTCTCACGAATGAGAAAAAGAATGATCGCGATCGAGAGTGTAGGGGCAAACGCAACTCCAATAAGAAATAGGCTGGACGGAAGATGGGTAAACACCATGGTGCGAATGAGCCCAATCTTTCGCGCGATCCAGACCGCGACAAAATTTGATACAGAATTTAAAACCCGTGCAACAAAGAAAAGAATGGCAATGGTGCCCGTTGATGGATGAAAGCGGACGAGAAACCAATAAGCAATAAGTGAACTCGTGAGAAAGCCACCTCCAAGGCTATCCACCATGAAAAGAAGCGCAAGGTGCCAGACTTTCTTTCGCGAGACGCTTGAGAGCTGAGTGGAGGGTTCCGAGACTTTGGGGATTGTATGAGACGAAGGGGTCCAAAGATAAGCCAATTCGCTGGCGAGGAAAAGAAAAGCATAAAGCCCGAAAGCGGAGGCTTGTGGGCTTAGATGGAGCGCGTGCGCGGCAAGTTCGGGTAGGGCAGTCAGAGCCGCCCCAAAGGCGGTTGCTAGATCAACGCTTACATTATAAAGTGCAAAAACAAAGGTCCGTTTTTCGGGTGGCACGAGATCAGGCAAGATGGATTGGTCAAGTACTCGAAGGCTACTCCGATCTCTTCCCATGCCATTGACCATGCCGATAAACGATGCAAGAAGGAGCGCGTGAAGGCCGGATCCGAAGAGGAGAAGAATACCACCCAGTGCCATCAACAAGGAAAGGGTAAGAAGAAGTGTACGCCGGCCAAATCGCGTGCCGAAAAAGCTAACAAAGAGCGTGGCTCCCGTGTTTCCGATCAGTCCAATCGCGATGACAAGGCCAGTTCCGAAAGGATCGATCCCTTGTTGAGCAAGATAGATGCCAAGATAAACGCTGATAAAGCCGATCGCGAGTGCGCGCAGACTTGCAGCCAGAAAAATAGCGTTTCTTTGGAATGCGTCTTTGCTCATGATTCTAATTCTTCACATTCTGTTATCAATCGCCTCCTGCATTCTGAAAGGAAACTAGTCCAGTGCCGTTCAAAAGAGAGTTTTATGCTTCAACCATTCAAACAGGAAACCATAAGGAGCTTTTATGATCATTAAGTGGCCATCAGGAAAATCAGGCAATCTTTTGGACATGGTGACGAGCTATGTTCCAAACTCAATGACAGGTGAGTTTTTTAACGCCTTTCTAAGGGGAGGAGAGATGACTCTTCAGAATACAATCGACGCTGTGTCACTTAACCAAACATACGATCTTCGAGTGAATTTGCAACAGGATTACAACAATTTGGTCAAATCCCTGTGGCATTGCTGGGAAACAGCGTTTTCTTCCGGAAAACAAGCCGTGGAACAAGCTGAACAGAAGCGGGCCACATACCAAGAACTTTTAGCAGCCGATCCCCAGAGTAGACCGCAAAAAATCGAACTTAGAAATGCGGAGAGGTTGGTGGGAGAGGAGTGCACTCTTGTTGGAGCAAGCATTGTCAATGAAGGTGTTAGAGTATTAGGGCCAGAGAGTGTCGCCATCGTGACCAATCCATTTGGCCTCGATTTCCTGGAAGGATTATCTCAGATTTATGACGATATGAAGAATGTTTTACCTGAAATTGCAGGTTGTATCCTTCCTCCCGGTCCCTATATGGCGGCCATCAATGTGGGTCTTCAGAGAAATTTAGATTTTTCGATTGCGGGTACCGAACGGTCGAAGCTCATTTCTACACTTTCTGAAATTTTGGACCGCTTTAGTCAAATGGCCATTGTCGAAAATCCAGCCGTAAAAATTCAAGGACTGCGTCGTTTTTCAGAGTCAGCTTACCGATGGGAGACTCAGGGGATTTTTGGAAGAAAGATTCGTCGAGAAACTCCATTGCACCAACAAAACGGGAATGGGAGCTTATGGCAATCTGCTTGGTTAATGCGGAATCTTGAAGCCATTCCTTTAACTCATCCGGTCATTACTTTTCCGGTCAAACCGAAAGCAGAAGCCGTTGAAGAGGATGACGTTCTCGAACGTTCGTCTATTGATTTGTAAGAGAGCTCCTTTTCAAGGGGTTTGTGAAACATTCACGAACATCGTCCTGTCAAGCCGGAACGCGATTGTAATCCACATCGCCTTGGCGTGACAAAACAAGATGACTTCTAAACAATCATTGATCCGTAATTTCTCCATCATTGCGCACATCGACCATGGGAAGAGTACGCTTGCAGATCGCCTTTTGGAATACACCGGAGCGATACAAAAGCGTGACATGCAAGAGCAAGTCCTCGATAGCCATCCCTTAGAGCGAGAACGGGGCATTACGATTAAAGCCCATCCGGTGAGGCTGGAATATAAGGCCAAAGATGGAGAGGTCTACACCTTGCACCTCATTGATACTCCGGGTCATGTCGATTTTAGTTATGAGGTTTCTCGGAGCTTGGCGGCCTGTGAAGGAGCACTTCTTGTGGTTGACGGGTCCCAAGGGGTTGAGGCACAAACACTGGCAAACTTCTGGCTTGCGGTTGAAAACAATCTTTCCATTATTCCGTTGATCAACAAAATTGATCTCCCCTCCGCTGAACCGGAACGCGTTGAAAAAGAATTGAAGGAACATCTTCTCCTTGAAGATCGTGAAGTGATGAAAGTGAGCGCGAAGCTTGGCGTCGGCATCGAAGCGGTTCTTGAGGCCTTGGTCAAATATGTTCCTCCTCCAAAAGGGGATCGTGACGCACCCCTTCGTGCCCTTGTGTTCGATTCGCAGTACAACGCTTATCGTGGTGTGGTGGCATTTATTCGCGTGATGGATGGAAAAATAGAGCCTTCGATGAGAATCAAGATGATGTCAAGCGACAAGGTGTTCACAGTTGAAGAGGTGGGTGTGTTTACCCCTCAAATGAAACCGGTTGACCGTCTCGAAGCAGGCGAAGTTGGTTACGTGATGGCCAACATGAAGGAGATACGAGACACAGAGGTTGGCGACACCATCACGGGGAAAGAAAATGGTGCCACGCAAGCGCTTCCTGGTTATCGCAAAATCACACCCATGGTGTATTGTGGATTCTATCCGATTGAAAACACCGATTACTTAGCGCTTAAGGACGCTCTTGAAAAACTAAAGTTGAATGATGCCGCCTTGGTGTATGAGCCCGAAACATCACAAGCCCTTGGCTTTGGTTTCCGTTGTGGATTTCTCGGCCTTCTTCATATGGAAATAGTCCAAGAACGGCTTGAACGAGAATACAACCTGACCCTTCTTTCAACCGCACCCAATGTGGTGTACCGAGTTTACACACTGGGTGGCGGACTTACGATTATTGATAATCCAGCACAGTGGCCAAAGCATCAAATGGACAAAGTGGAAGAGCCGTACGTGAAAACCTTTCTTTTTACTCCAGAAGAATACGTTGGGCCCCTCATGGAGCTGTGTCAAGCCAAGCGTGGCATTTACAAACACCTGGAGTACCTTTCACCTGGAAAAGTATCGCTTCAGTACGAACTTCCTTTAAGTGAAATCATCACCGATTTCTACGATCAATTAAAGAGTCGAAGTCGTGGTTATGCCTCGATGGATTATGAATTTCTCGGTTATCAAGAGTCGGATCTGATTAAGCTTGAAATTTTGATCAACGAAGAGGTCGTGGATGCTCTAAGCTATATCGTGCATCGAGACAAATCGGTTTATCTCGGACGCTCGTTGGTGTCAAAATTGCGGGAAGTGATTCCACGACAAATGTTTGAAGTCCCCATTCAAGCCGCGATTGGGAGCAAGGTTATTGCTCGGGAAAATGTGAAGGCTATGCGTAAGAATGTTCTCGCGAAATGTTACGGGGGAGACATTACAAGAAAACGAAAACTTCTCGAAAAACAGAAAGAAGGAAAAAAACGGATGAAGCACCTCGGGAAGGTGGAGATCCCTCAAGAGGCCTTTTGGGCGATCCTGAAGATCGGCGATTAGAGCGCCTCTCTTCAGTTCTGGCTACCCGTGGTTTCACACCCAGGGAACTTACGCGGAAGCCACCCCCTTCGGCGACGCCTGAGATGAGGCGCTCTTGCGGTGCTCGCTCAATCACCGACTGTTCGCTATCCATCCCCAACCTGACAGTCGGGGATTTTCGCTCGCTTGCATTAATTACGGACGTAAACAGGCAGGAGGAACCCCTGGTTCCCAAAACCTTCTAGAAGGGAAACAATTGTGGAGGGGACAGCTTGTCTGGAAAGATCCTGGTTGTCGATGATGAGCCCCATGTTTTATATCTGTTACGGATCGTATTAAAGACCGAGGGTTTTCCTGTTTCCGTTTGTTCTGCCGGGGATAAGGTTCTTGAAGCGGTAAGAACAGAGCAGCCAAGTTTAATCATCTTAGACATCGTCATGCCGGAAATGAGCGGGTGGGAAATTTGCCGTGCCCTACGCGAAAAACCGGAAACGCGCGAAATCCCGATCATCATCCTCTCCGCGCTTCCATTCAAGGAAGAAGAGAGGCGTCTTGCACGCGAGCTTCGCATTGTCGATTACATCACAAAACCATTCGAACCCCTTCAACTTCTCGCGAAGGTCAAAGGTCTGCTTGGGTCTCCACGCACTTGGGGGACAGGAGGGAGGGAGGTTCGACGTCAGCCAGAGATTCAGCGTGGTATCTCGAAGGAAAAGATCGAGGTTTTGATTTTGGGGGGAGGGATGGCAGGGCTTGCGGCAGCCTATGCGGCACGAAAAGCGGGCGCTCAAGTGTTGCTTGCGGAAGAGGGATCCTTTCTAGCCAAGGAAATTGTGGCGTTTCAACAGTTAGCTTGGTCAGGACCTCTTCGAGGGGCCAAGATGGAACGCTTTTTTGAATTGGTTCATGGGTTGGGCGGAACCCGATATTCTCCGCGCCTCTCCACGTCTCTCTTGGATCCGGAAATCTCGCGACAAGCTGCTTTTTCGCTTTTGAAAGAAAATCAAGTCTCGGTGCGCATGAATGCGCATTTACTGGATGTCATCCGTCAGGGGACAACGATTCAAGGGGTAGTCCTTGAAAGTTCAAAAGGTCCGGAGCGTCTTGAATGTGCGGTTGTGATCGATACGACCACCAATGCTCGTTTGGCTGATCTCATCGGGATTCCAACCCAAGTCGTCCCTTGTGAACCTGAAATCAATGTTTTGATTGGCGGGATTCAAGGGGAAGTTTTGGAGAAAGGGGGCCCGAACAATCTTCATGCCCTTCCCTCGATGCAAGATGCTGTTTTAATGGATTTTCCTTTGGGCAATCATTGGGAAACTTTGTTGTATGAAAAGCTGAAGGAAACGCTCGACCAATTGCGTGCCTTAACGCCCGGATGTAAACATGCGTACCTCTTGCGTCGACCGCTTAGCGTGATTACGGAAAGAAGAATCATGAACACGGAAGAGGTAACGCCATACACGCCGGTGATTCCAAAAACGTATGAGCGCGTTCTTTTTGCAGGAGATCCGATTCTGCGGAACAAGAAATCGATCGAAAAACTTGCCTCGCTTTATCACTTTGGAAAGATTGCCGGTATTTTGGCCGGGATCTCTGTCGAAGTCAACCAACCGATTCGTGAGATTTCCCAAACCGTCATTCGCGAAGCGCTTGCTCGCGAAGGAGTCCTGGAGAAAGTCTAGTTGGGTCTTATAAACGTCTCCTAGTGTCTTATCACGCAAGTTTCTATACAATCATTCATCCATTCGCGAAAGGTCAAGACGGATGTATAGATTCGTTAGCGACAGGACACTCGAGGGATGCATTTATGAGACCCAACTTCTTTATGAGTAAAGGAGGAAAGTTGCCTCCGGCAACTTTTAGATTTTTAGTGGTTTTGTTTGTTTATGGAGTGATCTCGCCAGGCATCGATTGGCCTATTAAGCTCAGCCCCAAAGGTGAGTGAGAGAAGAACCAGTTCCCCTTTTCGCGGCAGATAAGCATAGAGACCCTCTCGCGTGGGATCCATTGCGCCCACTTGAAGATCGATCGGAAGACCCGATTTGAGTTCAAGATGGATGTGAAGGGAACCCGGATCAAGCCCATAAGCGCTTAACGGTTCTGTTCGATTGATTGAGTGTAAGCTAGTTAATTCCGAGAGACTCTCAATGAAGTTGTTGCAGAGCTGGGCATCTGCCACGGCATGGAAAGGCTTGATGATTTCCCATTGGTTTTTATTGTTTTGATCGAATTCCATGATTTGTTTTCCCCTTGTGATCTCGAGGCGTTTTGCCTCTTCAGGCTTGAAATCGAAAAGCGGTTGTCCTTGGGATAAAGAAGACATCCCGTGGGGGGTTTGTTTTTTTTCGACTTGTAAAACATAAATGAGAAGTAAAGCAAAGACGAAAACAAAAGCAAGGGTACTCTTCTTCATAGGTGGCGTCTTCGAAGCCAGGTGGCAATCCCAAGAACAATTCCCAAACCAGGGATGGCAATCAGTGAAAGGAGTAGAAGACGAATGATGCTGACTTGATCAAGCAAAAAAGCTGGAGTTTCTGTCGATTTCGGATGAATGGCAATTGTGGATTCGCTTTCGGCTAACCAAGAAATGGCATTAAGGACCAAATCTTTGTTTGAAGTGGCTTGATTGTTAAACCATTGGTTGTCAGCAAACAAGCTCGACCCAAACACAACAAGGCGCCCACCTTTTTCCTTGTCAGAGTTTTGCGCAGTGACGCACGCAATGGGAATGGCCCCTTTCCTAATCGGGGTTTTCGAAAGAGGGGTAATCTTGTGCTCTTCAACCTTGATCGGAATGGCCTCTCCAAAGGGACTGGTGGTGACCAGAGGGGTTACCGTCATTCCCTTTGGGAGAAGTTTCTCTAGGGTGATTCCACGCGCTAACGGAAAAAGAATAGGCGAGGGCTTTAACCCTGAAAACGGGGCGGTGATTGGGTGCGGTAGCATGGTCACCGTTGCTAAGATTCCAAATCCTGCTCCATAAACACGAATAGCGGGATCAACCACTAAGTCGTCCTCAATTTGAATCCCATAAGACTTTAGAAAATCAATCCATTCTTTCGAAGTGTCCATCCCAGCAAGGAAAAGAACTCGGCCACCGTGGCTCAGGTATTTCTGGAAAGTAGTTTTTTCTTTGGGAAGAAAACCATGTCGGGGGTTGAGTACAATGAGAGCAGAAGTGTCCATCGGAATATCTTCCCCTTTAAACGGGGAGAATGATTTCACGATGAAGTTTTCTTTCAGCAATTCAGAACGAAGAAGCGAATAACCAAAATCTCCAGGTGAGCTAAAATCAAGTTCGTCGTGCCCTTGTAAGAAATAGATTGTTCGTGCCGATCCTTTCGTTAGACGATTGAGTGCATTCGTGATCCGTTCCTCGTTCGGTTCGGTCACTTGTTCTTCTTGTTTCCCATAGCGTATGACGATAACGGGTGGAGGAGAGTTCACCCCGAATTCGCGGGCTTTTTCTGGCTCTGATCTCGGATCAACGTAATGAACTTTCAGTCGTGGTGAAGCAATCTCGTATTGATGGAGCAAGTCGCGTGTTTCCGAATCGCTACTCTCAACAAAGGCCCAAAGTTCCAAATTGGCTCTTAAACTAGAAAGTTCTTTGAGAGAAAGCTCTGCCAGGGAAAAACGCTTATTCTTAGTTAAGTCCCACTCATGCGGATGACGGTACGAAAGGTATTGAAGAAGAACCAAGATACCAAGAAGAAAAAGAAGATTGGCAACCATTCCAGCCCCTTCTCTGGAGCTGCGATGAAGGTTCATTCGCTTCGCCCCCACCAACTTCTTGATTCAAGTCCTTTAAGCGTAACATAAAGAAAAAAAAGAATGAGCAAGAGATAAAATGTGATATCGGAAGTGTTGAGAACCCCTTTTGAAAAACTGTCAAAGTGATTCAAGATGGAAAGTTGTCCAAGGACTACGGACCACGAGGCTAATGGGGAACTTTGCCCTATCCATGCGATGAGCCAAAGGCCGAGCAAAATTCCAATGGTTAACGTGGCCGCTACAATTTGGTTGTCAGTCAAATGAGAAGCCCAAAGCCCAACCGCAATGTACGAACCGCAAAGGAGAAGGATTCCGAGGTATTGAGTGGCCAGAACACTCCATTCAATCGGGGCAAAGCGCTGAATAAAAATCGAATAAAGGATCGTTGGAAGAAGAAAAATAACCACGGAAGCAAATGCTGAACAAAACTTGGCTAAGATAATTTCCAGATCGTTGAGTGGATAGGTCAAGAGAAGTTCAAGCGTTCCCGCACGCTTTTCTTCGGCAAGAAGCCGCATCGTCATGGCTGGGGTCAAGAAAAGTAATATAACCGCGGCATCGTGAAAAAGAACACGAAAAATGGCGTCCATAACAGACGTGCCCGTGGCTCCGTAAGCAAACGATTCTTTGGCCAGCATGAGCGATTGGCCTACAAACAGATATCCGACAATAAGAAGAAAAACAGTAAAGGTCACATAAGCGGTGGCACTACTGAAAGCAATTTTGAGTTCTTTATTGAGTAGGGGAAAGATTTTCATTTTATTCAGATTCCTCTTTCGTGACGAGTTTTACAAAGATATCTTCCAAAGACAAATATTGCAACTGCATCGTGAGAAGCCCCCAATGGTTTTCCACGATGGCTTGGGCTATTTGTGGGCGAACATCAACACTTTCCTTAGTCTGTATGAGAAATGTCCCCTCTCTGCCATCGGAACTTTTGACCATTTTGATTTCTAAAACTCCTGGAACAGCACTGAGCGTCCGGACAATGTCTTCCGGAGGGCCCTGCGCTTGAATTTGCACATGAGCTCCGCTTTCGATTTGACGGGTGAGACTTTCCGGGGTCCCTTCGGCTACCACTTTCCCCTGATTGATGATGAGAACTCTTTGACAGGTCATGCTCACTTCAGGGAGAATGTGGGTGCTTAAGATAACGGTTTTTTGACCTTGGAAACTCTTAATCAGTTCACGAATTTCTCGAATTTGCTTTGGATCTAAGCCTACGGTTGGTTCATCCAAGATTAAGACCTCTGGATCATGCACCAAGGCTTGAGCCAACCCCACGCGTTGGCGGTATCCGCGTGAAAGACGACGGAGAAGCGAATTTTGTTCACTTCGGAGACCACATTTTTCAAGCACATCTTTCACTTGCTCGTCCCGTTTTTTGCGATCAAAGTCCCAAATGGAAGCCACCATGGCAAGGTATTCAGTCACGGTGAGCTCAGGGTAGATCGGGAATTGCTCGGGAAGGTAGCCGATTCGTTTTCGAATTTCCATGCTGTTTTCAAGAACATCGAATCCTGCGATCATGACCGAGCCTCGTGTTGGGGGGAAAATTCCGGCGAGAATTCGCATGGTCGTGGTTTTCCCAGCCCCGTTTGGTCCGAGAAAGCCAAGAATTTCTCCCTTGTTCACGGAAAACGTCAGATCCGAAACTGCTTTGATGGGACCAAATTCTTTCGTGAGATGACTGGCGTTGATCATAGGCAATTTCACTTTGGATGATCTAAAAAAGATTCCTCCTTGATGTGCATTTCGAATGACATTTTATGGAATTCATGGTAAACTAATGGTGTATGAACCCTAAAGAAAACGCAGACAAACCGATCCAGCCAGTAAAAGGGGGGAGCCCTTTGGGTGGGTTGCCGCTTGGTCAGAAGCTCAACCAAGCGAAGATGTCTGACCTGGCTTCAGAGATCCTGAGAAGTAGTCTTCTTTCTTCGTTGCCTCTCGAAGAAAAATTTGAAGCTTCTTTGGCCCACTTGGATGATTCGGCGAAGACCCCCGTTGATCTGAAGAAAGCGGTTACTCCCCTTGGACTATCGAACACGGCCCACGTTAAACAAAGCCCTGTTGAAGAGAAAGAGCAACTTCCCCAGCAGCCGCGCGACACGTCAAATTTGTCGCCGCACGCGCGTGGAGGAGAAAGCCGATCACTCCCACCTGCGCTTGCCAAAGAGAGGCCCACGGATCAGACAAACCCACAGTCACTACTCGTGACGAATCTAGACCAGAGTTCACAGAAAATTCTGGGCTTATTCGCATCGTCGGGAGGAGCAGCTCCGATCGAGGATGCAATAGCGAAAGCCTCGTCACCGTCTACCGATGCCAACAAATCTGCAATCATCAAAGATAATGCTTTATTAAATCCGGTCCAGGGAGCTTTTGGGAATCCGCTTTCCAACGCGCCCGATTTGTCGAAAGGAAGTGCCATGAATCCCCTGCCGCAGAAAAATCCTACCATAGCCCCTCCCCTGTGGAGTCCTGGGAGGAATGAGGGACAAGGGTCTGCGGGTGGGAGTCCTTCGGGGTTTCAAGTGGCGACCTTTGGTGGATTTGTTCTCTTGAGTCTTGGCATTCTGACCCTCCTTGTTTCTGGGGGTCGACTCGGTGAGATTCTGGCTGTCATCGGAGGTTTTGCCTTTGTCGGCAGCGGTCTCCTCAGCTGGTTTCGTTCCTCGAGCTAGCTTTTTCTCGTAACTTCCGGAATCTTCGTTCCATTTTCCAAGAGGTCCCTCCTTTTGTGTTAGACAAAAAGTTGTTGGTATTGTTAACAATTTGTTTACAAACTATACATAAAACACTAATGAAATTGTGTTAAATTGGTAATAAGGGTAACAAATAAGATCGAGGGAGACACAAGGGGAAATCTATCAATGCCAGGTAAACCGATCGTTCAACCCATCACCACAGCTGAGACCAGTTCCGTTAACACGAATCCGGTAATTGCTGGACCGAACATTGGCGGGCCGAGTGTTCCTTTAACCAGTTCCAATTCTGGTGACAATGTCTCGATGAGTCCAATCTCGATGGGTCCTACCCTCAACAGGCCTGCCACAGGAATGACACAATTACTCATGGCGGCGCTTACTTCAACTCCGACCAATCCCCAGACCACGAATAGCGCGAATACAAATGATCCAAGTACGGCTAACCCAGGAACAAGCAACAACACGACAAACTCAAACAATCCCCCGACCAACAACAATGGGACCAACAATCAACCTGTCTCCAGCCATCCGGTGTCGCATGGATTTCATCCGAATGGGATTAATTTTGATGTGATTCCAACCACTGCGACTATAGTCAATCCGCCGGTGGGGACACAGAATCCAGCGGGTTTGCCCAACCTGGGGCCGGTTTTGGGTGCGTATACCCCGCCTACGACAGGTGTGAATTACGGGCCACAAACGCCCCTCGCGGGGAATACGGGGACTCCGAATTCGGTCTTGCCCGGAATGCATTCGTTTCCTTTTAACACCGGATCGACTGGTCCCACTTTCTCCCAACAACCACCCGTGACCGGGAATCCGATTTCTACGCCAATCGTAAGTTCTCAACCAGCCGTGAATTCGGCGCCTGTCCTAAATTCATATCCAGTGGTTACTCCTTCAATGAACTCGAATTCTCCTGGATCTGTGCCCAATATCTCTCAACAAGGGGCAACAATCGGGAATAATGCCGCGTCTTTGAACTTCAACTCCTCGGCGAGTGTGAATCCGGCATCATCAAGTGCAATAAATCAGCCTCTGATTTTAGGGGGATCGAACCCTCTGAATGCCAATGTCGGAAATCCGACAGCATCGTCAAACCTTAATGCCGCGACCCCATCAATTGCCTCAAGCATTGCGAACACGCCGGTCATGTCAAGCATGAGCAATTCAAGTGCAACAGTGCCAAGCGCACCGGTCTCGTCTCCATCAATCGGCACATCAGCCGCCGCGATGGGATCAAGCATTGCGAGCACGCCGGTCATGTCAAGCATGAGCAATTCAAGTGCAACAGTGCCAAGCGCACCGGTCTCGTCTCCATCAATCGGCACATCAGCCGCCGCGATGGGATCAAGCATTGCGAGCAC
>JABDET010000007.1:31139-38328 GCA_013286945.1 Candidatus Melainabacteria bacterium
CTCGTCTCCATCAATCGGCACATCAGCCGCCGCGATGGGATCAAGCATTGCGAGCACACCGGTCATGTCAAGCATGAGCAATTCAAGTGCAACAGTGCCAAGCGCACCGGTCTCGTCTCCATCAATCGGCACATCAGCCGCCGCGATGGGATCAAGCATTGCCGCTAACACTCCTGTCCCATCAGGGTCAAGCAATCCGGGACCGAATAGCATGGGACAGTCTCTTCCTCAAGGGCTATCGGCTTCCAGTTCGATGAATTCACCGGCTTCAACGGTGAATCAAGGACAGAGTCCAGTGCTTCTTGGAACCTCAACTGTGTCAAGTCAAGCCAATTCGCAAGGGTTAGCTGCTTCAACGAGCATGAATTCATCCAGCGGCAATTCAGGAATATTACAAGGGACCGGGGCTTCAACGTCGGGAGCTTTAGCTGCTAGCAGCAACCAGGGGATCCTCAACAATAGCGCATTGGCAGCCCAAACCACACCGAATGCCGCGTTACCCCGAGATGCAGGCAAGCCAGTTTTGGAACCCGGGCTTCCGCTTCAACAAGGTCATGGAGGCTCAACGCCAGAGCAAGTTCGCTCGTCAGCAAACATGAACGCCGCGCCGCTGAACACGACTTCGGCTGAAAATCGGACCGAATCAGGTTCTGCTGTCCGGGGAACCCCAAACAGCATGCTTCAAAACCAAGGCGTGGAGGGACAGTTGGCTACAGGAAGGATAACGGAGAAAACACTTTTGGATTTGAGAAACTTGACGAAAGAATCGGTTTTCCAGAATGTACCGGCGGAATCTAGTGCAAGTTCGACAGCTCAGAGTAGCGCAGAAACTTTGCTGAAGAGGTTTCTTGGATCCGGTGGGGATCCAGCGCAAAATCTTTGGTTGGAAAAAGGAGAAAGGGGACGAGAAGTCGCTTACACTCGTCAGGTTGGTGAAGCCAATGCAGGAAATTTGCAAGCCTCGCTTACCGAATCAGAAGCCGCGTCTTCCTCTGGCAAACTCCCATTTCTCACCTCGCCTCAAAACAACTTGGCTCAAAATGGAGGGCAAGGAGATTTCCGATTAGCAAATGGTGCGGCTGGTGGGTTTCAGGCGTTCCTTGGTCGGGAAGGGGACAAGCGACAATCTTCCGGTACGCATGCGCTTGTCGTGGGTGGCCTCGCGACTGTCGGGCTGGGTGGGCTTCTTCTGTTTACACCAGAGTCGCATGCAGGCGGGTTGATGGCTGGCATCGGGTGCATTGTTGCTCTTGGGACTCTGGTTCTTCGGCGGTTCGCGCGACGACCGTAACGCTTCTTGGCCTTGGTTTAGCGTATTCTAAAGGGATTTCCGATAAAATCGAGAACGAAAAATCTCATGATGAATTCAAAATTTCCGAACTTTGGCCCTCTCATTACGGCCATGGTTACCCCCTTTAAAGAAAATCTGGAAGTGGATTATTCAGCATCCGCTCGATTGGCGATTAAGCTGATTGAAGAGGGGAATGATTCTTTGGTGATCGCGGGAACAACCGGTGAGTCACCAACCTTGACTCACGATGAAAAGATTAAACTTTTTCAAACCGTAAGGGATGCGGTGAAAGCTCCGCTCATTGCTGGAACAGGAAGTTATTCCACACAAGAATCAATCCGGTTTACCCAGGAAGCGGAGTCAATCGGGATGGATGGCGTTCTCATCGTGTGCCCTTATTACAGCAAGCCACCGCAAGAAGGGTTGATTCGACACTTTAAAATGATTGCTGAGTCAACCAAGCTTCCCATCATGATTTATAATGTTCCAGGAAGAACCGGTGTCAACATGCTCCCTGAAACCACGGAACGTCTTTCGAAAATACCGAACATCATCGGGATTAAGGAAGCCAGTGGGAGTGTGGAACAAGTGGCCGAGATTGCACGGCGAACCAACCGGATTCCTTTGCCTTTGGGGAAAGGGTCGGGGAGTGCGAGCCCCACGATTGAACGAGGTTTCACGATTTGGAGTGGCGATGATGCACTCACGCTTCCATTTCTTTCCGTTGGCGCAACGGGCGTGGTCAGTGTAGCAGGGCATCTGGTGGCGAAGCAAATCAAGAAAATGATTGCGAGCTTTTTCCAAGGGAATATCGCGGAAGCTCAAGCGATTCATCATGAACTTCAGAACTTTTACAAAGCGCTTTTCATGACCACGAATCCAATTCAGATCAAAGCGGCCATACGCCTTGCTGGTTTTCCTGTGGGAGGATTGCGTCCGCCGCTAGTGGATTCGGGGGAAAAGGAAATTTTGGCACTTCGGGAAAGCATGACCCCTCTCGGGCTCTTGGCTTAATGCAAGTGAGCGAAATTCGCCGACAGTTGGGCCCGGTATGGAGAGTGAAACAGTCGGTGAATAAGCGAACGCAGCAAGAGCGCCTCACTTTGCGCTGGGCCAACGGCACCGGAATCGGAGAGGCGCTCTAATATGCCCTCTGGCTTCAAACCGCTTCCTCATCGATTGTATGTAGTTCCATTGGGTGGGTTGGGGGAAATCGGCAAAAACATGACCGCCTTTCTCTTTGAAGACGAGCTTGTTTTGGTCGATGCTGGGGTGATGTTCCCTAAAGAAGACATGCTGGGCATTGACTTTATTATCCCCGACATTCGATTTGTGCTGGAGCACAAAGAAAAAGTAAAGGGAATTTTTCTCACACACGGCCATGAGGATCACATCGGTGCCCTCCCCTACATCTTGCCAAGACTGGATATGCCGGTGTACGGGACGAAACTAACCTTAGCCCTGGTTCAAGGGAAGCTTCGCGAGTTCGAGCTTGAAGAAAAAGTTCAGTTTCGTGAGGTTAAACCTGATTCACGGGTTGAATTTTCGAAGTTCGCCTTGGAATTTTTCCCCAATGTCCATTCGATTCATGACGGGGTTGGAATCGTCATTGAAACCCCCGTTGGGAAAGTGGTTCACTCCGGTGATTTCAAGTTTGATCAAACACCCATGAATGGGATGGCCACTGATTTCAAGCGATTGGCCGACTTAGGAAATGAAGGGGTCCTTCTTCTTCTTTCCGATTCCACTTACGCAGAGCGACCCGGCTACAGCCTCTCGGAGAAAGTGGTGGGGCGATCTTTCGAACATGTTTTTGGAAAATCGAAAGGGAGAATCATCATTGCCACCTTTGCTTCATCCCTTCCCCGCATTCAACAGGTGGTCATTGTGGCGGAAAAACATGGGAGAAAAGTGTGTTTCATTGGAAGAAGCATGGTTCAAAATGTCCGAATTGCGAGCGAACTTGGACAACTTCACATTCCCAATGGAGCCACCATTCTTCCCGAAGAACTCAACCAATTTCCACAAGAAAAGGTCGTGGTTTTGACCACGGGAAGTCAAGGTGAGCCCCTTTCGGCCTTGTCGCTTATGGCGGCTAAAAGCCATCGGTTTGTGGAAATCATTCCTGGAGATACCGTCATCATTTCAGCCACCCCCATTCCTGGAAATGAAGGGCTTGTTTTTCGAACCATCAATCAGCTTTACCGTCAAGGGGCCGAAGTTATTTATACGCTAACCACAAAGCAAGATGAAGGCTCAGGTCTATCGTTGAAGGTCCATGTTCAGGGGCATGCGGGGCAAGAAGAGTTGAAGCTCTTTATGAACTTGCTTCGGCCAAAGTTTTTCATCCCGATTCATGGGGAATACCGTCATCTGGTGCAACACAGCCAACTGGCACGAGAGGTTGGAATCCTCCCTGAAAACGTTTTAGTGGCTGTGGACGGTGATGTGGTCGAGGTGGATGAAAACAAGCTCAACGTTATCAATCACCTTAACCTGGAAAACATTTGTGTGCATGGGTATGGGATTGGAGAAGTGGGAAAAAGC
This sequence comes from Candidatus Melainabacteria bacterium, assembly GCA_013286945.1. Taxonomy (GTDB): domain Bacteria; phylum Vulcanimicrobiota; class JABDET01; order JABDET01; family JABDET01; genus JABDET01. Next base: position 34,978 of record JABDET010000007.1, read on the forward strand.
GTAATGAAAGAACGTCGCGCTATCGGTGAAGAAGGGATCTTGGTGGTGAGCGTGGTTCTCGGGAAGGAGACGTTCGAGCTTCTGGGTGAGCCTGAGATTGTGACTCGAGGGTTCATTTCAGCAGAGATGGGGAATGAAGTGGTGGAGGAAGCCAAGAAGATTACCACGTTGTTTTTCAAGAATGGCGCCACAAAAAAACCCAAGGATCCCGAGGCTTTGAAAGGGAATTTGAAAGGGGAACTGAACAAATTCTTTGGGGAGAAAATGGGACGAAAGCCAATGATCATCCCTGTTCTCACATGGCTTTAGGAAGGCAGGGGAAGATTGTCCAAACGCTTAAAGCAAAAGAAGCCGCGAAAAAGAGAATTCAGTAAACCCATCAAGGTCGAGAATTTAGCTCTCCTCCACCCGTTGATTCGGGAGATTTGTTTCATCGTCCTCATCAGCTCGTCGATTTACTTGGCCTTGGCATTCTTTTCCCCATGGGGGGGAACTGCAGGGCAGGGTCTCCACGATTTTCTGATGGATTGGTTTGGGAAAGCTTCGCTTTTCACCATTTTACTCCCGATGATGATGCTTGTCTTTTTGCTTGACCCCACAAGAAAACCGACGTGGGTCCATTTGGGTTACTTGGTGGTTTGGTTTTTCAGCGTGACTCTTTTTTGTGATTTATGGAACCTTGGGGGGAAATCAGCTTTTCTGGTAGCTCCGTTCATTCACTTTTTTGGCAAAGGGGGAACCGTTGTTTTTTCTTGGACCCTTCTTGTTGTGGCCACCCTTTTGGTTACGAATGTGTCGCTTCGGAACGGAGCCGCAACTCTGAAGCAAGGATACTTGTTCGTGAAGCGATTTGCGCAAAGAATGAAACGTCCAATCCGAGTTTCGGTTCCCGTGGTGCTAGAGCCAGATCCCGATTCTCTACCCCCAATCTTAGTTGAACCAAAGGCCGAAGAGATCGTAATAGCATTGCCAACATCGAGTGCAATGCTTTCTCTAGAAGCGCACCCAGCACTTCCAGAGGAAACCGCAAGTGTTGACCCTGAAAAACCAGAACGGCATCCAATTTTTGTAACCCCTTCTCCAAAACCGAAACCACGCGAAGATTTGAAGGGCTATCAACTTCCAAGCCTCTCAATTCTGGATGAAGCCGATCCAAAGCGTGAAAAAGGTCCTCGCATTGAACCTTCGGATTACAGTCGCCTGCTTGAAGAGACCTTGCGAAGTTTTGGCGTGGAGGCCCAAGTGCTTCATGTGGAAAGAGGCCCTACGGTAACTCGTTATGAGCTCCAGCCAGCCAAGGGGGTAAAGGTGAGCAAGATTGTCTCACTTTCCGATGATTTAGCCCTTGCACTCGCCGCCACCAGCCTACGCATCGAAGCTCCGATTCCTGGGAAAAGTGCCATTGGGATCGAGATCCCAAACAGCTCGGTGGCCATGGTTTATCTCAAGGATATGCTGAGCGCAAAACTTTACCAAGAAAGTTCCTCAAGAATGATCTTGGCTCTTGGAAAAGACATTGCGGGTCAACCGATTTTTACTGATCTTCGTCGCATGCCCCATCTCTTGATTGCGGGAGCCACAGGTTCAGGCAAGACGGTTTGTATTAACACCCTAATCGCAAGTATTCTTTTTAAAGCCACCCCCCTGGAAGTTCAGTTTGTGATGATTGACCCCAAACGAGTGGAATTGACGATTTATGATGGAATTCCTCACCTGATTCAGGAAGTGGTTACCGATCCAAAACAAGCGGCCAAAGTTCTCATTGATGTGTTAGCGATCATGGATGAACGGTATACGTTTTTTAAGGAAGCGCGCGTTCGGAACCTAGAAGAATACAATCGAGCTCGTCCTGATACGCCACTCCCGTACATCGTGGTCCTCATCGATGAGTTGGCAGATTTGATGATGTTGGCTGCCGCGGCCGTGGAGACCAGCATTTCCCGTTTAACGGCTTTAGCTCGTGCTGCAGGGATCCATCTCATCGTCGCAACGCAACGACCAAGCGTCGATGTGATCACGGGGATTATCAAAGCGAACATTCCATCTCGTATTGCTTTTGCGGTTTCAAGCATGCCCGATTCACGAACGATTTTGGATACTGGCGGAGCAGAAAAATTGCTTGGGAGAGGGGACATGCTTTTTGCCCCGATTGACGCGATGAAGCCACTTCGTCTTCAGGGGGCTTTTGTTGGATTAAGCGAGATTGACGCCTTGGTTGCTTTCTGGAGCCAACAAGCGGCTCCAGAAAATCTCGTGCAGTTTCCTCAATCTGGTGAGGAGACTCTGGAAGAAGAAAAAGGAGACGACGGCGATGTGCTTTATTCGGAAGCCAAAGAGATTATCTTGCGAACGGGTCAAGCGAGCGTATCCACGTTGCAGCGAAAATTGAAAATTGGTTACGCTCGGGCAGGTCGGCTTATGGACTTGTTAGAAAAGCACGGGGTGGTTGGAGCTCCTGACGGATCAAAACCACGAAAGATTTTAGTACCCAATCCTTTCCGTGCCACCAGTTGATAAAGACCATGACCAAACGACGACTCTTTGATGACATGAGTGCGGTAAGCTGGACCTTTGTCTCTTTGACACAGCTCATGGAAGGGCTTTTGCAAAAAAGAGTCAGTCTTGCGGACTTGAACGAGCAAGAAAATGAGGCGAGTCTAATTTCAGGATTGGACGCACCCCATCCAGCCAGCAAAATGATCTTGCTCCCTTTTACCCTCATGTTTTTCAAGGAAGTCAGAGAATGGATTTCTCGGCAGAATAACGGAAATACGTTGGTTCATTTGGTGAAAGTTCTTCAAGGAGAAGAACTCTACGCGGCTGAAGCAGAATACACAAGCAATGAAATTGCCAACCTGAAAAAAGCTCCAACTTGGTATACAGAGGTCGTTCGATTGGGGCATGAACTCGTGGAAGGGAAAAATGAAGTGGCGTTGGGAGAAAAAGTAGGGAGCTTACTTCGAGATATTCCCATGGATACTACACTAGGGATGCTCTCACATCTTTTTTTAAAGGAATGTGTCAACGAGTCGGGGGACTCAAGCAAGATCTCGACCTGGTGGGCTTACCTAAAAGGAGAAAAGGGGCTTCGGTACAAAGTGAGCGTAAAGGGATTGTACGTCTGGGTCGATTTTTAAGACCTTACTCGAAAAATTCGCGGTGAAGGATCTCGACAGCCTTGATGGCTTCTCCCGATTGAACGACAAACGTTAGATTAATTTGGGAAGCGCCAAGAGAAATCATTTCCACGTTAATTCCTGCTTCCCCCAAGACACGGAAAACCCGGCCAGAAATGCCAGGAGTTTCCTTGAGTCCTTCCCCCACGATGCAAACGATGGCGCGATCCTTTTC
>JABDET010000008.1 GCA_013286945.1 Candidatus Melainabacteria bacterium
GCTTCTTCTCGTGTATGCAAGCCTCGCGGCGCTTCTTCGATTGTTTAATGTCCAAAGCATGGGAGTTCAGTATGGAGTTCTTGGACTGCTTGGTCTTTTGATGCTTGGAATTCTCTGGTTTTTTCTTAAAATATTGGTTTGGAACTGAAACCTCCCTTGACCGAAAAAAGCTCCATTTCACGATTGGCGTTTTTCTGAATGTCTTTGGGACCGCACTTCTCATGGTGGCCAATTCATGGGCTACGTTTATGATGACACCGGCCGGTGTGGACCAAAATGGAAACCTGACCGACATCTTTCTGGCCGTCAAGAATTATGCGTGGATGCCGATTAACATTCACCGCCTTATCGCCAACGTGGCATTTGGGGGTGCCGTGGCTTCTGCTTATGCCGCCTATCGCTTCCTGGGAGCAACCACAAAAGAAGACAAAGCGCATTATGACTGGATGGGGTACACCGGAAACTTAGTTTCCATTTCAGCCCTGATTCCACTCCCCTTTGCGGGGTATTTCCTTGGAAAAGAAATCTATGGGTTTGATCAAAGCATGGGTGTGGCCATGATGGGAGGAATTTATTCGTGGCTTTGGATCATCCAAGCGGTTTTAATCGGTGGCCTCTTCTTTGCTGCCAACTACTATCTCTGGCTTGGCATGGGACGAATTCAAGGGTCGGAGCGCTATCGAGGTGCAGTAAAGTTCATGCTCTTCATTTTAGCCCTCTCGTTTGCTGTGTGGGCTACCCCTCACTCTCTGGTGGCTAGCCTTGAAGAAGCACGAAAACTGGGAGGAGCTTTCCATCCGATTCTTGGCCGCTTTGGTTTCATGACCTACAAAGTGACGGTGGTGAACTTCATGATTCTTACCACTTTCTTTAGCTTTATGCTTTATCGCCGATCCAACAAGATCGAAACGGTTTCATGGGGATTGATGGGAAAACTAATTCAGTACGCCATCTTGTTGATCACATCGGCGGGAGTTCTTTTCCTTGGCATCAAAGGCGAACACGCACAAACCCAAGTCCGTGTCGAAATCTTTTCGCCATCTCAAGTCGGCATGGTCCTTCTTGCCATGATTACCGTGACGATCATCGATGTTCTTATGTATCGAAACGCCAAGATTATCGGTGAAATCGAATGGGGAAAAATGGCACCCCGTTCGCAATACGCGCTTGTCTTCCTTGCCATTTCCTTCACTTGGCTCATGGGACTTATGGGCTATATTCGTTCAGCCATTCGTCAGTACTGGCACGTCTGGGGTAAAATGGTGGATCGAAGTGGCTATGGCTATACGCCCAGTATCGGTTTTGCCACCACCACGGTCTCGATTGTGGTCTTCATTTTTTTCTGCATTGTGGCTTTGGTTTTCTGGATGAGTATCCGAAGTGAGCAACAAGCGAAATCAACATGAAATCAGTCTTTTCAAGAATTTTACTGATGGTGGTGGTGGTCCTCGGGGTTTACACCTTCGTAGGCCACTTAGTTCCCCAATTCACTGGCGGGTACCCGCCAGCTGAAGTAAAAATCCAACCCGGAATTAATCAAGCAGACCTCGTGAAGGTTGGACAAGATTTGGTCAACAATCGAGGGTGCTTAACCTGCCACACGATTGGCGGCACAGACAAAGGGCGATGTCCCAATTTGGAAACGGTTGGAAAAGAAGCGGCCACCCGATACAAGGGATACAATGCTGAGCAATACCTGCTTCGCCGCTTAACCGATCCTGATTTTAGCGAAGTTCCTGGCTATCCAAAAATCATGCCCAAGGTGTGGCAACCACCGATTGCGCTTTCTTGGCCTGAGGTTAAAGCGGTAACCGCGTACCTTGAATCTCTGGGTGGCAAGGTTACCGTGCAAGTGACTGCCGATGATGTCCAAGAGAAACCACACGAAATCAAGTTTCCTGATGGGGCTTCGGTTACCGTCAAGAAAGTGGAAGCCGCCAAAGAAATCGACCCCGCTGTCATTCAGGAAGGGCACGATGTCATGATGAGCCTTCCTGACAAAGAACGGTGCATCGCTTGCCACAAGGTCGGCACCGAAATGCCGGCCGGCTGGTTTCCGAATGGTTATGGACAGTACTGCCCCGATCTCTCAACCATTGGGGCCATGCATGATGCTGACTACGTGAAACAAAAAGTTGAAAACCCTCAAAGCCTTCCTACCGTGACCGGTTACCCGAAAACCATGATGCCGATGGATTACAAGAAAGTCCTGAATGACAAATACGGAAAGCAAGCCGACGAAAAACTGGTTGCGTTAGCGAGCTTCATCATCAGTCATCGCGGCCAACAAAAACTGCCGCCAGAGATTTCTCCTTGGATCATTGGTGGGATGTTTCTTCTTTCGATTATCGTCGGGTTCTTCTTGAAACGGAGGAGGACTTAAATGTTGTTGTGGCAATCGATCCTTCTTTTTATTTTCTTTGAGCTCTTGCTTGGACCGATTTGGAACAACGTGATTAAGTGGCCTCCCCTTCCCCATCAATTCATTAGCATTTATACCACGATTTTTATGGCAGCCATGTTCGTTTATGTGACAAGCGATGAAGCGCGGATGAAAAGTTTTCTTTCACCCATTGTGAACACCCTTGCAAAACCTGAAAGAGCTGTGGCACGCCTGATCGTGTTTGTTGCGTTCCCCGTGGTTCTGGGGCTTTGGGCTTATTCCAAGGCCCTTCCAAAATACGAAGCTCCTGCTGAAACGCGGACGGTCCATCCGGATCCTCCACTCCAGTTCAAGTTTCACGATCAATCGATCACCATTCAAACGGCAGAGAACCCGTATCGAAAAGATGAAAAAGAAAACCCGGCTAAATTTAAGGAAGAAGTGATGGAAGGGGCACAAGTCTACTATCAAAACTGCTTCTTTTGCCATGGAGACAATCTCGATGGCCAAGGCCCTTTTCATGAGGCATTTAATCCTGAGCCCGCTAATTTTACCGACACGGGAACGCTCGCAATTCTTCAAGAAAACTATGTGTTCTGGCGAATTTCTACCGGCGGTCCCGGACTTCCACAAAACTCGAAGTCTTGGAATTCTGCCATGCCAGTTTGGCAAAACATCTTGACCCAAGATCAAATCTGGAAAGCGGTTCTCTGGATTTACAAAGGCTCGAACTCATCACCGAGGACGTTCGCGAAATGAGATTCGGAGCGCGAAAACTTCTTCTTATCTTGGCTCTCTCATTCCTGACAGGAGCAATCCTTACTGTCCGACCTCTCTATTCCAAAGGGGGAGAGCTTTTCTCCATGCAGGCTCCAACAGATGCCGCATCGATGGAGAACGGCAAAGAAGTCTATGAGCAAAAGTGCCTTTGGTGCCATGGAGAAAAAGGAGATGGCAAAGGAATTACCTACGATCGCGTGAATCCAAAACCACGCGATTTCACAAAGGGAACTTATAAGTTTCGCACCACCCAATCGGGTGAAATCCCTACGGATTACGACATCTTCCGATCGATTACGAAAGGGTTATCCGGAACGACCATGTATTCATGGGAAAAAGCGCTCCCCGAGAAAGACCGTTGGGATTTGGTGGCCTACGTCAAAACGTTTTCGGATCGATTTAAAAATGAGCAATACACGAAAGACAAAGTGCTCACGTATCACGCTCCAGGGGAAAAAGGAGAACCCTATCCTGGAGATCCGGGGAAAGCGGATGCCAATCTCCTGAAAGAAGGGGACCAGGTGTACCATGACAAGAACGGAGCCAAGTGCTTCCAATGTCATGGGGACCATGGGCGTGGCAATGGTGTTTCAGCCGACAGCCTGGTGGATGATTGGAACAACCGGATTTGGCCAGCCGATTTGACCAAGAGTTATGATCTCCGTGGCAGTGATTCAGCCCAAGATATTTACCGCGACCTTTCTACCGGTGTGAGCGGATCACCCATGCCATCGTATCGTGGGGCGTTGGACGCGGATGATAAGAAAGACCTTGAAAAACGATGGGCTGTCTCTTATTATGTGAAAAGCCTGCAAGCACCACGAAAGCTTGGGGCACTCGTGAAGGCTCCTCACCTCTCCGGGGATCTTCCAACCGATCCAAAAGATTCGCGATGGGACAAGATTGATTGGATTGATGTTCCTTTAGCGGGACAAGTGATCATGGACCCACGCGAATTTACCCCATCAGTCGACAACATTTCGATCAAGGCTTGTTACAACGACAAGAACGTTGCGATTCTTGTTTACTGGGAAGATCGCACGAAAAACACGACCACCGATAAGAAGAAGTACCCGGACGGAACCCAAATTCAATTCCCCGTTCAGATTCCGAAGGATCCAGCTCAAGACGCAAAACCATACTTTGTGTTAGGGGACAAAGAGCATCCGGTCGATCTTTGGAGCTGGAATGCCCAAGAAGTCAAAGCCGCTGAAGCAAACGCATGGGGATCTGAAAAGATTGAACCGAAGCCAGCGCTGGGCGTTTCCGCAAAAGCAATCTATGATGACGGGATGTGGAAAGTGGTCTTTACACGCCCACTTGGCACAGCCTCCAAGGATCGTGACCTTCAATTCCAAATTGGTCAGTTCATTCCGATCGCTTTTTCGGTTTGGGATGGGGACAATGGCGAACATGAGATGCAAAAATCACTTTCGGCTTGGTATTATCTCTTACTTATCCCGCCGACTTCATCCAAAGTCTACATCGCTCCGGCGATCGCCGTGCTTGTCGGAATCGGCCTCCAGCTTTGGGGAGCCAAGAAATCCCGCGAGTACTCGAAGCAGATTTAGACAACCCCTATTCAAGACTCAAGGCTTAGGAATTCAGGGAGAAGCCCACGACGACAAGAGGATAACTTTCGTGATCGTAGCAGGGGGTGCCACCGACAACCCCACCATGGCTGGAGTTGACCGCACGAACAGGGATTCTAAAGGGTTCGGGGTCGTTGGCAAAGCGTTCTTGGTTGATCGTGTACGATTTGCCTCGAACCCAATGCTGCCGCACTTCCTCATCTTTACAAACGACGAAGTTAGTTAGGTCACCAACACGTCTGACACCAGCAAACTCGAAGTGACTTCCGTTTCCGGTTATCCGGCTAATCGCGTCTCCAATGGCCATCCACAAAAGGCTCGCTTCTTCACGTCCTTGGCCGAATTTTTCGTTTTGCTCCCAACGTCTCGAACAGCCGGCACCCATAGCAATGGTATACCGGTAATGCCCGTCCTCGCCAACTTTTGTATAAGGATCCTCGAAAAGAAACTTGCCAGTTGCTTCGGTAGGAGGATAACTGTCAAACTTGTAACCAGTCTCTTTGGTAATTTCCCGAGCGATTTCTACAGCACTTTTTCCCGCCGGATCGATGTTTACATCGAGCCAGCGAACTACAGCATCATTAGTATGAACGGTTGATGTAACCTCCATACGAACGCTTGACGTAACTACGGTTGAACCAAAAATAGCTTTCTTCTGCTCTCCTTGCGTCGTCCGCGTCACAGTCGTCTGCGGAGATCGCATCTCTTCGAGTGTTCGTGAAAAAGAGGTACCACGCCCGCCTTGCTTTGCCAACCATGCCCCAAGTCTCGCCACCGTTGCCTCCGGATAGCTCTTGGCTTTCCGGATCAGTTCATCGCGATTGGCAACCGTTGCGGCTCCGTTAGAATGTTTCGCTTTTGTAGTCCCCTCGATTCCTCCATAACGCCGCACGGTTTTAAGCAGATCTCTTTCCGCCGCTTGCAGTATCATAAACAAGAACCTCCTCGTTGTTGCACTGCCTCGGTTTGAATTGCTCCTATTAGATGTAGCGTATGATGAGCAATTCATCCCATAATTTTGGCGTATTTAAACGAGAATATCACACCTGGAGCTTCATCCACAAGGTAAAAAAACCCTTTGAATGTTAATATTTCATGAACTTTCGGCCAATTCGAAACCCGCAATCCTTTTTAAAAGTTAACACGAAGTGGGCGAAGATTCGAGTTAGCCGAGCAAGATGCGATCGCGGCGGTATTCGATGTTTAAGAGGAGGGCAATTGCCACCATGTTGGTTATCAAGCTTGAGCCACCTGAACTGATGAATGGAAGTGGAATTCCGGTAATTGGCATGATTCTCATCGTCATTCCGATGTTGATAAAAACATGAAAGAAAATCATCACCACAATCCCAGCCGCCAGCAATTTCCCAAGACGGTCTTCCGTTTCCAGGGCAATCTTCGAACCAAACCAAAGAAGCGAAAAGAACAAAATGAGGAGCAAGAAACCGCCAACGAATCCAAGCTCTTCTGCCGCTACGGTGAAAATGAAATCGGTTGAGTGTTCTGGAACAAATCTGAGTTGGATTTGAGTCCCTGCAAACAATCCCTTTCCTGCAAATCTTCCTGAGCCAACCGCGATTAACGATTGAATGATATTCCATCCCCAACCGCGCGGATCTTTATTGGGATCAAGAAAAATCAAAAGCCTTTCTCTTTGATAATCTTTCATCACCCGAAACACGGCACTGCCAGCCACCACGACGCTCGTCAAAATCAGCAAGGGATTCATTCCAAGAAAGAAAAGGAGTCCAAGCCAGATGGCGGCAAGAACAATCGAAGTTCCAAGATCAGGTTGAGTAAGAACAAGGAGCAATGGAACACCGGTAATCATTCCCGAAATGAACAGTGATTTTGGACTGAGCGGTTCCCGATTCTCCGAAAAAAAAGTAGCCAACGCAAGGAGCACGGCAAGTTTCGCAAATTCGGATGGTTCAAACGTTCCAAGAGGCCCGACACGAATCCAGCGTTGCGCTCCAAGCGCCGAATGCCCTTTCTTCCAGACCAGCAAGAGAAGAAAAACAGCCACCCCGTAAAGGACATAACCCAACCGAATACTAAACGAAGATCCCCCGATGGGAATGCGAAAAGTGCACAAACGTTTGTAGTCTGTCCAGAAAATCAAAAAGGCCAAGGTTAAGCCAACAAAAAAAGCAAGCGTTTGCCGACCGACGTCAGCAAAAGGGGATGAAGGGTTGTCTCGGAAGGTGGCACTGTAAATGACGATGAGCCCAAAAACAATAAGGAGCAACGTAACAGACAAGAGTGGCCAATTCATTTTGGCGTACCAGCGACGATACATCGACTTCTAGCCGAACACCTTCTCAAGAAGCAAAGCTTCCACGAGTCCCACATGGAGCTTCCCTTGCACGATATCGGGATGACGCAGCAATTGTCGATGAAGTGGAATGTTCGTCTTGATTCCAAGGACTTCACATTCATCCAGGGCACACAGCATCCGCTGGATCGATTCGTCGCGATTGGTCCCCCATGCCATGATTTTCCCGAGAAGACTGTCGTAGAAGGGTGTCACCTTGTCTCCTTGGCGAATGTGGGAATCGACTCGAATGCCTGGCCCACCTGGCCAATGCAATTTCTCAATTTTTCCCGTCGAAGGGGAAAACGTTTCGGGATCTTCAGCATTCACACGGCATTCAATCGCATGCCCTTCAATTCGAATCTCTTCTTGTTTGATCGACAGAGGATCACCGAAAGCCACGTGAATCTGTTCTCTAATGAGGTCAAGCCCACTCACCATTTCGGTAATCGGATGCTCCACTTGGATCCGAGCATTGGCTTCGATGAAATAAAACTTTCCGTTGGGATCCATCAGAAATTCAATGGTTCCCGCGCCAACGTAATGAACTCCTTTGCCAATCTTGATCGCGAGTTCCTGTATCTTTTTTTCGAACAGGTGGCGTAACCGCAATGGATGGGGCTTCTTCCATAATCTTTTGGTGCTGGCGTTGGAGCGAACATTCTCGCTCTCCAACCGCAACAACATTTCCGCTTCGATCGCCCAAGATCTGAACCTCGATGTGGCGTGGTTCAATGAGGTATTTTTCGAGATACACTCGCCCGTCATTAAAGGAAGCCTCAGCTTCTGCCCGAGCAATAGGAAGGTTTTTTTCAAGCTCAGCGGGAGAAGTCACAAAGCGCATTCCCTTCCCTCCTCCACCAGCCACCGCTTTGATCATGACCGGATAGCCAATTTGCTTGGCTTTTTTGAGCGCCTCATCCAGATCGGCGAGGACATCGGTTCCTGGAATCACCGGAACATTCAGTCGTTCTGCCAGACCACGTGCACGAGCTTTGTCACCTAGCATTCCCATTGCTTCAATCGGTGGGCCAATAAAATGGATTTGATGCTTGTCGCAAATCTCAGCAAATTGCTGGTTTTCAGCAAGAAATCCGTAACCTGGATGAATGGCATCTGCTCCGGTGATCTGGGCAGCACTCATGATGTTGGGGACATTGAGGTAACTCTTCGCCGCGGAGGGGGAACCGACACAAACCGATTCATCCGCAAGCTTGACGTGGAGCAAATCGCGATCGGCTTCGGAATAAACGGCAACAGTTTTAATTCCCATTTGCTTGCAAGCTCGAATCACTCGGACCGCGATCTCACCCCGATTGGCGATGAGAATCTTATGAAACACGTTCGTTCTCAATGGTGAACAGGAGCTGACCAAACTCAACCGGTTGCCCTTCTTGGGCATGAATTTCGGAAAGCTTCCCCGGCTTTTCTACATCGATTGTATGCTGGACATTGACCGCTCTGACGTAACCGAGTGCTTGTCCTGGCTTTAGAAGCGCTCCAACCTGAGGCATCTCAGGCAAGAAATGAAAGGTTCCAACCACCGGAGATACCACATGAAACAACTCAACTTTCGCACGATTTTTGCCATTGCTCGAGACCGGTGCCTGTCCATGAGATCGGGTCGCTTTGCGCGACAGCTTAATCCCATAGCCATCTTTTTCCCACTCAAGCTCGGTGGCATCGTACGAATGGAGAATACCCAAGAACTCTTTCAGTTCATGGATAAAACCTTTCAGCGTCTTCTTTGATTCATTCATGATTACCTCTTCATCTGAACTCATAGACTGTCCTGCTCGCCTTTGGGACACTTACGGAAGTGTCCCACGTGAGCTATGCGTAGCCGAACAGTCGCAGCATCTCTTCTCGATCCTGCCACCCTTCCTTGACCTTCACCCAAAGGTCGAGAAAAACCGGCTGTTTTTTCCAGAGGGAAAGCTCTTTTCTGGCCTTGCTCCCAATCTTCTTTAACATTTGACCTCCCGCGCCGACCACAATCGCTTTGTGAGACTCTCGTTCGACGAAAATCGTGGCACGAACATACAAGGTCTTTCCATCTTTTCCTGGCCGAACTTCATCGATGGCCACAGCCACACCATGAGGAACCTCCTCGTGAATGAACATGAGAACCTTTTCACGAATGATTTCGGAAATGTAAAACAGGTCTTCCCCTGATTCGAGATCCTCTTCTTGAAAATAAGCAGGCCCTACCGGAAGACAAGCCTCGATCGCTTTTTCCAAAGTCTTTAGATTGTCCCCCTTTAAGGCCGAGATTGGAAAAACTTCGCTGAACTCCCCGAGCTTCGAGTAATTTTCGATGACAGGAAGAAGCTCTCGTTTGTCTGGCACTCGATCCACTTTGTTAATCACAAGATAAAGGGTTGGCGCGGGCTTCCGATTGCGCAGCCCTCCACGAAGCACTCGAAACGCCCAACGATCTTCGTCCTTCGGTTCTGGATGAATGCCTGACACCATGAAAAGGCAGACATCGCAGTCCACCAGCGCTTCCTCTGAATGTTTGACGAGCCGTTTTCCCAAAAGGTCTCTTGGAGAAGTGAGGCCAGGCGTATCAACAAAAATCATTTGGTTTTCTTCCGTACTCCTCACCCCAAGAATTCGTTGCCGTGTGGTTTGACTTTTGGGGGAAGTAATGGCAACCTTCTTGCCAACCAATTGATTAACGAGCGTTGATTTCCCAACATTGGGTTTCCCAGTAACCGCAATAAATCCTGAGTGAAATGTTTTCTTTTTCAAGGGGGAAGTTCCGTGATGTTTGAAATCGCTTAGCTACTTGTTGATGTTTCGACGACGGGGGCTGTAACCACAAAGTCAGGCCAAAAGGTGGCGAGCACCAGTTGACTCCATGTTTCCATCCGGTCAAAGAAAACCGCCACTTCTTCCGGGGCAAAGAATGTCCCGGTCATTTTGTCTTTTTCCTTGATCGTGACCCCTCCATCGGGAGCCAGATCGACTCGGTACACCAATCCAAAATGAACACTTCCAACAGGGGTGGAATCATCATTTAGGAGGCCGATGAGCTGAGGTTCCCATGGCCCCTCGAGGGAGACTTCTTCGGAAAGTTCTCGCTTGAGGCCAACTTCCCACGCTTTCTCTCCTTCGACAGCATCCGCAGGATTAATGTGTCCTCCAAGACCAATGGAAACTTTCTGGTGGAGCCTTGCTTCACCTTGAGTGGCAAGACGCGTAACCATAAAAATCTGATCCCGCCAAGTGATCGTCACATAAGGGATGATTTGTTTAAAACTCGGATCTTTTTCAGCTTCTGCTCGACTCATAAAGAGACTTTTCTTTTCGACAATCTTTAAAGTTTCTTTAGTTTTAGCCGAAGAGATTCCCTGAAATTCCCCGCGCAAAAACAATTCAGTTCGTGGAACAACCAAAACCTTTTCAGTCATTGCTAACAGGATTTCTAAGGGATAAAGAAAAATCCTTTCGTAGCTTGAAGGGGTGACTTTGATGAACCAATCGATGACTGACATGATTCAGGCTTTCCCTGATCTTCTCCTACAGGCTGAGGAACTTTGCCGTTCGATATCGTTTCCCTCAGTTCAAGTCGACAAAATTGTTCTGTTCGGTATGGGAGGATCAGCCATCGGTGGCGACCTCCTAAAGGCGCTTGCTGAAAGAACCTTTCATCTTCCGATTCATGTGGTCAGAAATGAGGAAGTGCCAAGCTATGTGAATGACAAAACATTGGCCCTCATTGTCAGTTATTCCGGCAACACCGAAGAAACGCTTCATGCTTTTGAAACCGCTGTCCAAAAGAAGCACGCCAAGCCTATTCTCTTTTCAACCGGAGGAATCTTAAAGGAAAAAGCGCTGGCTCATAGGCTTCCGTATCTCGAGATTCCGGGAGGTTTGATGCCAAGGGCTGCCCTTCCGTACACGTTTATCCCGTTGATTTTCGCCCTCAACAAAAGTGTCGGGTTCCCGGATCAAACCGAGGCCATTCATGAGTCAATTATCATTCTTAAGGGTCTTCGCGAAGAAATTTCCAAAGCCTCAAAAAATCACGATGCTCACCGGCTTGCGAAAGCACTTCGCGATAAAATCCCGATGATCTACAGTGGCACACCAGCATTCGCTCCGGCCGCCAGACGCTGGAAGTGTCAAATGAACGAAAATGCAAAACAACCTGCTGCCTTTGGTGTTTTCCCTGAGGCAACCCACAACGACATTGTGGGCTACACCCATCCCCTTCCTGTTCATAAGAGCTTAGGTTGTATCATTCTCCGCGATGTGGATGAATCGGCCAAAGTCAAACAAAGACTTGAGTTTACGAAGAAAGCCATGGAAAAGGCAGGGTCTCAAGTTCACGAAGTGTTCTCGAAAGGGAAAAGCTTTTTATCGAGACTTCTTTTTCTCTGCTATTACGGAGACTTCGTAAGCCTGTTCCTCGCTGAAGAAAAAGACGTGGATCCGGTTGGCATTCAAGTGATTGACGAGTTAAAAGCAGAGCTCTCTGGGGCAAACCGCTAGAACTCAATGTCAGCTTATGCCATAGGGGTTGATCTCGGAGGCTCACACCTAGCTGTTGGGTTGGTTGATCCCCTCGGGAAAACTCTCGAACTCAAAGAAGTAAAAATTGATAACTTGGCCCCGCCAGAGATCACCTTGGAGATTACAGCAAAAACCATCCAAGAGGTCTGGAAAAACCGATCTGAGGTGTGTGGTGTCGGCATGGGTCTTCCGGGAAACCATGACCATGTGCGCGGAATTTGTCATTTCTCTCCAAATTTTCCATCGTGGCATGAGGTCGAGGTTACCCCGTATCTCTCTCGAGTCTTGAAACTTCCTGTCTACATGTTAAATGATGTTCGCGTGGCCACCTTGGGCGAATTTCACTTTGGTGCCGGGAAAAAAGTCAAGAATCTTGTGATGATGGCCATCGGAACAGGAATCGGTGGAGGCATTATCATCAATGGTCAGCTCCTCATCGGCGCACAAGAAGCTGCTGGTGAAATTGGGCACATGACGATCATTACGAATGGACCCCTTTGCAACTGCGGAAATCGGGGATGCTTAGAAGCGTTAGCTTCCGGCCCAGCCATTTCATCTCGAGGGGCCGAAGCGATTCTACGCGGGCAATCGGCAAAACTAAGAGACAAGATTAAAAGCTTGGATGAGCTCAATGCCAAGGTCATTGCCGATTTGGCCGCCCTCGGAGATGACGCGTGCAAGCGGATTCTCGAAGAAGCGGGGGAGGCGATTGGAATAGGAATTGCTTCACTTGCGGTAACCCTGAATCCAGAGCTTTTTATTGTGGGAGGGGGTGTCGCGCAAACGGGAAAGCCTCTTTTTGCTGCAATCCAAGCTGGGCTAAACAAGCACGTTCATATTTTCCCGTCCAGCTCGGTATCGATCGTCCCAGCGTCCCTTGGTGTTCGCGCAGGGCTTGTGGGTGCTGCGGCTTATGCCTTCATCCAGTGTGGAGTCGCGATTCCATAGCCATGGAAGACAAGACAAAGAGCAGAGAAGAACTTCTCGAAGCGCTCAAACAACTTGAAGAACGTCTTTTACGGTTAGAACAAACCAAACACAAACACGAGCGAGCGCGAGCGAAGCTTGAGAAATCCCATGAACGAGTCCGGATTATTCTTGACAGCATTACCGATGGCTTTCTCGCCGTGGACAAGAAATGGCGAATCACTTACCTGAACCGTCTTGCTCTAAAACAATTAGAGCGAAGCGGTCTCCCGAAAGAGAAGCTTATCGGAAAAAATCTTTGGCAGGTTTTTCCTGAGGCAGTTCAAACAGCATTTTACAAAGAGTATAACAAGGCCATGAGTGAGCAAACTACCGTATTTTTCGAGGAATTTTATCCTCCCCTCGACGGCTGGTTCGAGTGTCATGTGTATCCAACAGCCGATGGATTGGCCATCTACTTTCGTGATGTCACCAAGAGAAAGCAAATGGCAGAAGCACTTCTTGAAAGTGAAATCCGGTATCGAACCTTAACCGAGAGTGTTTCAGATGCCATCATTTCGATAGACGAAGAAAGTACAATCTTGTTTGCCAACGAGGCCATCAAAGAAATTTTCGGCTACACGCCAGGAGAAATCATTGGCCAGTCGTTAACCTTGTTGATTCCTGAGCATCTCCGACCCAAACATCGAAAAGCGCTCCAAGATTATGTCAGGACTGGTCTCAAGCGGATGAATTGGAACGGAGTAGAAATGCCGGGTCTTCACAAAAATGGGGTCATGATTCCTCTTGAAATCTCATTTCGTGAAGTCGTTCAGCGGGGGAAAATCAATTTCATCAGCATCATCCGCGACATCAGCACACGCAAACGGGTGGAAGAGGCCTTAAGAAAAAGCGAAGAAAGTTTCCGACATCTTTTTCTTAAGAACCCAACCCCGATGTGGGTGTTTGACGCGACAACCTTGAAGTTTCTGGAGGTCAATCAAGCCACCATCGACCGCTATGGCTATTCCCGTGAAGAATTTCTGAAAATGCGGGCCACCGATATTCGTCCCAAGGAAGACATCCCTCGATACCTCGATACTTTGGATTCCGTTGGACAGCGACTTAGCTTTGAAGGCCAGTGGCGTCATCGGCTCAAAAACGGAGAAATGATTGATGTCGAGATTTCAGCTCAGCGACTCGAATTTGATGGCCGCGATGTTTTTCTTGTTGCCATTCAGGATGTCACCCGGCGTAAGCATGAAGAAAAGATTCTTCGAGACAGTGAGGCAAGATATCGTCTTTTCTTTGAAGCAAACCCGGAACCGATGTTTGTTTATGATTTACGAACATTGCAATTTCTGGCGGTCAATAACGCCATGGTCATCCGCTATGGGTATTCAAGGGAAGAGTTCCTCGCCATGACCATCCGCGAGATTCGCCCCCCCGAAGATCTCCCAAAACTCGAAGAGTACTTGCGAACAATCCCTGAAGAAGCGGCTCACGCCGGGGTGTGGCGTCATTGCAAGAAAGACGGGTCGATCCTGTGGGTTGACACCACGGGAGAAGTAGTTGAATTCGAAGGCCATCGGGCCCGGCTTATCATTGCCAAGGAAGTCACCGAGTTGGTGAACGCCAACCTGAACTCTGCTGCCACAGCAAAACCCAAAACCCCCCCCGACATAATTTGCGTGGTATCCATTGGCTCTGAAAAGGAGCGAGTGCGGGTTACCGACCGAGCGGATTCACTGCAGTCCGACCAAAAAAATAATGGTAAGCCACATATTCAGTAGGGACACGGATGTCCCGTGGACTGCAGTGGCTCGGAGAACGTCCATGGATGGTCGTTCGAGAATCAGCGAGGGAGGTAATCCGCAATCGCGACCCCTTCAGGGTCAATGGTGAAAAGGAATCCAGGAAAATTGCGTCGGGGAAAGAATCTTTGCAAGCCATGGCCAAAGACAAAATCATCATCAGGGGAGCTCGTGAACACAATCTAAAAGGGATCGACCTCGAACTCCCCCGTGACAAGTTCATCGTCGTTACCGGGCTGTCGGGCTCCGGAAAAAGTTCATTGGCTTTCGACACCATTTATGCTGAAGGGCAAAGGCGCTATGTGGAAAGCCTTTCTGCCTATGCTCGACAATTTCTTGGCCAATTAGAAAAACCGGACATCGATTACATCGAAGGCCTTTCCCCAGCGATTTCAATCGATCAAAAAGGAACCAGCAAGAACCCACGTTCAACCGTCGGGACTGTCACCGAAATCTATGACTACCTCCGACTCCTGTTTGCCCGAATCGGGCAACCCCACTGTCCAAATTGCGGAAAACCGATCAACCCACAAACCATCGAACAAATGGTGGATCGCGTCATGGAAAACCCCGAAGGAACCAGGGTCCATGTCATGGCCCCGCTCGTCAAGGGAAGAAAGGGTGAATTTAAGGATGTGATTCAGCACGCACAGAAGCAAGGGTTTGTCCGATTACGAGTCGACGGAAACCTTTATGAAATCGGGGAAGACATTCCTCTCGATAAAAACAAACGACACACGATTGAAGTCGTTGTTGACCGACTGGTCCTTTCCCCTGAAGCCAAAAGCCGACTTTATGAATCGATCGAAACCGCGGTTAACTTAACCAAGGGGACCGTTCTTCTGAGCATTCATGGAAAAGAACTTCTTTTGTCCGACAAATTTACATGTTTTGATTGTGAAATCAGTTTAGAAGAAATTGCACCGCGCTCGTTTTCGTTCAACAGTCCTTTTGGCGCTTGTCCCCAGTGCACCGGAGTCGGAGCGATCATGGATTTTGATCCTCGGTTGATGATCCGCGACAAGAAACTTTCTGTCCTTGACGGATGCATTGCTCCTCTTGGCAAGCCCACGCACGATTATCGGCATCACGCTTCGGAAACCCATTACTGGAAAAAACTGGAAGAAGCCTGTAACGTGGAACGGATTGATCTTTCAAAAGCCTGGAGATATCTGAAACCCGCAGAGCAAAGCTTTATCCTGAATGGTGGAGCGGAAGAGGAGAAGAGCCGATCGAAGCATTCGGCTTTCCAAGGGGTTATTCAGTACCTCAAAAAACGATATGAGGAAACACATTCCTGGCACGTAAAATGGGAAATCGAGAAATACATGGACTACCTCACTTGTCCCACGTGTCAAGGTGCAAAGCTTAAGAAAGAAGCATTAGCGGTTCGCGTCCACGGGAAAAACATTGCCGATGTCACCCGGATGAACATCAAGCAAGCTCTTCATTTTTTCGAGAACCTGAAACTCACAAAGCGTGAAGAAACCATTGCAAAACAAGTCTTGAAGGAAGTTCGCTCAAGGCTCCTCTTTCTCATTAACGTAGGGCTGGAATATCTGACTTTGATCCGTCGAGCAACCACGTTATCCGGTGGTGAGTCGCAACGCATTCGACTTGCCACTCAAATTGGAAGCCAACTGGTTGGGGTCCTGTACATCTTGGATGAACCAAGCATTGGCCTTCACCAGCGTGACAATCGAAAGCTGCTCTCGACCTTGAAAGCGCTTCGAGATCTGGGGAACACCTTGATTGTCGTGGAACACGACGAAGAAACCATTCGGGAAGCTGACCACATTGTCGACATCGGACCCGGTGCCGGCTATCATGGCGGGCGAGTTGTCGCCCAAGGAACGCTCCGAGAGATCCTTGATTCCAGAGAATCGATCACCGGAAAATACTTAAGTGGCGAGTTTTCCATCGAGGTGCCAAAAGAACGCCGAAAAGGAACGGGTGGACAAATCACCCTCGTTGGCGCACGCGAAAACAATCTCAAAGAGATCACTGTTCGGTTCCCATTAGGAAAAATGATTGGAATCACCGGGGTATCCGGGTCGGGAAAATCGACGCTCGTAAACGACATCTTGTATAAAGCCTTGGCTAAACATTTTTACGGAAGCCTTGAAAAACCGGGAGAATACGATGAGATCGAAGGCCTGGAGCGCGTTGACAAGGTTATTATCATCGATCAGTCCCCGATTGGAAGAACACCCAGAAGCAACCCGGCTACCTACACCGGGGCGTTTGATCCGATTCGAGAGATTTTTTCTTCCACCCCAGAAGCCCGAATGCGAGGATACAAGCCAGGGCGTTTTAGCTTCAACTTGCGTGGGGGACGCTGTGAAGCGTGTCAAGGGGATGGAATCATCACGATTGAAATGCATTTCCTCCCCGATGTGTATGTTCCATGCGAAGGGTGCAAAGGGAAGCGGTACAATCGCGAGACCTTGGAGGTGCGGTTTAAGGGAAAAACCATTGCTGAAGTCTTGGAAATGACCGTGGAAGAAGCGGTGCACTTCTTCGAAAACATCCCAAAAATTGAGAAAAAACTTCAAACCCTATATGACGTAGGATTGGGGTACGTTAAGATTGGGCAACCGGCCACCACCCTGTCAGGGGGTGAAGCGCAGCGTGTTAAATTGGCTGACCAGCTTTCCAGGCGAGCCACCGGAAGAACCTTGTACATTCTTGATGAGCCGACCACTGGACTTCATTTCCATGACGTGGCGAAGCTTCTCGAGGTGCTGGACCGTCTTTGTGAGGGGGGGAATACCATTGTGGTGATTGAGCACAACCTCGAGGTGATCAAACGGGTCGACTGGATCGTTGATCTCGGGCCTGAAGGAGGGGACGAAGGGGGAAGAGTTGTAGCTGAAGGAACTCCTGAAGCGGTTGCTCAGGTTCAGGGTTCGTACACCGGTCAATACTTGAGGCCACTCTTGGCGAAGGTCTCCTCTCGAACGGATGAGAAGCTTGCGCGGCCTTTGAAACGAGTGGCACAGGTTGGACGCCCATAAAGGAATCCAGCGGTTTTAACAATCTGTTCATCAAAAGTTAACATACTGTTAATATGACCCCCGGTTTACATTACGACGATTATCTGTTAATATTATGGTATAAAGGAAGAAGCAAAGAGCTTGGACGGAGAGTGATGTCATGACAGGACCAGGATCAATCGGACCAGCAGACCCAATCAATAGCAATTTTGTTGGACACACCGATGCAGCTCAGCGTTTTGCAGCTGGCAACATTACAAAGAAAGATGCCGCAACTCCACCCCTAAGCACTGACGATGAAGCTTTGATTTCTCGCGATTTTGCAAGTGCACAAGCAGAAAAAGAATTACATTTGATTGAAAGGTCGTTCGTTTCCGAGAACATCCAAGCGGAACAAGCTGAAGAAACGGGAGCACAACAATCGGCTGCACTTGGAAAAGAAGTTGCCGGAATTAAGGATCCCAAGAAAACCCCAGGCAAGAAAGCCACTGTCCCCCTTGGTGATGGCGATGAGCCTGGTCTCTACGATGCTGATGATGCCGCGCGTGGTGAAGAGGGGTCGCTTGTTCGCGTGAAGATGGTTGGACCATCGGCACAAGACGAGACGGCTCAAGTAATAGCCTCCACCTACCTGTTCGGTGTCCATGGTGACGTCTACGCCGATATTGTCAATCCAAACAATGCTGGGATCATTGCGGCTGGCAAAGAAAAAGGCTTGGAAGCTTTCTCACTCGTTCGCGACATGGAAATGGGAGTGGCCACCAGCATTGAGCCACACGCTAACATTGTAGACTTTGCCCATCGTCCAGACGACGGACCTTATTTCATGCACGAAACTGGTTATGCCGCTATGGCAGACGTGGTTGGACGATAGAAAAAGCTAGCGTTTTGCCAAAAGAAAACTGACGTCCCCTTTTCCTTCTCGTACAACTCGGGGCTCTTCATCATCCGTTAAATCGATGACACTGGATGGATCAGACATCAGGATTCCCCCGTCAATCACGATATCAAGCAAATTTCCAAACTTCCGATCAATCTCCACCGGATCGCTTAACACCTCGTCTTCATGAACAGCGGCACTTGTACTAATCACGGGGCTGTTCAATGCTCCAAGAAGTGCAAGGCAAATCTTGTTGTCCGGAACTCGAATCCCAACCGTGTGCTGATGGGTAGTGACCATTCGCGGCACTTTTTTTGTGGCTTTAAGGATAAAGGTGTAAGGGCCAGGGAGAAGGCGTTTCATGATTTTGTATCCAGCATTCGAAACGGCAGCATATTCACTGATGTCCTTGAGGTCCTGACAAATGAAGCTGAGGGGCTTTGATCGTGGAAGCTGTTTGATTCGATAAATTCGCTCGATGGCTTCTTTGTTAAAAAGGTCACATCCAATGCCATAGACGGTGTCTGTGGGATAAGCGATGACCCCACCCTCACGCAAAATCTCAGCAACTCTTTTTATCAGTTGTTGACTTGGATTCTCATGATCAATCTTGATTAGCATCTGATTTCCTTTTCTTCTTAATGTTTTGTTCTTCGGAAGGGCCTTCCATTCCCCTTGACAGGCCCCCTTTCTTCTTGTCGGCACGCGGGTGGCTATTTTGGTAAGTCTGCCTCATGTGAGAAACGGAAATGTTGGTGTAAATCTGAGTGGTGGAGAGGTTTGCATGACCCAGAAGTTCCTTGATGGTGACCAAATCCGCTCCTCCCTCGAGAAGATGGGTAGCGAACGAATGCCGAAGGGTGTGGGGAGAGGCTGACTTCTTGATCCCCGCCCGTTTTAGATGCCGCTTTAAGAGGACCTGAATCATCCGGATGGAAATCCGTTTCCCTTGTTTACTTAAGAAAAGAGCTGAATGGGCTGCCCCTGGCCGTACTCTCAAGTATCGCTCGACCGCCGTGCTGGCGGCTTCATTAAAAAGGACCAGGCGTTCTTTTTGGCCCTCCCCCAAGACCTTCGCCGTTTTCTGTTTGAAATCGATGTCTTCTAGATCTAGCCCGACCATTTCACTCACGCGAATCCCGGAGGCGTAAAACAACTCCACAATCGCCCGATCACGAATGGTCCTAAAGTTCTTCGCCATCCATTCCTGATCTATTTTGGCGGGGATCTCCACCTCGGGGAGTGCATCGAACAAGAGGTTCATGTCGTCGATGCTCAGCACTTTGGGAAGTGGACGATGATCTTTCACGCTTTTTAGTCGGGCTGCAGGGGAGTGCTTGAGAAAGCCATCTTTTTCTAAGAAGCTAAAATAGGCCTTCAAACAAGCAATCTTTCGATTAATGGCTCGGGGGGTATATCGTCGAATCTGTTTCAGTTCGGCTAAGTATTCCCGAAGCGTTCGCTCATCGATGTTGGATAAAGAAAAGTCTTGATTTTTTTCAATGTTGATGGTTTTTGAATGAAAAAAAATAATGAGGTCCTGAGCGTATTCTTCAACAGTTCTGGTGGCAAGGTTTCGTTCGACCGAAAGATAAGTCGCGAAATCCTTCTGGTAGAAGTCCCGACTCCGTTCAAGACTACTCATGACCCCTTAATTATACTCTTGTTTCGGGCAAACTGCAAGGACAAGGTTATTTTCGCCGAAGTTGAACTTCTTCCAGAATCTCTTCGAAAGCGATCTTTTTTTCGACCAAGAGAACAAAAAGGTGGTAAAGGAGGTCGACACTTTCTTCGATGAGGCGCTTTTTCGTTTCTTGGGTTGCCGCCTGGATGACTTCTCCTGATTCTTCTTCTACCTTTGCACAGATTTTCTTGAGGCCGCGGGAAAAAAGATGGGTGGTATACGAATCTTTGGGCATTTTCTTTTTTCGGCTTTCGATCAGAGCAAAAAGTTCGGTTAAGATGCCTTGACCTTCGGGTTCCTCATCGAAGCATGTCCAGTTTCCCGTGTGGCAAGTCGGTCCAGTAGGCTCAGCTTTGATCAAGAGCGTATCTTGATCACAATCCAGTTTCACATCGACAAGCTTGAGAATATTCTTGCTTGTCTCCCCTTTCATCCAAAGTCTCTTCCTTGTGCGACTGTAAAACCACACCTTCTTGGTTTTCAATGTTTTCTGCAAAGCTTCTTTGTTCATGAAGCCAAGCATCAACACCAAGCCTGTCTTGGAGTCTTGGATAATCGCTGGGATCAATCCATCCCCCTTTTTCCAATCAACCTTTGAAAGTGAGGCTTTCATTTATGGTCTCCTTATTTAACGTGGCTGTTATCTCGTTTGGAGTCGCAAGCGGGTATGGAATCCTCGCTCATTCTCGACGACCTTCCGTGGTCGTCTCCGAGGTGGCTGCCCTACCGGACATCCTGTCCTCTTTAGGGCAGCCAATTCCGCTGCGGTCCCATACCCGCTTGCTCCCATACGATTGTTAACAGCCACGTTGAATCATAATCGTATGGGGATGCCCTTATGTGCCAAGTATTGCTTGGCTTCTTGGATTGAAATCTCTTGGTTATGGAACAGGCTTGCAGCCAAAACCGCATCAGCCTTCCCTTCAACCAAGGCTCTCCTCAAGTCTTCAAGACAGCCCGCTCCCCCTGAAGCAATCACGGGAATGTTCACTGAATCAGAAATTTGCCGCAGAATCTTCAAATCAAAGCCTTCTTTGGTTCCATCGCGATCCATCGAGGTCAACAAGATCTCACCTGCCCCTAAGGCTTCAACTTTCTTGGCCCAAGAAACCGCTTCAAGCGATGTTTCCTCACGTCCACCTTTGACAAACACTTTATAGGAATTTCCGGATCGTTTCACATCGATCGCCACCACAATGCACTGGGACCCAAAGGCTCTCGCACCCTCGGAAATGAGTGGAGGGTTTTGCACAGCGGAGGTGTTCAGTGACACCTTGTCCGCCCCATGATGGAGAAGACGCCGGATCTCATCAACACTCTTTATCCCCCCACCCACGGTAAAGGGGATAAAAACATTCTTGGCCACCTTCCGTACCAAATCAAAAATGGTTTCACGGTTTTCGTAAGAAGCGGTGATATCGAGGAATACAAGCTCATCCGCATTTTCATCTGAATAACGCTTCCCAAGTTCCACCGGGTCTCCCGCATCACGAAGATTCAAAAACTTAACCCCCTTGACCACCCGGCCGTCTTTGACATCTAAGCATGGAATGATTCGTTTGGTTAAATTCGATGCGAAGCTTCCAGTCTTCAAGGCTTCACTTAACGTTATTTTCTTCTCGTAAATGGCTTTACCAAGAATGGCCCCATAAGCCCCAAGGTTTTTCAATTTTTCCAGGCTTTCCGTTTCCGATATTCCGCCAGAAGCCACCACATGAAATCCAAAGCCAACGAGCTTTTCGATCGCTTCAAAATTGGGCTTCGTGAGTGTTCCATCCCGAACGATATCCGTAAAAATCACTTCCTGAATTCCAAGATCTTTCATTTCCTTTGCAAAATCAAGGTAAGAGGAGTTGCTCGTGTTCACCCACCCGTCTGTAGCCACTTTCCCCTCTTTGGCATCAAGCCCAAGAACAATACGCTCTGGTCCAAACCTCTTTAAACACTCCTGAAGAAATGTTCGATCCTGAATCGCTTTGGTCCCAAGGACAATCCGCTTGACCCCTGCATTAAGATATTTTTCGACGGTTTCCTGGTCGCGAATTCCCCCTCCAACCTCAAGTGGCGCATGAACCACCGCCGCCATGCTGAGAATGAGTTCCAGGTTTTCCGGAATTCCGCTTCGTGCCCCATCCAAGTCAACCACATGAATCAACGGAGCTCCCTCCGAAGCAAAAGTCTCTGCCACTCTTACTGGATTTGTATCATAGACTTTTTTCGAGGCATAATCCCCTTGGGTTAGCCTGACACACTCACCATCAATAATGTCGACTGCCGGAATGATCAACATTTCTCGCAAAAGTTCGACAAGAGTTGAAGTCCGATTTCTCCCGACTTCTCCGTATGAAACTGAACTGCATAAAAATTGTCCTTTTGAACCATCGAAGAAAAGGATACTCCGTATAAAGTTGTCCCGGTTGTATAAGCATCATTCGTGGGCAAATAATAAGAATTGACAAAATAAAAGTAGCTCCCGGTTGGGATTCCCTCTGTCAGACGATTTTTTTTTACAAACTCCACGCGATTCCAGCCAATTTGCGGCGTTTTCAATTCTCGAGAAAACCGCTTCACCGTTCCTGGGACAATCGACAAACAATCCGCTTCGTCTTCTTCGGAGTTCTCTGCAAAGAGTTGTAAGCCTAAGCAAATCCCGAGACATGGAACCTTTAGATCAGGCAAGATCCGGCTAAAACCTGTTTGTCGAAGTCGCTCCATGGCCTGCCCAGCCGCACCGACCCCAGGAAGAATCACCTTCCGAAAATCAACAAGCTTTTCCGGGCTCGACACCACCTCAAACGGTTGTCCAAGCTTCTCGAGTCCGTTGCAAACACTTTGCAAGTTGCTCGCACCATAGTCAATCACGGCTATCATACAAGCCCCTTCGTGGACGGCAACGAATTCTGACGTCGTGGATCCCGCTCACACGCCATTCGCAGAGCCCTTGCCGTGGCTTTGAAAATCGCTTCAATTTTGTGGTGTTCATTTTCTCCGTATCGAACATTGATGTGGATGTTCGCTCTTAACGCATCCGAAAAAGACTTAAAGAAATGCTCTACGAGCTCGGTCGGTAAATCACCCACCACAGGCCGCTTGAATTCGCAATGAAACTTAAGATAGGGACGCCCACCCAAATCAATGACAACTTCAGCAAGCGTCTCGTCCAAGGGGACAAGAAAGCCAAATCGCCCAATCCCTTCACGGGATCCCAAGGCATCGGAAAGCACCTGACCGAGGACAATTCCAATATCTTCCACCGTGTGGTGCTCATCCACGTGCAAGTCCCCCTTAGCCTTGATCGCCAAATCAATCAGAGAATGTTTTGAAAGCTGTTCCAACATGTGGTTGAAAAAATTGAGTCCGGTGTCGATTTTATAAGCACCTTCACCATCGAGATTACATTGAATAAAAATCGACGTCTCCCGTGTGCTACGCTCTAAAAAAGCCAGTCGAGGGAACGTCCCATTGGTGTCCATCTTAAATCCTTGAACTCCGAGATTCTTGGCAAATCCAAGATCGGTGGCCCGATCGCCAAGCATGAATGATTTGTCAAGATCAATCTTTTCCTGTGTCACAAATTTGCTTACCAAACCAGTTTTATGCTTTCGGCAAGAGCACCGATCCTTTTCAAAGTGAGGGCAGATAAAGACCTTCTGAAACTCGACCCCTTCCTTTTTGAGGAGACTCAGCAGCTTTTCTTGCGGCTTCCTGAATTGTGATTCGGAAAACTTTCGAGTTCCAAGCCCATCTTGGTTAGTGACCATCACCAATTGATAGCCAGCCTTTTTGATCCGCTTCAACCCTTCGATTACGCCGGGCAGAATTTTAAGCTTTTCGACAGAATCAATCTGCTCCGTGTCCACAGGCTCAAAAATCAACGTTCCATCTCGGTCTAAGAAAGCCACCTTCATCCGATTTTCCTCAAGGCGCTCTTAAGCTTCTGATTTTGTCTTGGCGTGCCAACCGAAATACGAAAGCAGTCTTCCAAATGGGGTTTGCTTGACATATCGCGCGTAATAATCCCGAATCGCCTGGCAAGCTCCTTCACGAGATGCGAGGCATCACGGCGCTTGGCTAAAATGAAATTTGCTTCGCTCTCGAAAGCTTCATATCCAAGTTCTTCAAGAACATTTCCAAGCTTTTCTCGTTCTCTTAAGATGACTTTTATCCAGCGAGAGACCTGTGCAGTCTTACCGAGTGCTTGCTCGGCTATCGAAGCTGAAACCGAATTTAAATTGTAGGGAGGTTTTATCTTGTTAAGGTATTCAACAATAAGGGGAAGCGCCACAGCATAACCCACTCGAATACCCGCCAACCCCCACGCTTTCGAAAAGGTTCTAAGCAAGACGAGATTCTCAAACTTTTTTAGCTTGGCTGTCAACGAAGGTCGTGACGCAAATTCAATGTAGGCCTCATCCACAACCACGATTCCCTTAAAGCTCTTGCAAAGCTTTAAAATAGCCTCTTCTTCCAGGAGATTTCCGGTGGGATTGTTTGGAGAGCAACAGAACACCATTTTGGTTTTCGAGGTTAATTGTTTCTTAAAAACAGAAAAATCGATCTGAAAATCGGAGGTTAAAAGGGCTGTCTTTATTTTTACACCGGCAATCTCTGCGGCTGCCCGATACATGCCATACGTTGGCTCGAAAATGATAACCTCCTCATCTTCGGAAACAAAAAGCCGAATCAAGAGATCGATCACTTCATCCGATCCGACTCCAGTGAACAACGCCTCTGGCTTAACACCCACATATTCCGAAAGTCTTTCTTTGAGTTTCCTCGCAAACGGATCGGGATATCGGTTAAGTTCCAGGCCAAAAAGCGATTTCACGACACTTCCGAACGGGTTTTCATTCGCATCAAAAAAGAGCCCTTCTTGGTAAAGGTGCCTGGCTGAGCTGTATGCTTGAAACTTAATGAGGTTTGGCCTTATCAAAGATTGAATCATGAGAAGCGCACCGACACGGCATTTCTGTGTGCATCCAGACCTTCACTGGAAGCCATGGTTTCTACGGTCTCCTTCAGGTTTCCAATCCCCTCTTTCGATACTTTCTGCACTTGAATCATCTTACCAAAAGATTCGGTTGAAAGGGCCGGAAACATCTTCGCAAACCCCGAGGTGGGAAGCGTATGATTAGCGCCAGTGGCGTAATCTCCTAGGGGCTCATTGGTGTATCGACCAAGAAAAATTGAGCCTGCGTTGTTGATCTTTTTTAAAATAGCCAATTCATTTTTCACGACAATCTCCAAGTGCTCGGGTGCATATTCATTCACAACACGGCACGCTTCGTCCAAGGAACGGACAACCACTGCAAAACTTTTTTCAAGCGATCGCTTAATGATCTCTCGACGCGAAAGCGCTTGCATTTGAGCTTTCATCTCCTGAATGACCCGCTCAGCAAAACCAGCGGAAAACGTGACAAGAACAGACTGGGAATCTTCACCGTGTTCTAACTGTGATAAAAGATCGGCAGCAACCCAACGCGGGTTTGCTGACTCATCCGCAATCACCGCCACTTCGGAAGGTCCAGCCGGCATGTCGATACTCACCTGACCAAACACAAGCATCTTAGCAGTTGTCACATAGGTATTTCCTGGACCGAAAATTTTTGAAACTTTTGGAATCGTCTCTGTCCCGTAAGCCATGGCTGCAATCGCGCCAGCTCCCCCCACCTTAAAAATTTTGGTAATACCACACAGATTGGCTGCAGCAAGAACGGCTAGGTTACATTTTCCATCGCTTGACGCCGGGGTGCACAAGATCACATCCTTGCATCCTGCGATGATCGCAGGAACAGCAAGCATCAAAACGGTTGAAGGATAAGCCGCTTTTCCTCCGGGCACGTAAAGGCCTACGCGTTCAATGGGACGAAATTCCCGCCAAACCGAAACCCCTTTTTGTGTGGTCACTTGTTTTTCTTTTAGACGAAGTGTCTGCTTGTGAAATTTGGCAATGTTTTCTTTTGATTTCTTGAGTGCCTTCAGGAGGGAAACGGAAATCTGAGATGCGGCCCCCTTGAGCTCGCTGGATGCCACTTGCAAGGACGAAAGCTGCAACCGATCATAGTGTGCAATCAATCGGAAAAGGGCCTTGTCCCCTTCCTTTCTCACTTGATCAAGGATCCCGCGTGTGGTTTCCACGATCTCCTTGTCTTGCGTGTAGCTACGCTTTTCTCGAAGCGTTTCCAGAATAACATCAAGCTTCATCGTGGCCGAGGTCAAGATTTTCATAACAAGATAAACTCCTTCTTTTCACCACGGGAAACCGGACTTTCAATGAGAACAGCCTGGGACTGCAAAATGGTCACCAGAGAAACCAAATGATTTTCTTTCAGCGTTTTCCCCGTTTGGGTTAAATCACAAATGGCATCTGCGAGATTCAAACTGGGCGCGATTTCCACCGAACCTTCAATCGGAATAATGGCGGCATTCACCCCTTTCTCCTTTAGATACTCCGAAAGGATCCGTGGGTAGGACGTAGCAATACGTTCCCCTTCAAGGTCGGCCACCTCTTGAATCGAGGAATCATCCGGAACCCCAATCACAAGAGAACAGAATCCAAAGCCGAGCCGTTTGATGATGTTGACACGGCTGTTTTTTTCATAAAGGACATTCTCTCCAACAATTCCGAAATCAGCCACTTCGCGACTCACGTATTCAGGGATATCATCATCACGAAGATGGAGAATATCCAAACTAAAATTGTCGCATGGGGTGATCAACGCCCTTCCGTTGGTCTTGAATTTCAAGCCTAAGGAACGCAAGTACTCAAGACTTGGTTCACTTAACCTCCCGTGACTTTGAACAGCGATGCGTAAAGGGTTGACGGCTTTCATGACGCTTGATAGCCATTGAGATAAATGGTAAGCTGACTTTGGGGAATAACTTTTTGCTTCCCAGTTTTCATTACCTTGATAATGGCTTCTCCATGCTCGATTTCATCAGGACCACAAATGATAACAAACGGAATTCCCTTTTTTTTCTGCGTAGCGCAGTTGCTTGCTAAGCCGATCGGATTGAAAATAAATTTCAGCATTAATTTGAGCTTCTCGAAGCGAATTCACGATTCGCAATGAGTTGGGTAATGTTTCTTCATCAAGATAGGTCACCAAAACTTGGGAATTAAGGCGAACATCTTTCAGCATATCCAGCTCTTCCATCGCCAGCATGATCCGGTCAAACGCAAAGGCGGCCCCCACCCCGCTGAATTTTTCTCGAGAGAAAGTCGAGCAGAGATCATCGTAGCGCCCACCGGCGCATACGGCTCCAAGCTTGACATCAGGCAAGCTCACTTTGAAGATAAGGCCCGTGTAATAATCAAGACCTCTGGACAAACTCGGGTCAAATTTGAGATAACGAGTCGGGACCTCGAATGCTTCCGAAATCCTGATAAACTCCCGAATTTCGGATGGAGAATACTCTTCTAGAAAACGCATTTTCTCTTCATTGGTTCCTGTAACTCCGACCGTTTTAAGAAGTGCATCGGCTTTCTCTTCTGGGAGGATCTTTCGGAGCTCCTCACCCACCGCTCCCTTCCCAATTTTTTCAAGTTTGTCCAGAAGCCGGATAACCGGAAGTTGCTTGTCCAGGGCAATTCGGAGCCGTGAAAGGATGTTGTTCATTAAACGGCGGCTATTAAACCTGAAAACAAGATCTTCAAAACCCAACGCTTCAAACACAGAGACAATCACTCGAGCGATTTCTCCCTCAGCCATCAGGCTGTCGGTTCCGATGATGTCAATATCACATTGATGAAATTCCCGATATCGACCCCGGGCGGGCTTATCAGCTCGCCACACGGGGGAAATCTGATAACGCTTAAAAGGCATCGGGAGATTTTGATAGTTCGAAGCCACAAAACGAGCAAAAGGCACGGTTTGATCATACCGAAGCGCTAGCTTTCTTCCCCCGTGATCGTTAAAAGTGTAAGTGAGCTTCGATTCATTTTCCCCGTAATTGCCATGAATGGTCTTCGCGTATTCAATGGCCGGGGTTTCAATGGTGTCATAACCAAAATTCACGAAGACCGACTTGATTTTCTCCAAAACAAATTCTCGTCTTACCATGTCTTTGGGAAGAAAATCACGGGTCCCTTTAGGAATCTCTGGGGTAATGAGCGTTGTCATGGCTGTGAAATGAGCGCGGTTATGATTTCATCCGATCAAGAACCAGCTTGTAACCTCCTGGACCATTGTGAAGCCAGTAAGCCACGCGGGTAACCGTGGCTGTACTCACTCCTGTCTTCTTGCTGATAACACGGTAAGGCTCTTCCTTGTAAACCATTTTAGCCACCTGGAAACGCTCACACATGGCTTCGAGCTCTGTCAGGGTGCAGAGATCGCGAAAGAATTGTTTGCATTCCGCAACGGTTTTAAGCTGCAGAACTGCTGCAAACAGCTCTTTCATTTCTTGGTTGTTAATGGCTTTTTCGTTCATGCCTAGCTCCAAGGGGACACTTCCTGCCGGGTTAGGGCAGGGACAGAAGTGTCCCCTTCAATGTCGTTTTACTGTTTTAACGTGTTACAACACTATCATGATAGCACACGCGCAAGGATTTGTCAAGGGGAAAATCGAGTGTTACGCTACAATCATGTCGTCCCGATCAGCGCCAATGCTGATGTGGCTAATCGGGACACCGGTATATTCTTCAATGAAGGCAAGATAATTTCGGCAGGACTTCGGAAGATCCGAAATCTTCTTTGCTTTGGTGATGTCTTCTTTCCATCCAGGAAATGAACGATAAACAGGGGCTGCAGCAGCAAAGATCCCCATTTCAATCGGAAAATCATCTAAACGCTCTTTTTTGTACTCATAAGCTTCGCAAAACTTCACTTCTTCCAGGCCACTTAAAACATCTAACTTGGTGAGAATAAGCCCCGAATAGCCGTTTAATCGGGCACCGTATTTCAAAACCAATCCATCAAGCCAACCGCACCGCCGAGCGCGCCCAGTGGTTGTCCCGTATTCCCCACCCTGTTCCCGTAAAAACTCTCCAATCTTGCCGGTTTCCTCTGTTGGAAATACTCCTTCTCCAACGCGCGTGGTATAAGCTTTGGTTACCCCTAAAACTTCGGTGACTGACTGAGGTGGAATTCCAAGTCCTGAGGCCACTCCACCCGCCGTCGTCGCCGAGGAAGTCACATAGGGATACGTTCCGAAATCAACATCCAACATCGTTCCCTGGGCCCCTTCGCACAGAATCTTCTGTTTTTTAGCGATGGCTTCTTGAAGGAGCTTTGAGGTATCAGTCACCATGGGAAAAATCACCTCGGCGTACCGCTTATACGAATCAAGAATCTCATTCGGATTAACCGCGCCGTTTAAGTCGCGGTAGCGGCTTCTTTTAATTTCCATGTTGTAGAGAAATTTTTCCCGAAACTTCACTTCATCCAAGAGGTCCCCAAGACGAATCCCGATGCGCTCTGCTTTATCAGCATAGGCGGGCCCAATCCCTTTTCGCGTGGTTCCAAGCGCTTTCGCGCCTCTTGATTTTTCCTGCAACTTGTCAATCTCGTGATGGTAAGGGAGAACCAGATGTGCCAAGGGACTGATTCGTACATTTTTACAGGGATAGCCCGCGGCTTGAAGTGTGCTTAGCTCTTCAATAAAGGCAGCGGGATCAATCACCATTCCACTTCCCAAAATCGCAAGCGTCTCGGGATAGAAAATTCCGGATGGCACGAGGTGAAGCTTAAAGGTTTGCCCATCGACCACCACGGTATGGCCAGCATTGTTTCCTCCGGAATACCGCGCAACGATGTTCGCTTGGCGAGCCAGATAGCAAGAGACCTTCCCTTTTCCTTCATCGCCCCATTGGGCGCCAACTAGAACTGTAACGGACACGCACTTCACCTCACAAAGAAAGGACCAGACTGTGTCTGACCCTTGTTCTCACGAAGGTCTAGCAATTGGATTATCCGAGCGAAAACCCTTCTTTATCCGGGAAATCGCATTGGGCGCACTCCGCAAAACTCTTCAGCGGACGCGCAAAATAAGTATGAGTGCAGTTCATGTAGATTCGAGGCGGCTTCTCTTCAAAGTTAAACCCAAAATCGATGTGAGGACAAAAGCGATCAGGTACGTGTTCGAGGCAAAACTGATAGAGCTGGTCATACTGATCGGGGTCACTGTGCTGGAAGAAGTGCCGTTCACACTGGAAGATGCCTAATTGAGAAGAGCGGAAGACGCATGGCCGATACGGCATTTTCGATTCCCTACCTAGTTTCCCATTTCTTTGTCAAGGTAGAGGATCCTCCCGCAAGAGCTGCAGTACTCCAGCTCCAACACTTTCACTTTTTGCATGGAACTTTCTGGAACTTGCATAAAGCAGCCCCCGCAAGTATTTTTTTGAACTTTCACGATCGCCAGGCCACCTTTTCGCGCTTTCAAGTTTGCGTAGCGTTCAAGCAGCGTTTCATCAATGGATTGGGTAAAGGTATCCCGCTTGGTTTGCAGTTCTGCAAGACGCTTAGCCAGCTGTTCCTTACGAGTTTCATGAGCGGATTGATCCGCCTCACATCGGGTTCTTACTTCGTTACAGGCTTGCTCCTTGGTAGAAAACTCTTTGTTTACCTTTTCAATCTTGTCCATTCCGCGAAGGACTTGTTCATCGAGTTTTTCTCGGCGCCTATCCAGCTGTTGCAAATCTTTTTCTAGCTGGGAAAGTTCCTTCGAATTGGTAACCTTCCCGCCGTAGAGCTTATCCTGAGCTTGCTTCTTTTCTGCCTCGACTGAGGCAAGCTCAAGTTCGGCATCTTTGAGCAATCGATCGGCTTCTCGCTTCTCGGATTGCGCTTTTTTCCAAGGCTTCTTGCGCGTGAGCAAGTTCTTCCTTCCCTTGAATAGAGCCATTCATCGATCCAAGTTCTTCTGAGATCTCTTCGATTTGTTTGTCAGTTTGTTGAAGTCGATAAAGCACCGTTAAGTTAGCCATAATTATAGTGGACAAATCTCCTTTTTTAAGACACAGATAAAGGGAAAGTGGCGATAACGTTCCTGATAGTCAAGACCATAACCAACCACAAAGCGACGGTCGAGTTCAAACCCGCGATAATCCACCGGAACTCGCATGATGCGGTACACCGGTTTATCGAGCAACGCACACACGCGTAAGGAAGCTGGCGACCGCTCCTTCAAAATCTTGAGAAGATAACCAAGGGTTAGACCCGTATCGACCACATCTTCCACAATGAGAATGTGTTGATTTTCAATCGGTTTTTCAAGATCTTTTAAAATGCGGACCACACCGGTTTTCTGTGTTGAAAAGCCATAGTTTGAAATGGACATGAAGTCAATCGCTAAAGGAACCTTGAGCGCCCGAATTAAATCCGCCATAAAATACATGCACCCTTTCAAGATTCCTACCAAAAGAAGTGACTTCCCTTCATATTCTTCATTGATTTCGCTAGCGATCTCTTGGACGCGCGTTTTCAGCCGCTCTGGAGTGAATAAGATTTCTTCAATGTCATCCGAAATCATGGATTGTCTAATTTTTCTCCTTGCCTTTCTCCCTGAATTCCATATTTGATGAGAAGCGTACGGTAGTCCTTTCCATAAAAAACCTTCAAATTAATTTCAGGATACAATTCTCGAAGCAGTCGCACTTTCCGATTCTTCTTGGTCACCAGCTTTTGCTTCAACGTTGTCAATTCGATGTACAAATCGAGATCGGGAAGGTAAAAGTCAGGCTTAAATCGTTCGATGACATTTCCCTTTTTGTCCCAGGCGATGGGAAAAGCATGGGGCTCATATTCCCATCGAATTTGATAAAAATTAAGAATCTTCGCAAATTCCCCTTCGCTCCTGTGGGCAAAACTCTGCTCTTTCAACCCTCGGCGGGCACCACCTTTCCTTGAGGGATACGAGGTTGCTCGGCTGCTGGTCTAACCTCTGGGCCACTCTCGGCACTCGGAGGTGGCGTTGGTTTTGGCCGATTAATCGTTTCACCTCGAATGATGGCATCCAAATCCGTACCATCAATAACCTCATGTTCTTGAAGTTCCTTAACGACGCGATCGAGAGTCGGGCGGTTTTCGCTTAGAAGTTTCTTGGCTGTCTCGTAACATTGGCTCACGATAAGCTTAACTTCAGAATCAATTTGATTGGCAATGTCTTCCGAATAATCCCGATCTTCCATCAAATCTCTCCCGAGAAAAACTGCTCGATGTTTGCGGCCAAAAGAGAGCGGCCCAAGACGCTCGCTCATTCCATATTCAGTCACCATTCGGCGAGCAACATCGGTAGCATTCTCAATGTCGTTGGATGCTCCCGTTGAAATCTCGCTTAAGGCCAGCTCTTCAGCCACACGACCACCCATGGCTACCGTGATCTTCGCAACAAGCTCTTCTTTGGTCCGATTGTATTTGTCCTCGTCAGGCGCAAGCCATGTGACACCAAGCGCCATACCCCGCGGAAGAATGGTGACTTTTCGCACCGGATCAGCCGCAGGGGTCAGTCTGGCTACCAAAGCGTGGCCAGCTTCGTGATAGGCTGTGCTCAGTTTGTCCTTGTCTGACATGATTCGACTTTTCTTTGCTGGCCCCATGTGCACACGATCAATCGCCTCGCTGCAATCCTCCAAATCAATTGCCTTTTTCCCGGTGCGCGCGGCGAGAAGAGCCGCCTCGTTCAAAAGATTTTCCAAATCCGCACCTGAAAAGCCTGGAGTGCGCTTGGCGATTAGCTCTAAGTCCACCTCAGAGCCCAACACTTTTTTCCGCGAATGAATCTGAAGAATCGCCGTGCGGCCAGCGATATCCGGCTTATCAAGAACCACTTGACGATCAAATCGCCCTGGGCGCAAAATCGCTGGATCTAACACATCGGGGCGGTTAGTTGCCGCCAGCAAAATCACCCCGTTGTTTGGCTCGAAACCATCCATCTCCACAAGAAGCTGGTTTAACGTTTGCTCTCGTTCATCATGGCCACCGCCAAGGCCAGCGCCTCGTTGGCGACCAACAGCATCGATCTCATCAATGAACACAATACAAGGGGAATTTCGTTTCGCTTGCTCAAACAAATCTCGAACGCGCGCAGCTCCCACACCAACAAACATCTCCACAAAATCGGAACCGCTGATGTAGAAGAATGGCACCCCCGCTTCTCCGGCGATTGCTCGCCCGAGCAGCGTCTTTCCTGACCCCGGGGGACCAACCAACAACACGCCTTTGGGGATTCGGGCTCCAAGCATCTGGAATTTCTTAGGATATTTCAAGAATTCAACGATTTCTTCAAGTTCTTGTCTGGCCTCATCCACCCCAGCCACATCGTTAAATGAAACTTTGGGTCGATTTTCATTGAGCAATCGGGCTTTGCTTCTTCCAAAAGAGAAGGCTTGACTGCCGCCAGCTTGGGCCTGCCGCATCACGAAATAAATCAACAAGAAGACAAGAATTGCAGGGAGAAATAAACCGGCCAGGTTCCACCACTGAGCATCATCTTTGTTATCGACCTGAGTGGCCACATTGTACTTCCGGAGAAAACGGAACAAATCGGGATCATTCGGGGCATACGTCACGAATTCTCCACCAGGACCATCCGGCTTGGGTTTGTAGGTGCCCTGAATCTCGGTTCTGGTCACCACAACTTTTTCAACCTGCCCTTTCCGGACATCATCAAAGAATTCGCTATAAATCTTCTGGGCAGGCTTATTTCCCATCTTCATGTGCTGAGCAAAATAAAGCCCGATGGAGACCAGAACCAACAAGACCAAAAGTAAACGTGAACCTCGAAGCAAATCGATTTCTCCTTTCCTCTTACTTGTTTCTTTCAAAAATGTTCATAAACTTCCTTCCTTAATGTGGCGATGTAAGGCAAATTGCGATAGCGTTCGTTGTAATCCAATCCGTACCCGACCACAAATTGGTTTGAAATGACAAAACCATTATAATCGGGCTGAAATGGTGCTGCCCGTTTTTCGCGCTTGTCCAACAAAGTACAGACTTTGAGAGACGCTGGCTTTCTTAACTTGAGTGTCGTCAGTAATGATTGAATCGTTACCCCATTGTCGATGACATCTTCGACCAAAAGGACATGGCGATCGGCAATGGGATAGTCCAAATCTTTTAGAATTCGAACTTCTCCGGTGCTGCGCGTTTCTTGGTAGCTTGAAACCACCATAAAATCTAAGGTGGCTTGAATGGTTAAAGCCCTCGAAAAGTCAGCCAGAAAAACCAAAGCTCCCTTCAAAACAGCCACAAGGTGTATGCCATTTTCAGCGTAGTCGCTCGAAACCTGAAGGGCAAGCGACCGAACACGCTGCTGGATCGCTTCTTCGGAAAGTACGATTTCTTGGATGGGTGCTTCCTCAACCTTCATGCTTCAGCAATCCTCAAATGCAAAATTTCTTGTGTCTTTTCTGTCACCTTAAATCGATCGTCAACGTCATGTCCCCCCACCCAAAGAATGGAATCGCCAGAAATTAAAAGCGGAACTCGATCGCGCATGAGCCTCGGGATCTTCCGATCCACAAAATAATCTTGCAGCTTCTTTCTTTTTCCGAGGCCCAAGAGACAGAACCAATCGCCTGGCCGCCAAGTGCGAATCATGAGCGGAGATTGAATGGCTTCATAATCCAAGAAGGCTTCTGCCCCCTCTTTTTCAGAGGGCCTTGTTGGAAAAGTGATCTTAGCTGTAATTTGAATTTGCAATGGTTTTACTTCAGTTTGACCTGGGACTGAGACTTCAATCTCCCCCTTCCAGGGTTGATAAGGCGCAGAAAAAAAAAGTCCATCCTTTGTTTTTTCAATGACAGCGTCAAGAAAAATAAATCATTTGCCGTTTTCCTTTTGAAGAAGTTTTCGAACTTCTTCAATGTGATGAAAGGTGACCCCATCCAGAGTCCCGAGAGAACTCTCAAGAAACTTCCGAACCAGCCGTCTTTCTAATGGTGGAGGGAGTTCATCTTCCGAGGGGAGCTCAAGCCGTGAAATTCCCTTCCCGCACAATCGAAATCTCTTCTGAAACAAGACCGTGATTTGTTTTTCAAACCATGCTTCCTCCTCACTGACGATCTCTGCTGTCCGAATAAGATTCTCTCGAATGTTGCGCTGTAGTCTTTCTTCAAGAAAGGGGAGAACCTCGAGACGAACTCGATTTCTTGCATAATCTCTTGTCTCATTGCTCTTGTCAACGCGATACTGAAGCTCATGGTCTTCCAGAAATTGAAGGAGCTCTTTTTTTCGAAACTTAAGCATGGGGTGAATCACCAATCCATTCCGAACGGGAATTCCAGACAATCCCCGCGGACCAGCACCACGAAAGAGATTTAGCAAGATCGTCTCCGCTTGATCGTCGGCTGTGTGAGCGAAAGCCATTCGGTCGAATTTTTTCGCCTTCGCGTATCGGCAAAAAAAGTGGAATCGGATCTGACGTCCTGCTTCTTCGATGGATAGCTTTTTTTCTTTCGCATATTTTGGAACGTTAAACTGAAATAAGCGAAAAGGGATTCCAAGGTGTTTGCAGGCCTCGTTTACAAAACCAGCGTCTTCGTCTCCTTCCTTCCCCCGAATTCCATGATTCAGGTGAACCACCTCGAGCCTTAAATTCCACCGCTCTCGCATGCGGCAGAAAAGATGGAGCATGGCCATGGAGTCAGGTCCACCCGAGACAGCCAGAAGAAGGCTGTTGGATGCTTCCAAAAGCTGGCTGGATTGTAGATAATCTTGTAGGCGATCAAGCACGATATCTTTATATTTCGAGGTCCAGATCAAGATATCTTCCAGATTCGAAAGGTCGGGGTGAGCTGGTTTTGCCAGCTCACTTTTTTTACGATTTATTTCTGGTAAATCGGAGATTGCGCCTGGCACGGGATTTTGCTTCTGGCTTCAGGTCTTCAGTCCGAATAATGCTCACCGAACCATCAATTTCTAGAACCGCCAATTCGACGTCTTCAACGCGCATAACCCCATGCTCGCGAAGCGCTTGATTCAGCTCTTCGACACTTAATTTTTCCTTTTCCAAATGCTCGATCACCATTCTCCCTTGAGAAACAAGCACTGTTGGTACCCCTCCAACCCAATGCCTGAATTTCAAGCTTCGGAAAAAGAGAAGTGAAATGAGACTCGTCATGGCAATCAGAGTCACGGCAGCAACGATGCCACCGGTCACCGAGGTGTCAGGGCCTGTCATGGCATTTTGAACTGCGTTGCTGATGAGGAGCAAGAAAACGAGCTCAAAAGGGGTGAGCTGCCCAATTTCTCGCTTCCCGATCGCTCGAACGCCCAGCAGCACGACTAGATAAATAAAGACGGTTCGAACAACGATGCCCAGAAGAACGTGGGGGTCGAGGTTTAACATGAACGGACTAGCGACTGCGTGAACGACCTCGGTGGTTCAACCAACTTGGAACGAGATCTTTTGAAACAATGTCATCATAAGTTTCTCGGCGAATGATCAGTTCCGCTTTGCCATCCCGGCAAAGAACGACCGCAGGACGCGGAAGTCGATTGTAGTTGCTGGCCATGGAGTAATGATAAGCTCCAGTCGAAAACACGGCTAGAATGTCCCCAGACTTCGGCTTGGCTAACGGAACATCCCAAAAAAGAATGTCACCCGACTCGCAACACTTTCCAGCCACCGTGACTTTTTCATTCGCTTCATCTTTCGCTCGATTGGCCAAGGTGGTTTCATACTTGGCTTGATAAAGAGCCACTCGGGGATTGTCCGCCATTCCACCATCCACAGCGA
>JABDET010000009.1 GCA_013286945.1 Candidatus Melainabacteria bacterium
CTCGAGCAATTGTTTAGTGAATGTGATGTGCATTGGAATTGCTCCCAAAGAAGCGCTTCTTTCTTCAAAGGCCAAACCGAATTGCGCCGTGATGATTCTTGGATCAAGCACAGGTCGCGATGGAATTGGCGGATGCAGTGTTCTCGCCTCTCAAGAAATGCGCGAGGCGCTAAGCAAGCGCCCTACGGTCCAAGTGGGTGACCCATACTTTGGCAAGTGCTTGATTGAAGCAACGCTCGAAGCAGCTTCACTAAAACTTTTTGTGGCTCTAAAGGACATGGGGGCCGCGGGCCTGACTTGCACCACAAGTGAGATGAGCGCCGCAGGAAAGTGTGGGATGGAAGTCGATGTTTCAAAGATCCCTGCCCGAGAAAAGGGGATGGAACCTTGGGAATTCATGATGAGTGAGTCTCAAGAACGAATGTTAGCTGCTGTCGATGAAAAAAACACTGAAAAAATTCGCGAAATCTTCCACAAGTGGGGATTAGAAGCCGAGGTGATCGGAAAAACAATCCAAGAAGAAGTCGTTAAGATTTTTTCCCGAGATCAACTCGTGGCTTCGCTTTCTACAGCGGCTTTGGTCGACCCACCCCCTATTTATCCAGAGATTAAAAAAGAGAACCGTCCAACGAGAACGTACAAACTTCCATCATTTTCCGATCTCAAGAAAACACTTCTCGATTTCCTCGCCACTCCCAGTTTGGTCAACAAGAAATGGGCGTGGGAGCAATATGATCACATGGTGCAAGTCAACACGGTGGTTGGCCCTGGTGCAGATGCCGCTGTCATCCGAGTTCATGGAAAATCGTGGGGCATCGCCGTCACCATGGAAGGAAACGGACGCTACTGCAAGATTGACCCAAAGCTTGGTGCCCAGTATCTTCTGGCTGAAGCTTTGAGAAATCTCACCTGTGTCGGGGCAACACCTTTGGCGCTCACCGATGGCCTAAACTTTGGTAATCCAGATAAGGCTGAAAGCTACAGCGAGTTTGTCGAAGCGATGGAAGGCCTGGTGACCGGGTGTCAAGCTTTGAAGCTACCCGTGGTTTCTGGTAATGTCTCGTTCTATAATGAAAGCGAAAAAGAAAGAATCTTGCCCACCCCGATCCTTGGGATGGTCGGAAAAGTTGCCAACATTCAAAGAATTGTTCCGA
This sequence comes from Candidatus Melainabacteria bacterium, assembly GCA_013286945.1. Classification (GTDB taxonomy): domain Bacteria; phylum Vulcanimicrobiota; class JABDET01; order JABDET01; family JABDET01; genus JABDET01. The sequence goes on from JABDET010000009.1 coordinate 1,155, forward strand.
TTGCCTTCCAAAGAGAAGGGGAGAAGATTTATTTGGTTGGGCCTTCAAATCACGATCTCTCCGGATCACTTTTCCTCGAGTTTCTTGGAATTGAGAGTGACCATCTTCCTCCGCTATCTTGGGAAACCGAAAAGAAAATTTCAGAAGCCCTTTTGAAATCCACCCAAACAGAACTCCTCTCATCCTGTCATGATGTCGGCCAAGGGGGGCTCTTCGTGTCTGTCGCAGAGTGTGCGATACAGTCAGGTCTTGGAGCCAAACTCGACTCGAACTTCTCGGTGGAAGAATGGTTAAGTGAAGCCCCTTCCCGCTATGTGGTCACGGTATCTCCTGACAAAGCATCGCTCTTTGAAAAGCTAGCCGAAGAAGAAACGATTGCAATTCAATGTCTAGGGGTCGTGGGTGGGAGTTCTCTTGTTTTCCACGGCGGACTCGATATCCCGATTTCCCAATTGGCCGATGTCGCTGAAAATACCTTACCAAGAATCATGGGCAATCTGAATGCATCCTGACGTTAGACGAATCCAGCGGTTTCTCACGTCTGTGTCCGCGGCCGACCACATCCTGTGGCCGCAGGATGAATTCATCCTGAATTCAAAAAGGTTTTCTTGTGGGGATAAGGCGAATATTATAATTAAGTAAGCTGGAGGTATCCCCAGGTGGCACGAAAGAGCAGCACCATAAGCGTCAAGACGACTCGATCCAAACCCTCCTCCAATGGCAAGACTTCAGAAGCAAGTCAGCACATTGGCGAAGGACTAACTTTTGATGACATCTTGTTGGTTCCACAGCGTTCCTCCGTGCTCCCCAATGAAGTGGATACATCCACCTGGCTAACACGAAAAATACGGCTGAATACCCCCCTGGTATCCGCCGCCATGGATACAGTGACCGAAGCTCGAATGGCCATTGCCCTGGCGCGCGAAGGTGGGATTGGAATCATTCATCGCAGTCTCCCCATCGAACGGCAAACCGAAGAAATTGATCGGGTGAAGCGTGCTGAAAGTGGGATGATTCGAAACCCAATCCGAATGCAACCCGATGAGCCGATTGAAAAGGCACTTCAGGTGATGGCCACCTATCACATTTCTGGCATTCCAATCACGGATCCTGAAGGAAAGCTCGTTGGAATGCTGACGAATCGTGACCTTCGTTTTGCAAGAAATTACAACAAACCGATTCACACCTTAATGACCAAACTCCCACTGATCACAGCCAAGGAAGGGACTGACTTAGAAGAAGCGCGAGAAATTCTCCATCAACACAAAATTGAAAAGCTTCCCATCGTGGATAAAGATGGAAAACTCAAAGGCTTGATCACGGTGAAAGACATCCAGAAAAAAGCAATGTATCCCCATGGAGCCAAAGACAAACATGGGCGTCTTCTTGTGGGTGCCGCTGTGGGAGTTCGCGGGGATGCTTGGGATCGTGTAGGGGCCCTTGTTGCTGCGGAAGTGGATGTCATCGTTGTCGATACCGCTCACGGACATTCCGAAGACGTCATCAACATGGTGAAACGAATCAAGAAACATCACGACATTCAAGTCATTGCCGGCAACGTAGCAACTCCAGAAGCGGTTAGAGATCTTATCGACGCAGGGGCTGACTCGATCAAAGTTGGTATTGGCCCTGGATCGATTTGCACCACTCGAATTGTCGCAGGGGTCGGAATTCCTCAATTTACCGCCATTCATGACTGTTACCAAATGGCCAAGAAATACAAGATTCCGATCATTGGTGATGGGGGAATCAATCATTCCGGAGACATTACAAAAGCTTTGGTGGGTGGTGCCTCGGTGGTCATGCTCGGTGGGTTGTTTGCTGGAACCGATGAGGCACCCGGAGAAGTGATCCTCGAAGAAGGTCAGCGGTATAAAGCCTATCGTGGAATGGGAAGTCTTGGGGCCATGAAAGTTTATTCTCGCGATCGGTATGCGCAAGACGGTGTGGCTGAATCGAAGCTTGTCCCTGAAGGGATTGAAGGGAAAGTCCCTTACAAGGGGCAGATTCATCGGATTATTCACCAACTGCTTGGCGGTTTGCGGGCGGGCATGGGTTATCTCGGGGCAAAAAATATCGAAGCACTTCGCGGCAAGAAATTTATCCGAATTACTCAAGCCGGAATGCGAGAAAGCCATCCCCATTCTCTTTCTCAAGTTGAAGAAGCTCCAAATTATTGGGTGAGGGAATGAAACCAAAAATCGGGATTACCCTCGGGGCAAAAGAGATCCCCTCAGACAAAGAATACATCGACGCGGTTATCAATGCAGGTGGAGAAGCAATCCCCCTTCGACCAGGCGCATCGTTTGCTGAGCCTTCCTTGGATGGTCTTTTATTGTCGGGTGGAGAAGATGTTGACCCGGAATTCTACGACGAAAAGAAAGAACCATTCTGTGACGAACCCGATCGAAAGCGCGATGAGTTTGAATTCAAAGTACTCAATGCATTTCTCAAAACCAAGAAACCGGTTCTCGCCATCTGCCGTGGAATCCAAGTACTAAATGTGGCCATGCAAGGCAACCTGCATCAGGATCTTGCAAAGCAATTTGGAAAAGAACTTCTTTCACCCCATCAAGATCAAAGCCAAGCTGTTCGCGAAGAAAAGCGAAAAATGCGCCATCCCATTGTGATCAAGAAGAACTCCAAGCTTTCAGGAATCTTGGGGGAGGAAAAAGAGGTTAATTCAAGACACCACCAGGCTTTGAAAGATTTACCCACCTCTCTTGAAGTGACCGCCATTTCCCCAGACGGAGTTATTGAAGGGGTGGAATCCAAAGAGCATCCTTGGGTGGTGGGGGTACAATGGCATCCCGAATCGACTGAAGTGTATCCAGCTTTTTCAGAACTCTTTAAGGCTTTTGTTTCTCAATGCGTAAAGAAAACACGAACTTCGGTGAAGACACCCCAGAAATCGGGCACCTAGCTTTTGATGAAAGAAAGCATCGTTGTTCTTGATTACGGCGCTCAATACAATCAGCTCATCTGCCGGCGAATTCGCGAACTTGGCGTTTACAGTGAGCTTCTCCCCCATGATGTTTCCTTAAAGCGTCTTCAAGCCTTATCGCCCAAAGGCATTGTCTTAAGTGGTGGACCAGCCAGCGTTTATGATCGAAATGCTCCCCAGCTTCCTGATTGGATTTCGGAAATCAACCTTCCGATACTTGGAATCTGTTATGGAATGCAGCTTTTGGCCGCGACTTTTCACGGAAAAGTGGAAGGAACATCGCGAAGGGAATATGGCCCAGCCAAGATTGCCATCACCAACCATTCTCCACTGTTTCAGGGAATCAAGGGTGGGGATTGCTGGATGAGCCATGGGGACGAGGTCCGCAAGCTTCCTCCAGGATTTCATGTCTTGGCGAAGAGTCTGTCAGGGGCCATTGCAGCCATGGGGAATGATTCAAAAAAGATCTACGGTGTGCAATTTCATCCTGAGGTGACACACACCCCATTCGGGAACCAACTTCTCAAGCAATTCCTGGAAATTTGTGGCTGTCACTTTAACTGGAATCTTTCTTCGTTCATCGAAGAGTCGGTGGCTAGCATTCGGAAAACGGTGGGTGACAGTCGAGCCATTTGCGCTGTTTCCGGCGGGGTTGATTCCACGGTGGCTGCCGTCCTTGTTTCAAAAGCTATCGGAAACAAGCTCCATGCTGTTTTCGTGGACAACGGGCTTCTTCGTCACAATGAACGCAATGAAGTCAAATCGATTCTTTCAAAATTCCCGATCAAACTCCATATCGAGGATGCTTCGGATATTTTCTTAAAAAAACTCAAAGGTGTCATTGACCCTGAGAAAAAAAGAAAAATCATCGGGGAGACTTTTATTCGCGTTTTCGAAGCCAAAGCCAAATCGCTGAAAGGGATTGATTTCCTCGTTCAAGGAACCTTGTATCCTGATGTCATCGAAAGCGCCACACGAGAAAACAAGCTTGCGGCAAAGATCAAGACTCATCATAACGTGGGGGGGCTTCCTGAAAAAATCGGGTTTAAACTGGTGGAACCTCTTCGTTATCTCTTTAAAGACGAAGTTCGTGCACTTGGGAAAAAACTCGGGATTCCAAACCCGATGATTGAACGCCAACCTTTCCCTGGACCCGGACTTGCGGTTCGAATCTTGGGAAGCATCACCCCTGATGGGCTAGAGCTTCTGCGTCAAGCGGATGCCGTGGTTAGAGAAGAAATCGGGAAATATAAAGAAAGGTCCTCCTTGTGGCAATACTTTGCCGTGCTTCTTCCGTTGAAAACGGTCGGGGTGATGGGAGATGGAAGAACCTACCAAAACGTTGTGGCCTTGCGAGCGGTTCACTCATCCGATGGGATGACCGCTGACTGGGCCCGATTGCCTTGGGATCTCCTCAGTCGAATTTCAAGCCGCATTGTCAGTGAAGTTCGCGGAATCAACCGCGTTGTTTACGACATTACCTCCAAGCCACCAGCCACCATCGAGTGGGAGTGACTAGCTTGCGGAGGCGAGGACGCGCTTGAAGTGCTCGAGGGCTGAACCAAAAATCGAAATTCGTTCTGAAATCAACTGATACTTTCTCGCAATTTGTTTCGCTCGATCTCGGTTGCCTAAATTGAGTTCGATCTCGCAAATGGCTAGCGCTGAGGTTGCATTCAATGGATTAAGCGCTATCGATTTTTCAAAGGCGGCCTTGGCTTCGACGTTTTTCCCAGCTTTCAACAAACTCCGGCCAAGCTCTTCCATTGTCCGATCGGCATCAGGCATGTAAGTGCTCGCTTCACGATAATGCTCAGCGGCAGCTTCATGCTTTTCCTGATGGGTCAAGAGCTCCCCCATCCACTCATTTAAGATCCAGAGAACATAGCGCTTGACCCCAATGTAAAACTCCTTGACTGGCTTCCCATCATGACAATATTGAAAGAAAAGCTCTTGCCACCGTTTGATCGAGTAAAAGTCAAAAAAATACATGAGCAATAAACCGCTGTACGGGAAAAGAGACTCCCAGCCTTCTTCTAATTCCTCAAAGAGGCCGTTTATTTCGATGAAGAGTTGAGAAAAACTTTTAAAGTCCTTTTCTTGCCAATAGAGGCAAGCCAAATTGAATCGAGATAGGATATCGTTTTTTGAGATGCGTTGAACTTGGCGAAATAGCCCTAAAGCATTTCCTTTAAAGTTTCCTTTTTGCGCATCGGACAAGTCAAGGCCAAACAGGTAGCAAGCCGCGTAGCTAACCCCTAGATTATTTGACGTTTCAGCACTGTTGGATTCCTTGTGATACGCCTTTTCAAAATACTGAACCCCTTTCACGAAGCCTCGACTCTCGGTAATGGTTTTAGAAAACATGGCTTGCATCCCCAGATAGGTGAGTTGCTTGTATTCTGGAAGTGCAATAAAACCACGATTGTTTTTAAATGGAGATTCCAGCCTGCTTTTTAGTTTGTCCAACATTTTCAACAACGTTTTGGTGAAGAAAAAGGCTCCATTCTCCGCATGCTTCAAGCCGTTTTTAGCCATCGTTTCGCGTTCTTCTTCGTGCGCAAGGTAATAAGCAATTTTTGCTTCCAAATTATCGGGATCATAAAAACCGCAGTTTTTCCCATCAGCCAAAAAATCTTTTTCATCCATCATGTGCTCGGTTAGGAGAAAGGTGCCGCTCATCAACGTGTGGGCCACACGAGTTCCAACAGCCTTCATGTAAGGTTGGCTAAAGTTAATCCCGATTCTCGCTTGATTGTTGACTCGATTGGTTTCTTCAAGAATGACCGATTTGTTGTCTGGTGTGCGGGTCTGGCCAATCAAAACCTTGTATTTTTCCGGAAGGAGCGCCAGTCGCTCAAAAAATCGGGTCCGCTCTGGGTGGGCCACCGGATTACAATTCCCGATGTAAACTACGTCATAGGCTTTCTCCACCTCAGGCAATGGGTGAAATTGCGGGAATCGATCTCCCATGAGGGGGAGTGAAGTGATAAGGGGATCTTTTCCAGTTATTCGCTTCACATCTTCTTTGGAGCTCTCGAGAACCGCGAAAATATGGTCAACTCGAAGCGAAGTGAGGTAAAGGTTCTGAGCGGTGAAAAACCACTCTAGATACAGAAGTGCAAGTGGAAAGGGAGCTCTCTCAATTCCTTCAAGCAAAAGGCCATAGCCCACTGTTATGATAAGAGCTAAATCGGGAACAAAGTTTCGTGACTTCAGTTGTGAAGCAAGCTCATCGTAGTTTTGACTTAAAGCATCGACCACGATGTCCGTTTCTTTCGCTCCAAAGGTAAGGACACTGATGCCGTGTTCTTTCAGTGTCCGGCGGACTTCCTCGTCAAAACTCCAAAAAGCAACCGCATTGATCTCATCGGTGATCCCGATCAGTAGATTCATGGCTTTCATCGATTCCTACTCATTTTTCGGCAAAATTCCTCGAAACCTCTACTGGGATGAGAAGGACCTCTCATGTCGAATAAAAACGCACCGTGACGGACGCTCGTCTGACTTCATCCAAACTTCTTTCTGACCCTCAATGGCTGAGTGCACAAGCGCATGTAAGCTGGGGGAAGGAAGTCCAGCTCCTCAAGCACCTCGGATTGCAAGATGGCATGTCTATTCTCGAACTCGGTTGTGGTCCTGGGTTTGTCACCGAGCTCTTGCTTGACAGCTTTCCTGCGAGCAAGCTCACAGCCGTCGATCTCGATCCAGCCATGACTGAGCTCGCCAGGAAGCGCCTTGCTAAGCACATTCCTCACAAAGTCGAGATCCTGCAAGAATCGACTGGGAGTACTAGCTTAGCCGACGAATCGTTTGACTTTGCGATAGCGCGTTATCTCTTCCAGCACCTTGGGGCTCCTGAAACCACCTTGGAGGAAACGTCGCGTCTACTCAAGTCTGGCGGCACCCTTGCCATCGCTGACATCGATGATGATTTGGGGGGGATCATCGATGGAGGCCTCCCCTCGTTTTCCACCCTGATGAATCGCCTGCGCGGATTACAGTCGAAGCGCGGCGGCAATCCACATATCGGCCGAAAGCTGTGGCGTTTACTTCGGGACGCTCGATTCGAGCGGCTCACACTTGATGCGATTCTTACCCATAGCGATGAGCTTGGCCTTGAACCATTTCTTCCTCAATATCATCCTGATCGATATCAGTCGCTCCTCTCCACGGAGGGGGGAGTGTCGCAAGAAGAATGGGAACAATACCGACGCGAGTACGATCTGTTCATCACTTCAAAGACTGCGTACATCATGAGTCTCATTTTTGTGGCTTCCGGTCGGAAGCCACCTAATACATCCGCTTAGACCGTTCTTGGTACGTAATGGACACTTCTCCTGCCTCATTGAGTTCCACCTTGCCGGTCACGCGGCATGGAACACCCACCCCCACCGAAAAAGCGGGGATGTCGCGATTAACAAATGCACTGGCCCCGATCACCGCGTGATCTCCGATGGTTACCCCTTTTGAAATAATGACCCCAGGGGCAATGTAGCAGCAATTTCCAATTTTTACCGGAGCGCGCTCAGGCTCAGCCTTTCCACCAGACACCGCCCGTTTCACGGTGGAGTGCGTGTAAATTTGCACGCCAGCGCTGATGTTGCAATGGTCTCCAATCTCAAGACCTCCGCTCCCATCAAGGAAAGTAAAAGGGCCTATCCAAGTCTCGCGCCCCACAATCACTTTTCCGTAAACATAGCTATTGTGAAAAATGCTTGTCCCTTCGCCAAACCCAAGGTGTTTCGCACGTTCCCAACGATCAAACAAGAGTTCTTCAAGTGGGAGATCGCGATCCCATTTCCGGCGCATCTCATCTCTCAAACTGTGATAAAGCTCCCGCAGTTCAGCAACCTTGCTCTCGAAAAGATCATCTGCCGTGGTTTCTCCCATAAGACCTCCTTTTGCTCAAGGAATGCCTTCCAAAAAGAAATGAGGGTTCCTGCTACGAATATGGAACAGGTAACCACAAATGTGCTTGAGGTTGTGTGAAAATTGACGATTCTCTTGATTGATTGGCATGAGTCTTTCATTTTTGGACTCGCAAAGACAGGCCATCAATTTTACGTTGTGGAACCCAAAGTGTTAGGAATGACAAGAATTGATGGAAAGGATTCTTGGCAAACCAACTATCGACCCATCCCGTCAAACGTTCACCTCATCTCTGAACTGGCGGAACTTCGGGAAGTTGTTCATGCTCAAAAAACCGATCTTGCGTTAGCGATTGCTTTTCTCGACATGGCCTTTTTCAAGCATCTTCCGATTCCCAAGATGTATTTCCCGATCACGGTCTTCTTGGGAGAATTCTCAACGCTAGGGAACCTCTACCCAGAAAAACAAACCGAAATCTACGAGTACATCCGAGGTTTGCTCCCAAACTATTTTCTTGCCTTTACCACACGCGAAGTCATGGAGAAAGAATTAGGGGATTCAAAACTTCCAGCTCATGTTTTTGATACCTACAATGCGATTCCGCTTGAAGATTACGGTCCGTACGTCGGAGACATCCCGAAGGTACTCCGAGTTGGAAATTTCCTAAAGGAACGGGAAGAATTCAACTATTCGCTCTTTTCCGAAGTCACGAAAGACATGCCTCACACGATCTTGGGAAACAATCCTCACCTCCCCAATGCTCGAATCGCCGATGACTGGGATGATCTAAGACAAGCCCTTTGTCGGCACCGAGTTTTTTTCGCCACGAATTCGCCTCGCTATGACTTCGTGGTCACCACGGCTCAATTAGAAGCCATGGCTTCGGGAATGCCTGTGGTCACCACACCTTATCCAAGCTGTGTCATCAAAGATGGGGAAAATGGCTTTGTTTCTTCCGATCCTCAAGTGCTCCGAGAAAGACTGTTGACTTTGTTAGATGATCAAGAACTGGCCGTGAAGTTAGGAAAACGTGCTCGTCAAACCATTTCCGAAATGTTCAATTTTGAAAAATATAAAAGCGAATGGAACAAAATCTTCAACTTGGCCTTCGAATCTTTCATCCCGCGAAGAAACAGTTTTAAACCCATTATCGAGGAGCCTCAAATTGAACTCGAAGGCCCTTTACTCTCAGGAATTGATGGGGAGAGCAATCAAGGAATTGCTCACGCATTGCGAACAAACAGAATTCCACTTGTCATGCATCCTAAACAAGGTAGAAAAACTCATGACAAACTCATGGCTCCCATTCTTGATTATTTCAAGACACTCGAGATCGCGGGGCAAAGTCTCCTCCACACGAAACCAGCCCCCTTTCGCCTTGTGTCTCCTTTTGACGGCCACCCCAAAGCGCTTTCTGAGAACACAAAATCGATCACTTACCTCCCTTGGGATTACGGCGCACTTCCCAAAAGCTGGGTCAGTCTCGTTCAGAACGGAACGGTGGAGGAAATCTGGGTCAATTCTGCCACTGAAAAAAAGTTTTATCAAGCTCAAGGGATTCCCGAAGCAAAGCTTGCTGTTTTTGCAAGGGGGTTTGACCCCGAGCGCTTGAATCCATCGGGGAGAAAGCTTCATCAGAATTTTGCAAATCGATTTGTCTTTCTTTTTGTAGGAACCACGGGCCTCGAAGAAGGTGGCAATCTTGCCCTCGATGCGTATATCAAAGAATTTAAGCCAGCGGATAATGTCGCTTTACTTTATCTAGCCACCGCGGAATCGGCATCTCTATTCAAGAAGTTAGAAAGTTTGAGTCACACCGGTACCTGCGCAGACATCGCCTTTGCCACAACGAACAGCATCGACACCTTGCCACTTTTTTACCGGATGGCCTCGTTTGGTATTGTAAGCCACTGTGGTTTGAACTTTCCACGATTTCTCCCCCACTTCATCGGGCATGCGCTCCCTTTGGCCATCAGTGGTTATGGAGCCGGACTCGATATTCAACGTTGGGGGACCTATCACGCCATACCTACCTCCACTCATTTCATCGATGAGACACTCTTTCCGGAGCCTCTCACTGGAAAGCCTTTTCTGGGAAAGCCCGATGTGGAAAGCTTGCAAAGAATCATGCGTTATGCCTTTGAACATCCTGTCGAAACTAGAATAAGGGGTTTACTGGGAAGAAAAAAAGGACTCGAAGAGCTCGCTTGGAGGCGTGTTGCTCAAAACATAGTCTCTCACCTTAATGGAAAAACAAGAAAGCAGTCTGAAGAATCAGTCCAACTGAATGTTTTGTTAGACCATCAGGAATCAGAATTCTGGTTAAGTAACGGAATAGTTCATTCATTGTATGATGAATGGGAGCAAACAAGAGGCTTCGCATCAAAAAGTTTGGAGCGAAATCCGAACAACTTGTTGACAAAGGCAGTTCTTCTGGAGGCCAACGCGGCTCTTGGAAGCTTTGAAACTTCACTTTTCAGTGAAATCCTCTCGATGAAAGATTATTCGGATGTTGTTTTTCTCCATCTGGTCAAGGCAACGGAACATGCGAAAACGGAAGAATCTTTGGACAAACTCTTGCAGAATCGGAAACACCCTTATCAGCATTTGTTAGCCGCTCTTGGACTCTATGAAACAAACCGCCACAAGAAAGCGATTCGAGTTTGTAGGGATGTTATAAGCAATCACCCCGATGCCGAAGCTCATGCCATTCTTGGGATGTTTCTCGAAAATGAAGATCCAGAAGAAGCGATGGTCCATTTCGAAAAAGCCTTCGAATTAGAGCCCTATCTGCGCTATCTGGAACCGTCTAAGTCTTCTCCAGAACGTAGACTCCATGATTGGTCAAGAACTCCCGAATAAGGGGAAGTCTTGCCAAAAATCTCTCGAGACCTTTGTTACTTGGATAGCGCTTCGCGATTCGAAAAGGAGTTTGCTTGATGATGGATTCAAACTCCTTTAGCGTCAATCGGTTGAGGTGATTAATCTCCCAGAGGTGCTTTGAGGCCATGAGCTTTGTGGAATCATAGAAGTGATCTCCACCGGAAGACATTCTTTGAAGATGCCTTTCTTTGACAATCTCAAGAAGAACCTGTTCATGAAAAAAATATTGGCACCAAGGAATCGCCACATAGAAATTAATGTGTGTTCCAAGGCGCGAACGGTAAGGGTGAAATCGAACGAGAAACTGCCCCCCCTTCTTTAACACCCGGTAACACTCGGAAAAGAGAGGCAAGAGTTCCTCTCGATCAACGTGTTCCAAAACACTGCTTGAAATGATCGAATCAAAGGTTTCTTCTTTAAGTGGCAAGTCCGTTCCGGATGCAGAGATGAATTCCACGCCGTTCTGACAATTTCGTTCTTGTGCAAAGTTTTGCGCTAATGGAAACTTCCTTGGATTCGGGTCCACTCCCACCGCTTTTCTTGCTCCATGGCAAGCATAGTACACCGTCTTGCCCCCATCTCCGCAACCAAGATCAAGAATTGCTTTCCCCTCGATACTCTCTCCCGGAAAATCACCCAGAACAAATGAAGCTCCCTTGTAATTATACTCCTGAAATTCTTTTGGATCTCGAAGCGGAATCTCAAGGCATGGAAAGTGTGGCATCAGTTTGTAACAAAGCCATTTTTGGAAAGCAGCATACTTCCTTCCAAGATCGAATGGCACTCCAACCTTAGTGGATGGCAGAGAGAGAGGTCGCATTTCCTTCACTGGTCCCACCTTCCTCCTGAATTCTTAAAAAGTGCGTCACCGCAAAATTGAAAATCGAAATTCGTTGACAAATCAAAGCGTATTTCTTGGCCAACTCGAGTGCGCTTTTTCGATCGCCCAAGGCAATCAGCATGTCGCACAGATAACCGGCGCTCCGAACATTGAGCGGGTTTAGCTCGAGGCTGTGCCTAAAAGCATCTCGAGCTTCTTCAAACTGCTTCATCTTGACCAAACACCAGCCTAGCAACTCAAACGTTTGATCCGCATCCTTGAATCGAAGCGCTGCGTTTCGATAATGCTCGATAGCGGCTGCAAATCGAAAACACTCCACATGAAATTCAGCCATCCAAGTGTTGAGATGCCAAAGCATGTACTCCCTCACACCGTCATAAAACTTGGGGGTTGGCTTTCCATCCTCAAATCGCTCGAAGAAAAGCTCTTGCCATTTTCGCTTGGAAAAGATGTCGAAAAAGCCGGGAACAACAAGACCGATGTGGGAAAAGCTAACCTTTGTGTCCCCTTCCAAAAGTTCGGTCAATTCCATGAACTGCTTGTGTATTTCTTTCCAATCTTTGTTTCGATAGTGGAGATACGCTGCATTAAACCGAGAGAAGACATCGGACGGGTTCAGTTCCCTGACTCTCTGAAAGAGCTCCAACCCTCTCTCATGCGCTCTTTCACGCTCTGTTACGGAAGCATTTCTAGAAGTGAGAAAATAGAAAACGTATGCCGCCCCAAGATTGTTGAGAATGGCTTCGTTGTTTGGCTCCAATTGAAACGCTTGCTCCAGATAGTCAATCCCCTTTTTCAAACCTTTCTCTTGTGAAACAAGCCCTGAAAGGAGCACCTCAATCCCAAGAGCCATGGATTGTTCGGCCTTGGAAAGATTTTTAAACCTTCCTTTTGATCTCAGTTTTTCAAAAGGGGTCTTCCTCACCTCATCAAGGAAACGGATCAAAATAGACGAGAAGGAAAATGCTCCTTCACGCGCATACTGGAGCCCATTCTTAGCCATGGCTTCACGTTCATCTGGCTGTTCAAGATAATATTCGATTTGCTCTGAGAGATTCTCATCCGTGTAGAAATCGCAATGAACTCCTGGCTTCAAGAATGCCTTCTCGTCCACCAAGTGATCGCTTAGGAGGAAAGCGCCGCTAAAGAATGTGTGCGCAATTCGAGTCCCGACCGCTTTCACAAGAGGATGGCTTGAGTTAACGCAAATCTTGCTTTGATTGTTCACCCGATTTGTTGACTCAAAATGAAAATCAGGGCTTCCTTTGGAAAGATTTTGGGAAATGAGGACCTTGTACTTTTCTGGGAGAGTTGCCAGTTGCGCAAGAAACTTGGTTCTTTCAGGATGAATGAGCGGGTTACACGTTCCAACATAGCTGACATCATAGATCTTCTCCACATCCGGAATAGGATAAAATTGGTTAAATTGATCTCCTAGTAAGGGGAGTGAGGTCACATAAGTCGCCTTCCCGGTCATTCGTTTAAAATACGGTTTGGTGGTTTCTAGAACGGCTAAGAGTTGGTCCGTTCGTTGAGACTGATAATAAAAATGTTGGGAGGTTAAGAACCATTCAATGTTCAAGAGGAAAATTGGAAAGGAAGCATTTTCGATCCCTTCGGGCAAGAATCCGTAACCCCCGGTAATAATCAGGGCTAAATCAGGCTTGAATTGACGCGTGGAGAGCTGAGTTTCCAAAAAGTGGAAATCGTTTTCCAGGGAATGAATCTCGAGATCCGTATCCTGGGCTCCAAAGGTGAGAAACCGAACTCCCTTTTCTTCGAGATGGCGTCGCTCGACTTCCCCAAAGGACCAAAAGGAGCTCTGGCCAATTTCGTCGGTTTTCCCAAGCAGCACAGAAAGTGCGGGCATGAAGAACCTAGAGGCGCGAATTACATCTTCGGTTCATAGATCTCAACTTCCAAGCCGAGATCTCGACTCATCACTTGTTTGAGGTGATCCCCTGATTTCTTGAGGACATTCAACCAACCGTAATCCCAATCGCGAATTCCACCTAGCCACGCCGAGCAACCACGGCAAGGCCAGCATTCAGCCCCTCGTTCTTCGAGGTGCTTTTTTCGATACCAGTCAAACATCTCTCCCTGCCAGATTTCCTTGATGGAAACTTCATTGGCATTCGGGAATAGGTTTGCGGTTTTAAAGGAAATGTCTTGTCCACAGAGCGCAATACGACCTAGCGTGTCCACATTGAGCCGCTCAAAGGGCCATACACAAGGTTCCTTCCGTTCGGTTGGGAGACTGGCATACAAGTGTGGATCGAGGGCATTTCCGAGTTGAATCGTGGTGTTATCATCCCAAGAAAGAAACTTCCGGGTAATGACATCATCGACTCCGATTTCTTTCAACCAAAAATCGAGGGCGGCTTCAAGCTTCCCCTCAATCTCTTTCTGCCGGATTATCGAAACCACCACACGTGTGGGTGACTTGAGCTCTTTTCGCATCCGAAGCGCAGCTCGAATGTTGTCGACATGATCCCCCCACCACTTTTGTGGATCTCGCGGCGGGCCCCCTCGTGGAGGACGTAGTATCGCATAGGTTTCTGCATCCCCAGCATCCATTGAAAATTCGATGAGATCAACTCCAGCCCGAATAATCCGTTCTAGTTTTTGCCGATATTTTTCCATGGGGCCAAACATGCTTCCATTGGTGTTAAGCCAAACCCGTGCCCCTTTTTCTTTTGCGTATTCGATCATCTCAACCATGTTCGGATGGAGCATCGGTTCTCCACCACCCGTGCAGCGCATCCAGGTTCCAAACTCACCCGCCTCATTCGCAATCTTGTTCCACAGAGTAACAGGGAAGCGATCCCCGTTGTGCTCATGATAGAAGCGTCGAATTTCGGAGTTTCCATCGGTGTAGGGACAATTGGGACAACCAAAGTTGCAAGGGTAAATGATGGAAAGGACAATCATAAGTGGAAATTGCTCTGCACCAGATCGTAGCCCGTACTTCTTTTTCGGTTTGGAAATTTGATTAATCACGATATTTTCTCCCCCCTGGTCCAGAGAAAAAGAACTCCACCACCCCTTTATCGACACAGAATGTCCGCAATTTAAGTGTTGATGCTAGGAGAAGGGGCATAGGTCCCGGGACGTGCGGCCTCATGAACCGGTGAAGTGGGGTGGGCCGAACGAAGCAACCCGCGCATTTCGGGAAGGATAGCAGATTCTTCGATTTTCTCCTCTTCGAGATCAACCACAAATTGTGCGATGGGAACATGGTGAAATCTTTCCTCTTTTTGCTGGATACTCACGTACTCGAAAACGAGCTTAAAGCCGGCAGGACACGGAACCGTCTTCGCATACCGAAGCAGCCGCTCTTGAAACAAGCTAGGTTGGTTTGGATAATATTTCAATGTGGTAAAGACCGAGGTGAGCCCAACGAATTCTCCCACGTGGCAATAACGAAATCGACTTTTCCAATCAAGGGATCCCGGCACAGAATACAGCTGCTTGTTTCCGGTTACTTTGTTCTCTACCCAAATCTGCACATAAAAGTTCACCACATCCACGGTAAAGACTCGCCAGATGATGGCTCCAAGCGTGTTGGTGTAGAGCTCAAGAAGTTTTTGGAATGGCTTCGTCAACGGTTTTCGAGCTAAGAAATTATAGTAGAGCCCTGCATTCACTGGGATCAAGAGGGCGATGTAGATCAGAAAGAAGACGATCAGAATCTCATTGACTTGAAGCAAGAATGGCATGGCCACAGGAGAGGCTTGGGTCACCGGAATGAACTTTGGCCACCAGGCTTGTAGCCACTGGTCTGCTATTCCCCCTTTTTGCAGATAGATCAAACTTCCGAGCATGACCATCTCGCAAAGAAACCCGAGGCGTATTTGAGTGGCGATGAACAAGAAAGTGAAGAAAATAAGGAGTGCTCCGTAAAGCTCAAGCGATGGAAAAAGCAATAAGAACCCTGCCGCAATCTCAGTGGCATAGCCAAGATGATTAAGCAAACGGAAAGAGAGATGTTGGGTGTGAAGTTTTCCGAAGTATCTCCAGTACTTTCCCCAAAACGGGTTCACCATCCCATAATTCATTCCATGATTTTTAGGATACCCCGAAAGAATTTTATACACACCCGCTGAAAGCATGATGATGGCAAAATCAGACCGGAAAGCCATCAATGAAATCCGTTGCAACGATCCGGTCGGATCGTAAAACCTCGCGTATTCTTGAAAAAAGAGATAGGCGCCCATCCAATAACTCATGTAGCCAGGAGCCCCCATGCCTCGAAGCACACCTTTCCACCGCATCTGGATGAAGAAATAATGGCAAAGGATCAAGTTTACCAATGCAGCTATGACCGAGTGATAACCCAGAATCAATCCAATGGCGGAAAGAAACCAAACGAAGAGAACAACCGGAAGTAAGCGTGGATTTTGGAATCGATCGATCCCCGGCGATGACTTGGCATACCCACCAAAACGTTCACTCACAAAAAACCACCGACTCGGCCCCAGGGACAGCAAGAGTGTTCCAAAAAGGGCAACTCCATAACCCGTTCGGATCAAGTCAAGCATGTTGGCAGAAAGGACCGGATAGAAAAGATAATTCACGGCCTACACACATCACTTTGGCATCCGAATCGATGCCGATTCTTGGCGACCCGAGAATAAATCCAGGGGCCAACGAGAGATGCTCCTGGAAAATAAAAAAGAAGCAAGAGCGGATAAAGTACCGGAAGCTCAAGAATGATCCGTCGAAAAGCAAAAAAACCCGGAAAGACTCTTTTTCCTGGATCGACCACGAGCATCGCTTCTTCAGCTTGTTCTTTGGAGACCATCGGAAATTTCGAAGCCAAGCTCTGAGCGTCGTGAAAATCGTAAAGCGCTAGTCTTTTCTTCGAATCAAATTTTCGTATGAACTTCAGTGAACGAATGCAAAATCCGCATTCCCCATCATAGATGATTGAGAGCTGTTGTTCGGGGATCTTGTTTGTTTGGCTCAAAGGAAAACCCTCCCCAACTTGATCATCGGTGCGCCATGAGCCCAACTTAAGACAATATTGCGCAAATCCGCGTTAGTCTGCTCGAGCGGTTTATTGTGCTGCGGTCGCGAGCATGGGTTATGTCCTCGCTGATTCTCGAACGGTCATCCCTGCCCGTTCTCCGAGCGCACCGCAATCGCGGGACATCCGTGTCCCTACTTAATATATGGCTTACCATTTTTTCTTGGTCGATTGCGGTGAACCCGCTCGGACACAACCCACACTCGCTCCATGCACAAAAAACCGCTCGTTGTGACCGCATTACGCAGGTATACTAAGCTTTTTTGGCAGCGCTTGAGGCGAGCTTCTGTCGAAGGTTCGAGAAGTACGAGAGGGCGTACTGGCAAAAGGGAATTCTCTTGCAAATGAGTTCATATTTCTTAGCCAACTCTTCTACTTCCCTCGTTTCACCTCGGTTCATCAACACATCACACAGATAGCCCGCACCCGCTACATCGAGTGGATTAATCTCAAGGCATTTCTTAAAAGCTGCACAGGCCTCTCTTAGCCTGCCACACGTGGCTAGGCAACGCCCCAAGATCTCGAACGCCTGATAGGAATCGGGAAGGGAAGTGCAAGCCTTTTCGAAATGCTGGATAGCGCTCTCAAACTCGTTTCGCTCAACGAGGAATTCTCCCATCCAAGAGTTGAGGTGATAAAGGAAGTATTGCTTCATCCCATCGTAAAATGAATGGGTCGGTTTCCCGTCTTGAAAGCCTTGGTAGAAGAGTTCGTGCCATTTTCGCTTGCCGTAAAAATCAATAAAAGCAGGCAATACAGGACCAAGGTAGGGAATATTTTGCTCATCGCGCGAATCCATCGCAACAAGAGTTTTACTCAATTTCGTGTAAAGCTCAAGAAACGATGGCCAGTTTTTGGTCATGCGATCAAGGCAAGCCTCATTAAAGCCCGCTACGACATCACCCGGAGAAAGAGCGGAAGCTTTTCTAAACCAACTGAGCGCATCCGTTTTGTGTTTCTCACGCACTTCTTGAGTTAATCCAGCCCGGCACAGGAATGACAGTCCGTAGGCCACCCCTAGATTGTTGCAGAATTCTGGATTGTTCGGGGAATGCTCCAAGGCTTTCTTGAAGAAATGAAAAGCTTTCTCATACCCTTCTTCTTTGGTCATGAATTCTGAGAAGAGAAGCTCGACGCCGAGAGCATTGTATTGTCTTTCTCGAGAAAGATTGGTGAAGGCTCGCTTCGTCCCAGGTTTATCCTCAGAACTTTTTTGGAACTTTTGGATGATCTTGACCAGATTTCTTGTGAAATCAAACGCCCCATCTTGTGCAAGTCGGAGCCCTTCACTCGCGATCTTTTCTCTTTCGTTTTCATGGTTAAGATAATACGCGATCCTTTCTTCAAGGGAATCATCCTCGAAGAAAGCACAATCAACCTTATCGGTGAGAAATTCTCCTTCATCCACCAAATGATCCGCCAAGAGAAAAGTCCCACTCAGCAACGTGTGGAGAACCCTTGTGCCAACAGCCTTCACCAACGGATGGCTGAAATTGACGCCGATCTTTGCCTGATTGTTGATGAGATTCGTTTTTTCGAAAAGAGAACCCGATCCAACCGTTTCTCCGATGAAGACCTTATACGATTCCGGAAGAAGAGCAAGCCTTGAAAGAAAGTGAGCCTTCCCGGGATGAATGAGTGGGCTACAATGCCCAACATAAGCCACATCATAAATCTTTTTTGCTTCAGTCAAAGGATGTATGGCATCAAATCGATCCCCCATGGATGGAAGTGACGTATAGAGACCCGCTTTCCCTGTGATTTTGTGAAGATAAGGAACCGACGTTTCCAGAACCCCAACAATCCCGTCAACACGCTCTGCTTGATAGCGGAGATGATGCGCTGTCGTGAACCATTCGGTGCTGAGTAGAAATGTCTTGAACGGAGCCTTTTCGAAACCAAGAGGCAAAAATCCATATCCGCAGGTTAGAACAAGCGCGAGATCGGGAGAAAAGCTTTTCGTCTTCAGTTGATTTTCAAGATGCGCGAAATCATGCTCCAAGAAATTGATGACGATGTCCGCAGGAGGCAAGCCAAAAGTCATCACCTCGATGTTATGTTTTTTTAGATTTTTACGTTCTTGTTCTCCAAAAGACCAGAATCCAGTTCCGTTTTCAGTGATTTCCTGTGTTCGCCCAAGAAGCAATCGAGTAACGTTCATGTTGAGAAAGAATCGCGGAAAAAATAGTATTCATAGCCTTTGAGTGTTCCGAGATCTCTTGGCTCTCCTTCAAGTGGAACAAGGTGATGTGGAATTCTTTTCGTCATCGTGAGGAAGGCTTTCCGGTAACTTGCGCTATCTCCCCCTTCATAAGAACTCAGCTCCTTAAAAATCTCAAAAGGAATAATTCCGCGCCCAAAGGTTCGCCACTCACGTTTAACTTCGAGCGTTCCTGGAAAATATCGTTTTTCTTCTTTCGGAACCCTCACAATCGAGCTACAAGCGACACCTCGCTTCGATTTGGAAAGAAGCTGTTTTGTCGCAGGTATTTTCCCTTTCAAAAGCTGATCGGGAAAAACCAAGAGAAAGTCTTCTCCCTTTAGAAATCGTTTTGCCGAAAGCAACGCATCCACAAGCCCTGTCGCGGCTTCCTGATACAAGAATCTCAACAAAAACTTCCCGCCAAACTCACGTTCAACAAATTCACGAACGCTTTCTTTCCCTTTCCGAAGAACAAGACCCACTTCTTTGACTCCACTTTGCTTCAGCTCATTCAGGATATGCCAAAGCATGGGCTTTAAGGAATCGCCATACGGGAGAAGCTCTTTTGGCACTTCATTCGTTAACGGAGCCATCCGCTTTCCAATACCAGCAACAGGAATGAGCCCTTTGATGCTCACGAAAAGTAGGTTTCCCACCACAGTTGGAACATCAAAATGGAAAACAGTCCATACGTATAATCCTTTTCTCCTTTTTGTTGTTTCTCCATGAGCCCGATGATCGGCTCCGCTTTCAGTAATCCCGATCGCTTCAGATTCCTCGGCGACATCGCTTCGCGCGTGTAGGAGCCCAAACTTCCGAGAAGCCACTTGTGAAAAGGAAGGATGAAGCCTTTTTTGGGTCTTTCGATGATTGACGTCGGGAGATAACGCGAAGCAAGTTTTCTTAAGATTTGTTTTGTTCCTGATGGATTGATCTTCATTTTCCCCGGAAGGGAGGCCGCAAAGGTTACCACTTCTTGATCGAGAAATGGGGAGCGCACTTCGAGACTTTGCGCCATGGAAAGTCGATCCACGTAAGTCAAGACTTCGTCAGGCAAGAGATGATGGAAATCAACCCCTAAAACTCGGTTTAACGGATCGGAAGAACGAATTTCCTGAAATTGCTTCTCGACCAAACTCGAAGTTGACGTTCCATTCAAATGAGAAAGAAATTGAGGAGAAAAGAGACTGCGTTTCAGCTCATCGTTAAACGGATAAAGCTTCATGCGCCAAACTCCTGGATCGGAATCGGCAATCGCCTGCACTTTCTCGTTCTCTCCAAGCCAATTTTCCCAAGCTTTATCCCCTTTTAAGTAGTAATAAATGGGCCAGGCCAAACGATGGTTAGCATAACTTCCGAACAATTCGTCCGCTCCATCCCCCGACAGCGCCACTTTCACATGCTGTGCGATCAGTTTGGAAAGGAAGTAAGTCGAGATCACTCCCCCAAACGGCTCATCAAAAGCCTTCACGATCCCGGGGAGCGCTGGCGTAATTTCATCGGTTTTCAAGATGTATTCATGATGCGTTGTCCCAAGCTTTTCTGCCATCATGCGCGCAAAGGGGGCATCCGGATTTTCTTCTTCCTCGTAAACCAATGAAAATGAATGAAGCTCTCCACCGCTGTATTCGCGCATCAAAGCAGCAATCAAACTCGAATCCAAACCACCACTTAAAAAAGTCCCAACCGGGACATCGCTTGAATAAACGCGAAGCTTAACTGCTTCTCTCAACTTGTCATCAAGAATTTTGAGGGCCTCATCTTCTTGTATCGACGTTGGATCAAAGGAGACAGACCAATAGGTGCTCTTCTTCATCTCCCCTTGTCGATTGATGCGAAGCATCTCCCCAGGAAGCAAAGAAAAAATCCCCTCAAAGGCTGTTAAGGGTCGTGGAATATGTCTAAAGGTGAAATAGTGATAAAGCGCTGTATAATTCGGATTTCGATGGACTTCTGGATGCTTCAGGAGGCATTTGATTTCTGATCCAAACAAGAGTTTCTTTCCTGTCTGTGTGTAAAAGAGAGGCTTCTTGCCAACCCGATCTCTGGCTAAGAAAAGGTCTCCTTTTCTCTTGTCGTAGAGCGCGAAAGCAAACATCCCTCGGAGTTTTTCAACGAACCTTTCACCTTCATCAAGATAAAGATGAATCAAGACTTCGGTGTCGGTTTTGGTTTTAAATCGATATCCCTTTTTTTCTAGGCCATATCGTAGTTCGTTGTAATTGTAAATTTCGCCATTTAAAACCACCCAAACAGAATCATCCCATGAGCTGAGTGGTTGTTTCCCATGTTCCAGGTCAATGATGGAAAGGCGTCTGGAGCCCAGAATGACATTTGGGTCCACATAAGTTCCTTTTTCATCTGGCCCTCGGGGATAAAGGGTTTCCAGCATCGAAGGGAAGAGATTTTCATCTACTGGAAGGCTCGGATTTAGAATCCCCGCAATACCGCACATGGCTTACTCTTTTCGAATGATTCCGAGCCGGCAACCATCGATGTAGCTTCCATCCGCAAAATATTCTTCTTTGAGATTTCCTTCAACGATAAACCCGCAGGCTTCAAACATCCCTTTCGAGCGCGGATTATTGGAGAGAACATAGGCATAGATCTTGTGCAAGTTGAGCTTCTCGAACCCAAAATGAACCGCAGCACTTACCGCTTCACGTCCGAAACCTTTTCCCCAATAATTTCGATCGCCAATCATGACGCGAATCTCCGCTCTTCGATGACGCGAATCCAGATTGCAAAGCCAAACATTCCCGATATGCTGTCGATTCTCTTTTTCGTCAATGGCAAAGAGATAAACATTCGGATCTTGCACCATTTTTTCAAACCATTTCTCGTGTTCCACTTCACTGATCGGCCGAACTCGGTCGATAAACGTGGCCACTTCGGAATCATTCCCCCAGGTTCGGACACGCTCCAAGTCGGCTTTGGTCATGCCTCGAAGAACAACGCGATCGGTCATGGTGAAAACAAGGGAATCAGGCAACTTTTTTGGCAAGATACGCCAAATCACTCACAGTGTCTAAAGCCATCTCAATCTCGTTTAAATGTGGAAGAACCGCACCGGTCATCGCAGGAAGCAAAATTTGCACAATTCGACCAAAATATTTTTCCAGTTTTTCCTCTGGAGCACTCTTGTCACTCCAAATCTCGCGACACAACTCCCCAAGCCTGGTCGAAGTGAGGGCTTGACTTGTGGTTTCTTCATGTGGCTCCCAATAAATGTGATCACGACAGTGATCTTCCAAGACCTTAAGGTTGCAACTTTCGATCAGCATTTTGAGGTTGTGTCGGTTAAAGTAAAACAGATGAAAAGGGGGGATCCAGGTCAAATGAGGTGCGCACCCAAATCCGACGATGAAAGAATTGTTGCCCAAGACCGTTTCTATAAAGCGGTGATAAAAGCTATCAATGTTGGGAATCGCTGACAGCATGAGAACTCCGCCCGGCTTCAGGAAGGCCTGGAGTTTCATGATGGTTGCTTTAGGGTCAAGGACGTGTTCAAGAACACTCGACATGTGCACGCAATCAAATGAACCTTCCTTAAATGGGGCGGATTCGACAGTGCCTAAATAGACATTATTAAATCCTAACTTCTGAGCCGTGTTCACATTGTTTGGATTGAGCTCAACCGCATAAACATCCCATCCCTGCTCCCGAGCCAGATTCAAGAAAAGGCAGTTCCCAATCCCAACCTCCAAGATCTTCCCTTCACCCCGATGCGACCCCAAGATTTCGAGGTCCCGTTTCAATCGTTGGTCTCCCCCTTCCGGATAACATCCAGAAGCCTCATAAATCGTATCAAAATAAGATTTTTCGGGGATTGGATCCAAGAAAATGAGACGACACTTCACGCATTGAATGAGGTAAAAGGCATCTTTCCCGGTAATGCTGGTGTACAATTGTCCTGTTGACGGTAAGCCAGTTGCCCAAAATGGAACTGTTTTTCGAAGCAAAAACTCCTCGCCACCACAAACAACACAGTGGGTTTTCTTCGGTGCTGTCTGAGTTCCAAGAGAAGAAACCTTGAGGCTCTCCATGATTGTATAATCAATATCGGCTTCACCTTGTAAAAAATATAGCCGATAGGATAGGATGACACCATCATGTTTCTAGCGGGTCCATATGATTTGAAAGAAGCACCTCTTATCCGAGAAATGTATCTGGGTCGGGATGTCCTGTTGTATGGAAAATCAGCCGACATCCCCTATGACTTTGAAGCCGACAATTTTCAGAGTTTACTCGATCGAATTCCTTCGAACCAATCGATTGATTTTCTTCTCTTTGTTTGCCCTGAATTTTTTGGGGTTCCTGTTGGAATCGAGCGTGCTCCATTCCCGGTGATCGGCGTAAGTTCAGACTGGAGCATCAATTTGGAAGCCTTGGTTAAGATCGCTCCTTTTTTTTCTTATCTCGTTGTGGATCGTCCCGGGTTTAACACCTTTCAGGATTTTGGATTTCAAAATGCCACCTATGTCCCCCTGTATGGTTATTCCCCGACTCTTTATCAGTGGATGCCTGAAATCAAGAAGAGCTATGATATCACCATGATTGGGAATCTGAATGACGTGGTTCACGACAAAAGAGCTTTTTACTTAAAGCGCTTGGCAATGCTAAGCTCCCAATACAACATCACCTTTGTCTCAGGCATTTATGGAAAAGATTACACCCGACTGTTGAATGCTTCCAAAATTACATTTAATCACTCCATCCGCGGAGAGATGAACATGCGATGTTACGAGGCCCTTGCTTGCGGATCACTTCTCTTTTTGGAAGAAACCAATGTCGAAGCGAAACTTTACCTGCAAGACAAAGTTCATTGCATTTATTACAACGAACAAAACCTAGAGGAGCTTGTTCATTATTATCTTTCCCACGATGACGAGCGAGACACCATTTCGAAAAACGGAAGAATATTTGTTCAAGATCACTCATATGCGCGGCAAATCGACCGTTTGCTCAAACGGATTGAGGAAGTCAAAGAAGGCAGACTCCTCCGGACTCCGCCACAAGCAGCACAATGGAGTGAAGGCCAGAAAGCTCATGCCCGCTACTTCCATTCCCTGCACACCAGCGAAATCTCTCGTTGCGAACCAGCAAGGCAAGCCATGCTTTTGCTCTCTCCAGACGAACCTTGTTATAATTTTTTAGCCGGCTATCTTGCTTTACAATACAGTGACGCCGCACCCACTTCGGAGCGAAAGCGTTATTGGGAGCAAGCGGTTGAATGCTTTAATCAAGCGGTCCAGCGGCAGCCGTTCTTTCCTCCTCTGTATTTTAATTTTGGGAAAGCGCTGCTCAAGCTTAACCGTCACAAAGAAGCCATCGAGAAACTTTGGATTGGTGTTGCACTTTCAAAAACATGGGATTCTACCCATGAAGAATTTGGTAGTCTGCTGTATCCCATCGATTATGACGCCTGGCATGTTGAAAAGGAGCGGCAATTTAAGGACAAAAAGAATCTAGGCGGCCTTCTAACGGCCCGATGCTTTGATGCCTTAGGAGATGCGGCGATGGCCACAGGAAATTTCAACGGAGCCATCAATTTTTATCAACAAGCATTGGAGTCAAAAATGAATGAATCTGAAATCTCAAAAAAACTTGGCGATGCCTTCGAAAAGATTGATGACCAACAAGGCCGGATTCAGGCTTACGAGCATGCATTAGAAAAGCGCCCTTTTTACATTGAGGTTTGGAAAATACTCCCAAGACTCTACCTGGCTGCTGGAGAAAAAAATAAGTTGCAAGATTTTTCAAAAGAAATCGTTAAGCTCATCAATGCATTCCCCGGACTAACCAGTCTGAAATCCGAATTTGAAGACTGGCTTGATCTAGCCAAAACCGCGTGAATATCCTACTGGTTGATTGGCATGAGGCTTTCATTCACAATTTATGCAAACTCGATCATCAGTTCTTCATCATTGAACCAAAACTGCTTGGCATGCTGCGAATCGATGGTAAGAACGAATGGCAAACCTCTTACCGTCCTTTCCCAAAGAATGCAACTCGCATTACCGATTTCAGTCAAGTCCGAGAGGGACTGAAGGAACATCAATTTGATATCACGCTGGGGTTAACCTATTTCGATCTTGCTTTTTTTCAAAAATTTCCTCTCCCCAAAATCTACTCTCCCATTTCTTCTTTTCGAGACGACCTCGGCATTTATGAAATCTTAGCCCCCGCCTACCAAAACGAAATTTACTCTTACATCTTGTCCTTGATGAAAGCCTTTGTTTTAGCCTTTTGGACCCGCGAAATTATGCAAAAGGAATTGCAGGGTTCAGCCCTCGAAGGCCATATTTTCGACTCTGGCGGGCTTTTTGATCCTGAAGATTATCATTCTTACACCGGTAAGATTCCAGGAGTCCTCCGCGTTGGACATTTGATTAAACAACGCACTTACTATAACGCTGAACTCCATGACCAAGTTCTGAATGGGATCCCACACCTCATTCTTGGAGCTAATCCAGATCTCCCAAACTCAAGACTCTCGAAAGATTGGGAGGATCTAAAGCATTGTTTAAGAGAATATCGAGTCTTCCTCGCGACGTATTCCCCTGATTACCATCTCCCTTGCCCATTGGCCCAACTTGAAGCCATGGCTACCGGAATGCCTGTGGTGACAACTCCCCACACAGGGTGTCTTGTGAAAGACGGTGTGAATGGTTTTGTTTCTTCAGATCCGCAGGTGTTACGAGAAAAACTCCTGCTGCTCTTGCAAAATCGAGACTTAGCGATATCACTTGGCAAGAACGCCCGTGCTAGCGTCTTAGAAAAGTACGCCATAACAAAACACAAAGCAGAATGGGAGCTTCTTTTTAAGCAGGCCCAACAAAGCAAAACGAACAAATCTGCTTCCACACCCCTTCCCGACAACGATCTCGCCTTGCATTGGGAAGGCCCCTACTTCTATGGAGAGCCTTTTGGTTCGTTGAACCGAAAATCGCTTCAGGCCTTTCAGAAACTATCCGGTGAAGTTTTCCCTGTTCCAAGAGAACCCAAGCGAAACCCTGATACCCAAAACCCTCATTTCGTCGATTTGTTGAAGGTCTTGGAGACTTTAGGAGAATGCGCTTTGCGAGAGGATCATGCGGAACTTCGAATTCTTTCCCCGTTCGATCAGCCTCTTTATCCCTTATCCACTCTGAAAGCGTTCTCCGGGAAAACCAACGCGTTTTTTTGTTGGGAACACGGAGCGATTCCAATCCGTTGGCAAGAGGCGGTCAAGGTACAACAGATTTCCGAAGTTTGGGTGAACTCACACACTGAAAAACGCTTTTACGAAGCCCAAGGCATACCCGATGATAAACTTATTGTTTTCCCAAGAGGGATCGACCCCATTGAGACATCACCAACGGGGTTTTGCGTTAATCTTCCTGTAGAAAATAAGTTTGTCTTTTTCTTCATCGGGAACGCCTTATCGCTTGAAGGAGGAGACCTTGCGCTGATTGCCTACCTCAATGAATTCAAAAAAGATGAAAACGTGTCACTCATCTACGTGTGCACTTCAGAAGCTCCCGAACTCTTCGAAAGAATTAATCTTTTGGTTGCCACGGGGGAGATACCGGAAATGTATCCACAATGCATTCAAAGTGGCGGAATACTTAATGTCTTTTATCGTGCTGCTTCCTTCGCGCTCGTCCCTCATCGAGGCTTGGCGGTGCCAAGGTTTCTCCCTGAACTCATCGGGTCTGGTCTCCCTTTTGCGGTAACCGACTATGGTGGAGGGGGAGATTCACAATCCCTAGGAACTTCTTATCTCATACCCTCGATTATCAAGAACTTCGAACACGCCCATTCTTCTGAATCGCTCACGAGCGAGCCCTTCTTGGCAGAACCAGAAGTTGACACGCTTCGAAGAATCCTCCGCCATGTTTATCAACACCCAAAGGAAACACGCATCCGGGGGTTGCTTGGCCGTCAAATTGCCTTCCAGACCTCAACATGGGACAAGGTCTGTACCAAGATTCTGAAGCACATCAAAGAGCCCGCCACCAAAGCGATTCGCGAAAACTCAACGCTTGCTTTACTTTTCAAAGAACAGCAAGGGAAGGCCTATCGCGATAAAGCGGCTACTCATCTCCTCTTTCAGGAATGGAAAGAAGCCAGCGACTTGGCAACACGAAGTCTCGAATTCATCCCCAAAGATTCTCTGACCAAATCCATTTTAGCAGAGGCAAAAGCAAACCTAAAAGAAAATGACAGCCTCACTTTAATTCAGGAGTTGTTCAAGCATGAGTCCCCACCAAGAGAAACGATTCCGCACTTGATTAAGGCCCTCCAGTCTTTGGGAGAAACTGGTATGATTGACCATTTCATGGAAAGAGGGCTGGACGCCGATTCGAAGCTTCTCGGGGTCCTCGGAATTCTTGAGTCCGGGAACAAAGAAGAAGCTTTCAAACGATGTGAGAAGATTGGTCGAACAGCGAATAATGCCGTGGCCTGTGCCATACTCGGGCTCCTCCGCGAAGATACGGATCCCATCGAAGCACTTTTTCACTATGAAAGAGGTATGGAAATCGATCCTGCTTTGGCATTTCTGCGATTAAAAATTCACAATAAGCTCGGGATTGCCTCTTAAATTTCCCACCGGATGAGTCGATAAAAACTGAGGAACTCCTTTTCTATTGGGAGTTTGAGGCTTCGGGAGGGAAGATGAAAACGATCGCGATCCTACAACCCGGCTACTTGCCCTGGCTCGGTTTCTTTGATCAGATGGTTCAAAGCCAAGCCTTTGTGATTTACGATGACGTTCAATATGACAAGCATGGCTGGAGAAATCGGAATCGAATCCGGACAGCCGAAGGCTGGCAATGGCTTACCGTCCCGGTCTTAACAAAAGGCAAAGCAACACAAACCATCCGCGAAGTAAAAATCAACCCGCAGGAGACTTGGCAAGACAAACACCTCAAAGCGTTAAGACAACACTATGGAAAGACCCCTTTTGCTAAGGAATATCTCCCCGTTTTTCAAGCCACTTATGCAGAACCATGGGAATCTCTCTTCGAGCTTAACATGGCTCTCATTGACAAAATCGTGGGGCTGCTTCAGATTAAGACCCCAATCTTCTTTTCTTCTCAAATGAATGTCCATGGGGAACGCACGGAACGACTGATCGAGATTTGCAAGAGTCTTGATGGAACCGAGTATCTCACCGGGGATAAAGCAGAAGAATATTTGGATGAACCCCTTTTTGAAAAAGCGGGAATCAAGGTTCGATGGCACCATTACAAACATCCCGTTTACCCTCAAAGCCATAGTCCTTTTGTTCCTTATCTTTCTGCGATCGATCTTCTCTTGAATTGCGGGGCAGAAAGCCTCGATATTTTGACTGGAAAAAAGGAGGACTTGATATGTTTACCATCCTTGTAACTGGTGGCGCAGGGTTCATCGGAAGTAATGTGGTGAAATACCTTTACAAGAAATATCCTGACTACAAAATCATCGTGTTGGATGCACTCAATTACGCGGGAAACACCAACAACATTCCGCAGGACATCATTCGCGCCAATGCTCGATTTTATTTCTGGCATGGTGATGTGCGAAATCCATCCCTTGTCGAAAACCTCATGGCTCAATGCGATGCGGTAATCCACCTGGCTGCCGAAACCCATGTCACTCGAAGCATCTTTGACAATTTCCATTTCTTCGAAACGGATGTTATGGGAACTCAAGTGGTGGCAAACTCAGTCCTGAAATTCAAAGACCGCGTGAAGCGCTTCATCCACATCTCCACCTCTGAAGTGTATGGAACGGCCACAGCACCCAAGATGGATGAAGAACATGCCTTGCTCCCCGCAAGCCCCTACGCGGCTGCCAAAGCAGGTGCCGATCGACTGGTTTATGCCTATTGGCATACGTATGAGGTCCCTGCGGTCATCATTCGACCTTTCAACAATTACGGACCGTTCCAACATTTAGAAAAACTTGTCCCTCGCTTTATCACCAGTTGTCTCCTGAACGAACCTTTAACCATTCACGGCGATGGAAAGAGCAGACGCGACTGGGTTTATGTGGAAGACACGTGTGATGCCATTGACCGAGTGCTGCACGCTCCCATCGAAAAAGTGTCAGGACAAGTGATCAACATTGGGAGCGAACGAGACTTCGACATCATTGAAATCGCGCACATGATTCTGAAACGAATGGGAAAACCAACCAGCCTGATCCATTATGTTGGAAATCGTCCCGGACAAGTGATGCGGCACACGGCTTCTGCAGAAAAAGCTGAACGCTTGCTGGGATGGAAACCCAAGGTGCGCTTCGAAGAAGGCTTAGAAAAGACAATCGAGTGGTATAGAGAAAATGAAGATTGGTGGAACAAACAACTCTGGATGCGGAGTGTGCCCATCATGACCAAAGAAGGAAAGGTGGAATTCCATTGAAATCCATTTCGACTCCCCCTCAAGGGACACTGTCTGAGGCTTTTGGCGACTCACCCGTCCGCTCAGAGTTTCTTCCGTTTCATCAGCCCTGGATCGGGAATGAGGAAAGAAACGAAGTGCTCGACACCCTGGAAAGTGGCTGGCTCACCAAAGGGCCTAAGACCGTAGCGTTCGAAAAGCAATTCGCGAACTTCATTGGAGTTCCTCATGCGGTTGGAACCAATTCCTGCACGGCAGCACTTCACTTAGCCCTGGTGGCTCTTGGGGTTAAACCCGGTGACGAGGTAATCACCACTCCGATCACCTTCGCTGCTACCGTCAATGTGATTGAACATTGTGGGGCACGACCAGTATTCGTGGATGTGGAAGAAAAAAGCCTCAACTTGAATGTTGAGCTCCTGGAAAAAGCCATCACCTCGCGTACGAAAGCGATGATTCCAGTCCATTTTGCTGGCAAGATGTGTCACATGGATGAAATCATGCGAATCGCGCAAGAACATGGAATCAAAGTTATCGAAGATGCGGCCCATTCTCTTGAATCGCAATACCTTGGAAAATCACCCGGACAATGGGGAGATGTGGCTGCCTTTAGTTTTTACGCCACCAAGAACATTACAACAGGTGAAGGCGGAATGTTGGTGGCCAAGGATCCAGAACTTGCTGAAAGGGTTGCAGTCCTTAGCCTTCACGGATTAAGTCGCGACGCCTGGAAACGCTACAGCAAAGAGGGGTACCGTGACTGGGAGATTCTTGAACCTGGGTTCAAATATCACATGGCCGATCTGGAGGCCTCGCTTGGAATTCATCAACTAAGGAAAGTGCACGTTTTTTGGGAAAAACGACGGGAAATTGTTAACCATTACAATCACGCGTTCCAAGAAATGAAAGAGATTGTTTCCATCACGCGCGAGGCAACCATCAACAGGCATGGGTATCACCTTTATGTGATTCGCCTGAAGATGGGCGACCGACTTACCCGAGATCAAATGTTGGATCGTCTTCAGCAAGAAGGCATTGGGGTTGGAGTTCATTTTCGCGCCGTGCACCTGCACCCTTATTATAAGGAAAAATACAAAATCCCCGAAGGGACCTTGAATGTTGCTGAAAAGGCATCGGAAGAAATTCTTTCGCTTCCTCTTTATCCTCGAATGAGTTTAAAGGATGCGGATGATGTGGTTAGGGCCGTTAAGAAAATTATCGTATCCTCTAAGTGAAAACGCTCCGGCTCGATCAGGGTTCTTCATTCCCAGACACGAAAGATTTGTACGACTCCATCATCGATCATGGTTTCCTCCAGTCTCTTCCACGTTCCGAACGCAGCAGCTATTTAAAAAAAATTAAGACGCTGTTGTCTGTTGATGGAATTTTTCAAGTTCAGTGCACCAATCGCCGTTTTCTCGAAACGGTAGGGAGTCCCGGAGAAAAGGCCCTCTCGACCCTTCTTTACTTTAACGAATTCATCACCCTTTTGGCACAGGAATTCTCGTGGCTAGAATTTCAGGGAAAGAAACCCAATCTCCCCAACATTACCTCAGGGATGAGTGAACATGACGAATATTTTCTAGCCTTTGGACACCTGAAAGAACAAGAAACCAAACCTCGGGTCTTGGTGATGGCTGAATCGGAAGCCCAGCTTTTCGAATATCTTACAAAACTTCAAAGCAGGGGCTATCATCCCGAGGGAATTTCTCTTCATCTTTATCAAGAAATTGTTTACCACAAGGAGTTCCGAATTCATCGCCTCCGAGGTTTGGCTCAGTTGCTTGTCACCACAACGCTTGTGAAACCCGAAGCCATTCTTCTCCCAAGAAACCTTACAAACATTAATCTCTTTTTTGATCACAAGAAAATCAATCTTGTTCATTCACTTGAAGACTTAGAAATGCGTAAACCGAATATGCCTGTTCTTCAACAGAAGACCGCTTCAAACAAGATCGGTGTGATCTGGGAAGGGACATTTTTTGCTCACCACAGCTTGTCGCATGTGAATGAAGAAGTAGCGTTGGCGCTCGATAAAGAGAAAATCAACTTGTCTCTCATTCCTTACGAAGCGCCACAATTTCTCAATAATTTGGAGCAGCGTCTTCGACGAATCGTCCCTTGCTTTCACGAAATTGCTGGTCAAGTTGATTTCCATGTACGGCACCACTGGCCCCCCAATTGGGAAGAACCTCTCCAAGGGGAGCTTGTTGTCATGCAACCTTGGGAATTTGGAAGTTTGCCAGCTTACTGGCTCCGGAGTCTCGAAAACGTCAGAGAAATTTGGGCTTACACCCATTTTGTTCGAGACACTTATGTCCGCAGTGGTGTTCCTCCGGATCGAGTTCACGTGATTCCTCTTGGAATTGATCCCGAAATCTTTTCCCCCGAAGGTCCGAAGCTTCCATTAAAAACCGAAAAGAAGTTTCGTTTTCTCTACGTGGGGGGGATGATCATGCGAAAAGGGTTCGATCTGCTTATCAAAGCTTACCTCCAAGAATTCAAACCTGATGAAGATGTTTGCCTTGTCATTCGAGACTTTTATTACCAATCGGAATGGAAAGCCCAAATCGAATCATTAACCGGGAGAAATGATTTGCCAGAAGTCATTCTTTTTTCCGACTCGCTCCTCCCCGAACAACTCCCTTCGCTTTTTCGCGCGTGCCACGTTTCGGTGCAACCGTATCGTGGAGAAGGATTTGGGTTACCGACCTTGGAAGCGATGGCTTGTGGCCTTCCTCCGATCGTAACTGGCTATGGAGCTGGGCTCGACTTCTGCCATTCTGGAAACGCTTACCTGGTTCCCGCAAGGCTTACCCTTGCTGAAAGCAGCTCAGTCGACACGTTGCACACCATCGACACCCCTTTCTTAGCTGAACCGGATGTCCCCGCGCTTCGAAGAGCGATGCGGCACACCTTCGCCAACCACCGAGAAACAGTCCACCGTGGACTCTTAGCCGCCGGGGAAGTTCGGCAGGATTGGACCTGGAAGCGAACCGGAGAAAGAGTCCTTGAACGACTCCATGCGTTGAAAGGGCGAAAACCTGAAAAGCTCTCCATCAATCCCCCCGTTTCGACCACGGCTTACGTTGAAAGCTACAATGAAAGCCCTCAAGACCTCCAAAAGAGTGGCTGCAATTCTGTGAGCTTTAACATCTGGAACGCACACGCCAACTTAGAAGAATCCCTCATTGATTCTGAATCCTACTTTCAAAAGCTCCTGCAACTCCCTCAATGGAAAGCCGAAGGGCTCTATGGTCTGGCTCGTGTTGCGATCCAACGCCGCCAAGAAGCTGAGGCGCTCCAGTTTCTCGAAACCACTGTCGAAGTGTCCCCTTTTCATTCCTTGGCATGGCTTGACTTGGCTCTTCTTGCGCAAAAAGTGGGAGACGCCGACAAGGCTGTCCTAGCGGCCTTGGAAGCTCGAAAAAAATTTCCAGAAAACCCCTTAAGTCCTAAACCAAAGGGGTCGATAAAGGAAGAGGATAAGTATCTCTATGGGGGGCCAAGGACGGTGTAAGTTATGGATAACTTACGAATGGATATGGTATCAAATGATTTGGTAAATTCGTTGCTCCATCACGTTCCGCTTTCTCCCCCGTCGGGCGATAGTGTGGGAAAGAAGAACCCTGTTGAAGACAATGCCCCTCCTTTGCCGATAAAGAGCATGAGTGAAAAGAATGCAAAGGAGTTGACTCAAGCCATTAATTCTATTTTACAAGAGAACAATGTCTCAGTTCACTTTCAACTTTTCAAGAATCCGACAACGTTGATCCTGAAGCTGGTGCAGAATGACACGGGAGAGACCATTGTTGAATTCCCACAAGAGAAAATCTTGAAAATCTTTCAATACATGTTGCAATCTTTAGGCTTTTTCAAGACTCAAAAAGCCTAATACAAACAAGGGAGATTTATGAAAACGAGAGGAGAGGAGTAAATGGGGATTTCAGGCGCGGGAACAAGTAGCATTCCAGGTGGTGCACCGATCACGTTTAGTGGACTGGTGTCAGGTCTTGACGAAAGCTCCATCATTCAAAAACTTACCAGTCTTACAAGGCTTTCTGAAGCACCGCTGTCGGGGCAAATTGCTACCCTAAGCAATCAAAATGGATCCCTCAATACGATTAATGCAAAGCTTCAAGCCGTGCTTTCTGCTATTTCTCCACTCCTGCAGTCCAGCACATTTCTTGCAAAATTAGCCAGCCCTGCGGATTCTTCAATCTTTACGGCTACCGCGAATAGCACGGCAGTCTCCGGCAGCTACAGCATCAATGTTCAGCAATTGGCTAGTCCAACCTCCGTCTTTTCTCAAACAGGAGTCACGCCGGTTTCTTCCGCGGCACAAGGTATTGGAACCGCGGTGAACAATGCCGCACCTCAAACCATCGCGAATGTCCTTGGACGTTTTGCCGATCCTGACATCCAGCTTCAATATGCGGGCTTCTCGACCACCCCAACCACCGGAAACTTCACCCTTTCTCACAACGGGGTTAATGCCACCATTGTGGTTGACGCAACAGCCGATTCCATAAATTCGATCATGAACAAAATCAACACAGCGCCAGGTCTTGGGGTAACTGCCAGTTTGGCTGGAGATAAAATCACACTGACCGCCGCAGACGCAAATCCCATCGGGGTTGGAGCTTCCTCAGACACCAGCAATTTCTTGAATGTGACCAACCTCACGACAGGCGTATCGGTCCCTGGTCCGAATTTCACCGTAACCAGTGCGGTTCATCTCGGAGCAGTGAATCCAACAGCGGTGTTAACACAAGCCTCTACTGTCTTGGCAGACCCTGGAGCAGCACCAGTCCTTGGACTGGCCGCGGGTGGAACCCTCGTTGCAGGGGACAACTATGAGGTCGAAGTTCTAGGATTTAATGCCAATGGCTATGTTACCCAAGCTAGTCCGCCCACAGTCATTGCGACGGCTGCTGGCAACCAATCCATTACTGTCAATTATGCGCCTGTCGCTGGAGCAACCGGTCACTTGGTTTACATTCGCGACGTCACCGCAGGAGAAACAACCTATCAAGCGGTCGCGGCGGACACATCCGGAAACGTGACGATTTCTAGCCACACGCCAGGCAATCGAGTGAATCCCACTTTCAACGAAACCGGGGGAAGTGTCGCAAACTTCTTTCCTGGAACAGGTCCAGCTCCAACGGTCCCGACTGTGGGTAGTTTCACAATCAATGGAAGTAGTTTCACGGTGAAATCCACCGACACCCTCTTATCTGTCATGAACAACATTAATTCAGGGGGAGCCAATGTTTCGGCCCTCTACAGTTCTAATCTTGATTCGATCAGTATAACCAACAAGAATGGTGGTGCAACAGCCATTAGTTTCGGCGCTGGAACAAGCAATTTTCTATCGGCAACAGACTTGCTCACGGCGCCACAGTCGATTGGTGGTCAATCCAAAGTTTCGGTAAATGGCGCGCCGCCCATCTTCACCAACTCAAACACGGTAGCTAACGCACTAACCGGTGTCACCCTAACGCTTCTCAAAACCGGAATAAGCACATTAGCCATTAGCAACAATGGTCAACCAGCCGCCGATGCTTTCAGCGCGCTACTGAGAGCCGTCAACGCCACCGAAAACGAAGTCTTTAACGATTCAACCTCACCCGTTTTCAAAAACAAGCAACTCACTCAACCTGCA
>JABDET010000010.1 GCA_013286945.1 Candidatus Melainabacteria bacterium
ACAAAAAGATGCCCACGTGCTCCTCCAGGAAAAGTTAAGGACGTGAGCGTGACGTCAGCCATGTTTGGTTGGAGATAGTTCCCACCGGTGCAAGAAACAAACAAGGGCATTCGCCCTAAGAGTCTCAGGATGACGGCGATGTCATGAGGAGCAAAACTCCACAAGATGTTTTCTTCTTGACGAACTCGGCCAAGGTTGAGCCGTGAGGAGTAAATATAAAAGAGCTCACCTAATTCCCCGCTTTGCACTAATTTTTCAAGTGCAAGAACTGCCGGGTGATATTCAAGGATATGGCCCACCATGATAAGTTTCCCTTGACGTTCTGCCAACTGGACCAATTCGAGCCCTTGACCATAAGAAAGAGCCATCGGTTTCTCGACGTAAAGATCTTTTCCAGCCAGAAGTGCTGCACGTCCCAGTGGGTAATGCAGCGGAGAAGGTGCGGCAATGGCTACAGCGTCAAGCTTTGGATCTTGAATGAGCGCATCGGCATTCGAGTAAGTCTTAACTCCAGAGTATTGCTTCGAGGTTTCACTGAGCAAGCGACTGTCTTCATCGCAAAGAGCAGACAAGACGCCCAAATGATGAAGAACGCGAACAATGTTTTTCCCCCAAGACCCGCACCCAATCACTCCAACCCGTGGTTTGTTCATTAGGTGATTCTTTCTTTGATTCTGGGGGGTATCCTTCAGTCTTCGATTTCTTTAGAGTTCTTCGGTGAAAAGATTGGTGAGGGGCAAGCGCCAATCTTTTCCCAAGGCACGCGGGGTAATCTTGATTCCCGGGGGAGCCTGTCTTCGCTTGTATTCTGCTCGATCCACCATCTCTATCACCTTTTTAACCACATCGGGGGAGTATCCCTTACGAAGAAACTCTGCAAGTCCCCAATTCTCTTCAATGTAATGATAAAGGATCGGATCCAAGACGGCATAGTCGGGGAGAGAGTCCGAATCCTTTTGGTTGGGGCGAAGTTCAGCAGAGGGAGGTTTTGTAAAGACCCGTTCCGGAATAACGGAGTTCAAGGCATTTCGGCGCTTCGCTAATTCGTAAACCAGGATCTTTGGGACATCTTTGATCACCGCAAATCCGCCAGCCATATCCCCATACAGCGTGGCATAACCCACGCTCATTTCACTCTTGTTTCCAGTGGTCAAGACAAGCCAGCCGAATTTATTTGAAAGCGCCATCATCAGGGTCCCTCGAATTCGAGATTGGAGGTTTTCTTCAGTGATGTCGGACTGTGCTTCTGAGAAAACCGGTTCAAACAGTTTTGTGTACGCCTGAAAAACGGATTCGATTGGAAGGGTGAGAAGCTTAATGTTTAGAGCTTTCGCCAGGATGGCAGCATCCTCACGGCTATGTTCCGAAGAATATTGCGATGGCATCGAAACGCCGATCACATTGGAAGCAGAAAGGGCATCGACCGCAATACAAGCCACCAAGGAAGAATCGATTCCCCCTGAAAGGCCAAGGACCACTTTCTTAAACCCATTTTTGCGAATGTAATCTTTGGTTCCAAGAACAAGGGCTTGATAAATTTCATCCAGGTTCTCGAGCGGATCGGCTATTGATTTTGGAAGGGGTGCCTTGGGCTTTGGCAAAGACTTGAACGGAATCTCGATTTCCTTGAGTGTTGTTCCTTTCTTGGCCAAGGTTGGAAGAGGAAGATCTGCTAAGAGGAGCTCTTCTTCAAAGGGTTTACTTCGGGCAAGAAGGGTTCCATGAGAATCGAAAACAACACTTCCACCATCGAAGACAAGCTCATCTTGCCCCCCAATTAAATTGCAAAAGGCAATGGCAGCGCTGGCTTCAACCGCTCGAGAAGCCAACATCGCTTCGCGCGTTTTTCCTTTCCCTTGATGGTAAGGAGAAGCCGATACGTTAACGAGGAGTTGCGCATTTCCTTGGAGAGCCTGAGCAAGAGGGGGACCCTTGAGTTGCCAGATGTCTTCGCAAATGCTGACCCCGAAGCGAAAATCTTCCGCGACAAAAACAAGATTGTTGTTTGAAGCAACAAAATAGCGGTCTTCATCAAAGACCCCATAGTTTGGCAAACAATGCTTTCTGTAAGTGGCGATAAGTTTTTTGTTGTAAAGAACTGCGACGGAGTTATAGAGTTTCCCATCTTCTTCGGGAAACCCAACAATCACGATGATTCCATCGGAAAGGGGAATGATTTCGTCGAGCGCTTTGCGACACGCCCGAATAAAGGCAGGCTTTAAGAGGAGATCTTCGGGGGGGTAACCGCAAATCGCAAGTTCTGGAAATGCGATGAGATGGGCTTCACTTTGTTTTGCTTTGATAATGGCTTCCCTGATTTTCTGCACATTGTCTTTCAGTCCACCCACGGTGGCGTTCATTTGCGCAAGGGCAATGCGAAGCAGGTTCATGAAGAGACTATTGCGTTTGCGCGAAAAGGTTTCCTTTAGGGGACACTTCCGTCCTTGCTATAACGAGTTAGGAAGTGTCCCCATCAGAAGGGATAGAATCATGCTTCTTTAAAAGGATCGATTATGTCAAACGGAAGTATCGGGGTGGTTTTGGGAGCTTTGGTTTTAGGCATCAGCGTCTTTGCAGTGATTTGGTACGTTCGTAGCCAGATGGTCGTGATGGAAAGACGATGGCCCGAAGCCTTTAAGGCCATTTCATTTGACCTCATGCAGAAGAGCCAAGAAGCGTGGGGCTATCAAACCAAGGAAACCTTGGAAAGCACGATCACTCCCTTGAAGCAAACCCTCGAGCGGTATGAAACAATCATGGGCCAACTCGAGAACACGCGGACAACGGCTTATGCCGAGTTGCGAACCGAAATAAAACAACTCGTTGTGGCAAAGCAAGAACTTCAACAAGAAACTTCAAGTTTGGCCAGTGCGCTTCGGACACCGCAGATTGGTGGAAGCTGGGGAGAGCTCACGCTCAGGCGTGTAACCGAACTTGCAGGGATGGTTCCGTATTGCGACTTCGATGAACAGGTTTCGGTTTCTGGTGAAGAGGGGAGGTATCGGCCCGACATGGTGGTTCACCTTCCTGGCGGACGCGATCTGGTGGTGGATGCCAAGGTTTCACTTGAACATTATTTGATCGCCTCAGGAAGTCGGGATGAAGAGGGGAAGAAAAATGCGCTTAAGAAACATGCGGCCCTCATGCGAGAGCATCTGAAGAAACTTGCTGCCAAAACGTACTGGACCCAATTTCAGTTTTCTCCTGAATTTGTGGTGATGTTCATTCCGGGAGAATCGTTCCTGAGTGCGGCTTTAGAGCAAGACAGAACACTCTTGGAAGATGGGATGGAAAAAGGAGTTATTCTTGCTACCCCCACCACCTTAGTGGCTCTTTTGCGTGCGGTGGCTTATGGTTGGAGGCAAGACGAAATGGCCAAGAATGCGGCCCTTGTGACTGAACTTGGCAAGGAGCTTTATGATCGGATGATGACCTGGATGGGACACCTCAAAATGGTGGGAGAATCTCTTGAGAAGGCGGTCAAAGGGTACAACAGCGCGGTCGGTTCCTTGGAAAGTCGTGTGATTCCCACAGCTCGGAAATTTGGCGGACTTGGAATGGACGGCGGAAACGAGATCCAATCTTTTGATCGGGTCGATCAAGCCGTAAGAAAAATTGAAATTGAAATCCCTGAGGAAGGAAGCATCGATGGCCTTCGGACTTCCTAAGAGCGAGCTTACTTACGCCGATTACTTAAAGATCCCTGAATTGACTTCGCTGCAGCACTTGCTTTCGGAGCCACCCAAACATGATGAAATGCTTTTTATTGTCATTCATCAAGTGTATGAGCTTTGGTTTAAACTCTTGCTTCATGAGATCGATGGTGTCGCTGAAGCGCTCAGCAAGAACAATGCAGACGATGCGATTCATCTTTTGCATCGGTGCGTGGAGATTGAGCGAATTCTTGTTCACCAAGTCGATGTATTGGAAACCATGCGTCCGATCGATTTTCTGACTTTTCGGAACCAGTTGATGCCGGCAAGCGGTCTTCAATCAGCGCAGTTCCGGGAAATCGAGTTTGTTTCAGGGTTGAAAAACCCTGCGGTCTTGAAGCGGTATGAGACCAATTCGGAAGAGCATACGCGCTTAAATAAACGCCTCGAGGCCCCTTCAATCCTAGAAACATTTTATGAACTGTTAAGTCGCCGAGGCATTGATAT
This sequence comes from Candidatus Melainabacteria bacterium, assembly GCA_013286945.1. Taxonomy (GTDB): domain Bacteria; phylum Vulcanimicrobiota; class JABDET01; order JABDET01; family JABDET01; genus JABDET01. Next base: position 4,161 of record JABDET010000010.1, read on the forward strand.
GAAGAAAAGTAAGCCGATGGATGCCTTGAAAAAGATCTACCAGAACCCTCATCAATATCCCGATTTGCTCGAAATTTGTGAATTGCTTTTAGACTACGATGAGATGTTCAGCCGCTGGCGTTTGATCCATGTCCAAATGGTGGAGCGAATGATCGGAACCAAAACTGGCACTGGTGGTACCGAAGGGGTCAGCTACTTAAAGACGACCCTCAACCAGAAATTTTTCCCGGAGCTTTGGGAGCTGCGTAGTAATCTAGCTTAGGATGGTGGGAGGGCCGATCCGAACATCAGCGCCGAGCCAATCAGGGAAAAGTTCTGACTTAATTCCTCCCGGGGTTTCCAGGAAGGCTCTACCATCGTTCATGAGAGAACGAACTTCATGTTTCGTGACTTGCCAGCCATCTTTCGGTGAAAACTTCCACGTCTTGTGTCCCCAGGAAAAGGCTGTGTTGTTGTCTGGATTGACTCGAACCAGGATCGATTCTCCGTATCCTTCTTTTTCGTTCTTCCAATAAGTGGAATAGCGGACGTTGCCCGATTGACCCATTTTAAATTTTTCTTTTGGCCTAACGTTGTCTTTGGAAACGAGAACAACAACGTCGTGATTAAGACTTGACCCTGCTCTATACGTGTCACTTCCTTGCAAATGTCTTTTTACATGTTGGATAAGCGATCCATGACCTGTTTCTCCAGTGAGTGCTTCTCGGATGCGGCGATTCGTTGGGACATCTGTTCTGAAAGGCTGAACTTTCTCGGCATCAAAAGTTGCGATCATCGTGGTTTTCATTGTTGTCAAAGGCTCCTTTTTAGATTAGGCTGTTAGTACAACCCGTGTTTTGTCTTAGGTTACTTATTCCGTTTTCCCTTCGATGGTTGCGGTTTGAGCTGGAAACTGAGGAGGCAATATGACTTGATTTTCCGAGTGCGTTCTGTCGACCTTGCCGCTCTCGTAAACGAGTGTTTTGGTGTTTTGTTCGCGGACATCGCGATTTCCATCCCCCATTGTTAAAACATATTCGGTTTTTCTCAGCCGGACTGGGACTGCCAAGTCATCTGGTTTTTCGTCTTGTGGATTGAGGGTGAATTCTCTCTTTCTCCATGTAACATCGGTACCGGTTCGGCTGCGACGCTCGATGTTGATGGTGCCATTGGTAGAAAACTGATGGGCGGAATGTCCATCCCCTGCTTCTTGACGAACACCGATCATATCATGGCCCCTATGCTCGATGGTGCCAGTTTGAACCGCTTGTGCATACTCGTCCAATCCAGCGTTGTACTCTTGAATAACTTGGTTGGCCTCGGCGGAGAAAGTGGGATCCTCCGTAAGTCTAAGTGTAGAAACATTTGCTGGATTGAGTGCTGGTGGAAGATGAGTCAGTGGTGTCATGGTTAAACTCCCCTTTTTGGTTGGCGTCTTCTGGCCCGATTTGCTTACTCTCATGATTATACCCGATGTAATTGTAAACTTCCATCCGAAAATGTAAACAGGGTGTTAACGTTCCGCCAAAGGGGGTCGATGAATCTCTTCCCGAACCGCCCAGTGTTCGAGAATTCTTTCTTTGCCTGCTTCAACAATCTTTCGAGTGACCGTGGAAGCTTGGACATCCCCAAAGTCAAATTTTTGCTCGATTCGATGGATTTGAACAAAAGGGTCACGAAAGGCCGGAAGCTCGAGACAGGCAAGATCTTCTACTTCGGTGGTTAAATAGGACGAGGCCAGCAAGCGGGATTCCCGGTGTTTCATGACAATTCCATCCCGATAGGCTTCGGGATCGATCGGGAAAGTGTTAAGCAAGGTATCAGATTCGATCCCACGAGGGTCCATTCGGTATCGACGAAGTACCTCGGGCTTGGCTGAATCAAACCAACCGCTGTGAGGCCTTCGTGCCAGTTGTTCAGGTTCCACGAATCGTGCCAGCATGGCTTCATCGGGTGCTTCGGCAAGAACGTTTGTTCCAGAGGTGGTAAGTACTTCAACGGTTCCACCATTTTTCTTCACACCAATGAGATAAACTTTTTCGCTCCAGTTTGTGTCGAAGGGAGATTCCGTCGAAGGATCATAGTCTGGCGATTTAATAATGTTTTCTTGCATGATGAGGCACATGCGGGTTTCCAGAGGTCTTTCGAAGCGGATGACTTTTTCAGGAAACCCGTCGGACACATCCCTTGTTTGAAGGAGACGTTTCTCTAAGGTACAGCTGTAAAATGCAGGGCCTTTTGGGCCCTTGCTTTGGACGAGGATCGATCTCCGCACTGAATCAGTCCGGACGGAATAAGTCTTACCCCCGTCGATATATTCCCCTACTCTAACCCCTTGAACAGCAGCCAATTCTTGTGCATAGCGCGCTTTTGTCCGCTGAGCCACCGCATTATCGGTTCGATACTCTCTGAGAGGAAAGATCCGATTCGGATCAAGTGGATCTCTTCGCTTTGTCACAGTTAATGACACTCCTTGGAGGGGCTGTCTTGTTTCTATTATACCGGAGAACCCCCGAAAGGGCTAGGCCATTGGTGTGAACAGCATGTTAACAGTTCGTCAACCTGGTGTGTGGCACCAGCTTAAGGGGTGATCTTGTGCGTTTGGGAAGGGTAGCACGTAATCATGACAAACCCGTTCCGAGCCATTTCATCTTGGGATTCTGGATCGCTATGGGGTGCCAAGTCCTTAGGCGTCACGATCTCCCAAAGTCCAAGGAACTTGCCCAAGGCAAAGAGTTGAAGGGCCGCCGTTTGATCACCGACGAGTCCTCCCATTTCAATGTAGTTGGGCCCTCCGGCAAGCCGCTCAGGCTCTGGACATGAATCGAGTTGGCCGACCAGTTGGTCTCTGTAAGCCTCTGCTGCCACTTTGTGGACACCCACGTCAATCAAATGGCAATCGATGATCTCAAACTTTGAAGCTTCTGGCGTATCGTCGATCTTTGGTCTAGCCTTCCGTAATGGGGCGGTTGTCATTCTCAGTATTTCGTTCAATGCCTCGATGTCCATTGGTTCATTCCTCCAGCAAGATCTTTGATGATAGCCTTTATGATACTCCATGAAGATGCAGGAGCGCAAGAGAAAAATGTGAACAGTAGGTTAACAGTTCGTCAAACGCTACAGTGCGAAAGTCCAATGCTCTCTGAGCAATGAGAGCCAGCGGCTATCGGGATATGAAAGTTCCCCTCTCAATGGTGGGATCGAAAAGCCTCTAAAGAACACTCCGTGGATGTTTCCCTTGTTAAGGACCGACCGGGAGGGGTGCGACGCGGTGAGTATTGCGAAACCTTAAATAGAACACGATGTTCGATATCGCAATCCGAACTCAAAAAGTTCACGGATGGACTTTTTGGAAAAGCGAGGACCCCCTCCCGCTCGGTCACACAACAAGGATAACTTGTTCGGAGTGTTCTTTAGAGACGTGTCGTTGTTGAGAGGAGGACTTTCTTGAAAACCTGAGCGAATTGCCACACCTCGTGGAACGTGTTGTAGAACGGGATGGGTGCCACGCGTAGAACGTCCGGGTCGCGAAGATCGCAGGCGATGTCATGCTGGCCAAGCACTTGAAGCGTTTCTTTCGGATCTTTGTGAAGCCGGATTGAAAGTTGGCAACCTCGTTCACTTGAGTTTTTGGATGTGATGATCGTAATGAGTTTTGAGTCGAGTTGATGAAGCAAGAATTCCAAATATCCGGTGAGAAGGATCGATTTGCTTCGAAGCGCTTCGATCCCAACTTCCCGAAACAACTGAAGAGAAACTTCGCACGGGGTGGTGGACAAGATGGGTGGACAGCTGAATTGCCACCCAAGCGCACCAGCACGAGGAACAAACGTGGTTGGTTTTTGTAAACGTGTGTCGGGATGGTATCCCCACCAGCCAGCCAATCGGGGTAAAGCAGGATCAAGCGCATAGCGCTCATGGACAAATGCTCCCCCCGCACTTCCAGGGCCGGAATTGAGATACTTGTAGTTACACCAGACAGCAAAATCAACGTTCCAGTCATGAAGGTTCATCGGGATGTTTCCAATGGCATGAGCCAAATCAAAGCCAACCTTGCATTCATGCTGGTGTCCGAGGCGCGTGATCTGTTCCATCGGGAAAACTTGGCCTGTGTAATAATTTACCCCGGGAAGAAAGACCAGAGCAATTTCTTTTCCTTGTTCTTTCAAGATTGACTCAATGGTTTGTATCCGAACGAGATCTTCTCCAGGGAGTGGTTTCGCAAGAATCATGGAGTGCTTTGGATCGAAGCCGTGATGGCGAATTTGGCTTTCAACGGCAAAGTAATCCGAAGGGAATGCACCGTCTTCAATCAAGATCTTGTGTCGTTCTTTTGTGGGTGCATAAAAGCTCGCCAGCATGACATGAAGATTGGTGGTGAGAGAATTCATGAGGACCACTTCGGAGGGGCGGGCGCCAACAAGAGGAGCCAAAAGGCCTTGCAATCGTTCATCCCAGGTGTACCAAGGGTTTGATCCTTCCAAGTACCCGTGAACCCCGAAGTTGCCCCAACTTGCGAGTTGATGCTCGATCGCTTCTTTGACCGCTTGAGGTTGTAGCCCCAAAGAGTGGCCCGCAAAATAGAGGAGTGGATTTCCATCTTTTGATTTGGGGAGGATGAACTTCAAACGATAAGAAGCTAGCGGATCTTGCTTATCGAGTTTGAAAGCAAACGATTCTTCAGTTTCGTAGGTCATTTCATTTACGGAAGAATTGACGGTTTTTCCGCGGCCTAGACCGGACGTTTCCCGGATTTCTTGGTTGCCAAGAGGGAAGGGGGTGTTGGTGTTCTACCGGATGAAACGATTGGGTCAAATGCTGACGTGTTAACCCATGTTGTTTCATGAATCCACGCACTTGATTGAGCCTTTCTTGTTTCCCAAGCGTTCGAGACTGCAAAACTTGGCGAAATTCTTTTCCGTGGTTTTGGAGAAAGTTTTCAAATTTGGTTTCTCTTCTGAGATTCCAATTCCACCATGGATTGTTTCCTTTGACCGCACTGAAGGCTTTAGGAACAAGGTGTTGCCCATGTCTAGCTCCAGCCACATATTGTCCAGGCTTTAAGAAAATCGATTTTGAGCCATTGTTTAACTCAACATTTCCCTCAAACACATGAACATCGGATCCATTTTCCCCCTGGGCCACTTCGAAGGCAGTTCCATGGGCGACCGCCACAGCGTTTGGGGATTCCACCTCAAATCGCGATCGTTCAAAAAATGGTTTCGAGATCTTCACCCAGACTTTTCCAAGGGTTGTCCAAATCGAATGGTTATTTTTGAATTGAAAATCGCTGTTGGGTGCCACCGTGATTCGTGTCATGTCAGGGTACTGGAGAAGAATGGCCTTGGCCTTATTGCCGGTTTCAAGCTTTCCCCCGATCGGAATTTCTTCCCCTTCAAGCTTGTTTCCATCCCCTTCGAAGATCAATTTTTGATTGGCATCATGAAGTTGGCAAGGACCATCGGCATACAAAACATACATCCCCTCATTCTTTTCAGTGGAATCAGCAGAGTTGACCATGAAAGGAAAAAATAAGAAGAACACGAGGAAAAGTCCCAGACTCCGATAACCGTTAGTTACCATACTGACCTCCCTACTTTTCTTTGATGAATTGCAATGGAGTAAAAACAAGAATTGGATCTTTCTTTCCCTTTACAGGCTTCAGCCCGAGTTCCTCCCACTGAAACAACCCTTGAGCAGGTTCATGCGTTCCCGAATCGACAGCAATAATTGAACCGCTCTCTTTTCCAACCCCTTGAAGGCGGGAAGCCAAATTGACTGGATCACCGATGCAACTGGGTTGTGCTTTGCCCGAGGTGCCGAGAAATCCCCACAACACTTGACCCGATGCAATGCCAATACCAAGAGAGCACGCCTCTTCTTTGGCGTGTGTTTTCAGTTTGAGTGCTGAAAGGAGGGCATTTTGCTCGGGGTTGGAGGTAGGGGATGGGGTGGAGGAATCCGCAGAAAAGAAAACCAAAACGCCATCCCCTTGCCAGTCGCAAACAACTCCGCCATAGGGCTTCACACACTGCTCAACCATTTCGTGGAAACGCTGAAGGGTTTCGAAAGTTTTTTGTAACGAGCTTTTTTCGGCAAGGGAAGTGTAGCCTGCCATGTCAACAAACATCGCGGTTCCAGAAACTTCTTTTCCGCCAACAGTAATTTTTTTACCTGTCTCGATCCCTTTCGCCATTTTTTCTGGGAGAAGATGGGCTACGGCTTTAATGAAGCGGATGCTTTCGATGAGGATAGCTCCGGCATAAAGGGCAACGGAACCGAAGAGGAGCTTGGTGGTGCCAATCCAAAGATGAGCGTGCCAAAACCAATAAAAGCCAAGGGTCACACAACCAAGAACCAAGAGAAAGAAGTAAAGTCCGTTGAAAATTCCAAATCGTAAAAGGATGAGAAGAAAAACAAGAAGGCCGATGACGGTCATCGTCATCTCAAGAAACTTTGGGGCACGGGTAATAAACCTGTGACTCAGGATGGTTTCTGTTGCATAAGCTAAGATTTCTCCTCCGGGTATTTTTTCTTCGGGGGTCAACCGCGTTTGGAGTGGCGTGTAATACGAATCGGAAATGTCTGAAGAAAGATGCAGAAACACAAGCTTACTTCTAAAGAGATCCGGAGAGACTTCCTTTTGAATGACCTTCCAAAAAGGGATAACATTCGATCGGAGGTTCGATTCGTAGTTGATCAAGAGATCGGGCTGATTGGAAGCTTTCGGGATCGTAAGTCCAAGCCATCCCAGTGTTTCAGGGCGGTCGTTTAAGGGGATTAAGGGTGTAAACGTTTTGGAAGCAAACGATGACGTCTCCGGGAGAAACCAATCAAAGGTCCCATCGGATCGAAAAACAGGTCTTGCTTTCTTGAGATAGCCAAAGTAAGCGCCGGCCGCGACCAGTGGAAGTGAGGGAACTTCGGCCCCTTCGTAAGGGAAAAGAAGTGGCACTCGTCTGACTTTTAAATCGGGATCTTGGTAGATCGAAGAAAAACCAAAGGCCAGCACATTCTTTTCGAGATCAGGCCGAGGAGGCTTGATTCCACCATTGGTTTGCATTGATAGCGAAAAGAGGATGTTTCCATAGGACTTGATCTCTTGCACGAGTTGACGATATTCTTTTTCGGAAATTTGGGGAGAGGCTTCAAGATCGATATCAAACACCACTGCTTTCGGCTTCCCCTTTTCCACCTGTTTCAAAAAATCAGAGTAAAGGGCCGGAGCAAAGGGCCAGGGCCTCTCTTGCGTGATCGACTTGGAATCGATTTCGACCAAGACTAAGCCGGGGAAGGGGGCAACCTTGGGAGCATGGCGCATGCAGAAATCGTAGTTTCGCCACTCGAAACTCTCCATCCAGTGCGAGTCTGGCAAAACAAGAAGCAGTGTAAGGCAAAACATGAGCCAGAGCAAACGCGATCGGTTCATCGATGAGAGCTCAATTCAAAACTCTCCCTTTCTTATCCTCGCGGAGCTCTTCGCCAGCGTCCTGTCACGCAAGTTTCTATACAATCGTTCATAACTTTCGCTCATGGTACCCTTCCGTCCGTGGTGCTCCCATTTCTAACGTCGACCGGTCGCATACGCGATATATACCGGTTCCCGCCGTCAGAAATGGGTCCTCCACGGACGGAAATCCATTCGCGAAAGGTCAAAACGTATGTATAGATCCGTTAGGGACAGGACGCTAGGAATGGCAAGATACTTATGATGGTGGTATTAATTAATCGGCTAAGAGGGCTTGATACACTTCGTCTCGATTAAGGCGAGCCGCATGAAGGACGAGTAGTGCAGTTTGAATCCCATGTCGGAGTCCGATAAGCTCATCGGACAATTCAGATTCCCCATAAAATTGCTCGATCTCTTTTTGCAGTTCGCTAAAGATGTTTTGAGCACGCTCAAGACGTTTTGCCGTGCGAATGAGCCCGACATAATTCCACATCGTTTCACGAATCGTTAGCCAATCTTGGTGAATGAGATCGAGATCGGCCCGCTCAGTCTCCTTTTTCCACGCACGAATTTCTGGCAGCTGGATGGGGACTTCACGAGCATGACGGCTGGCGGATTCTCCAGCTCTCTTTCCCCAAACAAGTCCTTCAAGAAGAGAACTTGATGCAAGGCGATTGCTTCCATGCGCACCCGTGCACGAAACTTCTCCAACGGCCCAAAGGCGATTGATGCTGGTTCTCCCGTCGAGATCCACCGCTACTCCCCCGCAGGCGTAATGCGCTGCTGGGACCACCGGAATGGGCCGTTTCGTCATGTCGATCCCGATCTCTAGACAATGATTGTAAATGACCGGGAATCGTTTTTTAATCCATTCCGGATCGCGTTCCGAGATATCAAGATAAACACACGCACTTTTTGTTTTCAACATTTCGGTTTGAATGCTCTTAGCCACCACGTCGCGTGGAGCCAGATCCCCAAGAGGATGATAACGTTTCATGAAAGGCTCTCCACGGCCATTGACAAGCTTTCCTCCCTCACCACGAACCGCTTCAGAGATGAGAAAGCGTTCCCCCCGTTCCAGGTAAAGGGAGGTTGGATGAAACTGAACGTATTCCAAGTTCATGAGACGTGCTCCAGCCCGATACGCCATGGCAAACCCATCGCCACGACTCCCCGTGGGGTTGGTGGTGTGAAGATAAAGTTCACCAAGGCCTCCGGTGGCGAGGATTGTTTCGCGGGCGATGACCGCCACGACTTCCGAAGTGGCTTGAAGAAAAAGATAAGCACCAACACAGGTTGGCGATTTATAGATGTCTTGGCGATTCAGGGAATGATGGGCCAGAGTGAGCAAATCGATCGCGGTTGCACCGGTGAGCACTTCGATCTTGGGGTGACACTTGATCGCATCGATGAGAGCATTTTCAATGGCTTTTCCTGTATAGTCTGCCACATGAAGGATTCGAGAAACCGAATGGGCCGCTTCTTTGGTGAGATGGAGATTTCCATCCTTGTTGCGAGAGAAGGGGACTTTAAGTTTATCGATCAAGATTTCTTTAACGAGCTTTGGGCCTTCTTCCCAAAGTTGTTTGAGTGCAAGAGGATTGCAGAATTGATTCCCCGCTTGTTGAAAATCGGAAACAAACCGTTGCTCGGAATCTCCTTCCCCCTGGTAGATGATCCCCCCTTGCGCATAAGCGGTATTCGTTTGGTGCGGATCGGGCGAACGAGTGGCGAGGATAACTCGAGAGCCAGAATCAGCGGCACTGAGCGCGGCTGTTCCTCCAGAGATGCCGCTCCCGAGAACAAGGATGTCACACTCGAGCGTTTTCATGGATCTTTGCTGCCTTGCTCTGTTGCAAAACTGGATCCTGACTCTATGAGGAGCGAGCGGGGGTCCCATCGTCGCTCATTCTCACCGGACATCGTGTCCGGTTCCGAGGTGCGGGGCTCACTTTTGCCATCCGTGGCGCCTGAGCCGCAATACCGCTTCCTCAGGGACTCCTGCTCGCGACTCATAGAAATTGCCCAGCGTTGCAACGGAACAAGATAGCCTCTAGTTATCTCTCGGAACAGCTAACATTCGCTCAAGAGCCTTGCGGGCATCATCCATCGTTCGTTCTGAAAGCTTGATCTCGTAAATTTCTTTTGCAAGCGATTGATAAACATCGAACAAATTGGTGACCTTCATGTAAGGGCAATGGAGTCGGCAACCAATGCATCCATCGGCGATGATAAATTCTTTATCGGAAAACTTTTTTCTTAATTGATGGAGCATCCCTGATTCAGTGGCGATGATAAACGTTTTGGCGTCTGGATATTTCTCGACTCGTGACAGCATGGCCGTTGTTGAACAAACTTCGTCCGCGATGGCAAGGACATCATCGCGGCATTCCGGATGAGCAATAATAATCGCATCGGGAAGCCCTTCTTTGACCTTCTTAACATCTGCACCCCGGAGAACATCATGCGTGGGACAGGCACCATCATAAATGGCCATCTCTATTTCAGGAACTTGTTTCTGCACCCAAGCGCCAAGATGGCGATCAGGAGTAAACAAGATCTTGTCCGAGGAAAGGCTTCTCACCACACTGACGGCATTGGCTGAAGTGCAACAAATGTCAGACATTGCTTTGACTTCAGCCGAAGAGTTGATGTAGGTGACCACCTTGTGCTCGGGATACCGGTCCATCCAATCGGCAAGGCTTTCAGGGGTAATGGAGTTGGCTAGCGCGCATCCGGCCGCCGCGTTTGGGAGAAGCACTTTCCGATCCGGATTTAAAATTTTGGCGGTTTCAGCCATGAAATGGACACCACAAAAAATGATGAGATCCGCGTTGGTTTTTTTCGCTTCAAGGGAAAGCCCCAAGGAATCTCCCACCACATCGGCAACATCTTGAACCTCGGCGGCTTGATAGTTATGTGCCAAGATAAACGCGTTTTTTTCCTTAGCCAGTTGTCGGATACGCCTAGTAAGCTCGGTTTGGCTGCGTTCGTTTTGAGTGGGGACTGCTTGCGTGAGCAAATCGATCATCATTTGCGATTCCCTCCTTTGCGCGCCTTAACCGGTTCGGTTCGTGCCCCTTTGAGCGGCTTGATGCTGTCGGTTCCTCCGGGGAAGATGCGCCAGAATTCCTTCTTAACAAGGGCGGTGATTGTTGCACTTTTGCTGAGGCGATGATAGGTCGCCACAGCGTTCAGCATCTCGATTGCCTCGTCAGGCGCTGAAAAGGCATGCACTTTTGATTTTTGCATCTTGTCCTCCACCCTGTCATTCCGAATTATATAAATATTATATAGTTATTTTATAAGTATGGATTCGACGGAAAAAAGAGAGTTCCTACTGGAAATGTAGGTGTTAGTGCTTCAATTTCCACTCGGAATAATCTTTGAAAAGACCCTTGATCACAGCATAGTTGCTGGCCTGATTGCCGAAATGCTCTTTCAGGTCTTCGGCGAAGCAGCTGAAACAGAGAGCTGCTGCTCCGCCAATTACTCCACCACAGATAAGCGGAATGGAGTCAAAGCACCATCCGGCCGCTAAGCCGCTAGGAATGGCGAGAGTGCCGACAGTTTTAAGCGTTCGGTCGGCTACTTTAGCGGCTCTTGCAAGGGCCTCGTATTGCTTTTGCTTTGCTTCAGCATAGGCAATTTTTTGAGAAACAGGTCCTTCAGGGATTCGTCCTATTTTCTTTTCGATAAGATCATCGTTGTGCCTGGATCCCAGCGTGGGAGCCTCCAGGTGAGAATACCTTGAAAATGGCCCCCTATAGGATGGTTGCGCGTACTCTTTAATCACTTCTCTGTTAGTAACGACAGGTACAGTATTCATGGATGACCTCCTTGGCCCTTAGTTTATCAGGCTAAAGTCCAGCAAACAAGAGCATGACGACTTCTTTTGTTTAACAATTTGTGAATTTTCCGCTAGTGGGTGGGGCTAGGTTTCGGGTAGCGGGCTTCGATCTTAGAGTGCATGCCGCCGCGTGTGTTAAACTCACCGGTTACCACGCAAGATACAGGTTGGCATGATTTTACAATGTCTTCGAGGATGCGGTTAATCGCGTTTTCATAAAAGATGCCGAGGTTTCGATATTCCAAGAGGTAGTGCTTCAGGCTTTTCAGCTCGAGACATTCCTTATCCGGTGTGTAGACAATGGTGACTGTTCCAAAGTCCGGAAGACCGGTTTTCGGGCAAACCGAAGTATATTCTGGAACCACAATCGTGATCTCGTATCCCTGGTATTGATTCGGCCAAGTTTCGATTCGGGGTAGGGGAGCATCTAAGCCAGCTCTGGCGCCCTCAATATATTCTTTCGTCTTCATGAGGGTGTAGAAATTGGCGAGGGATTCATTCTTTTCCTGTTGAAGATGTCAAAAGTAATGTTCCCGCGGATTGCCCTTCCTCATGCTTACAGGGCCCTCCGCTATCGCAATTTTCGCCTTTACTTCTTTGGCCTTTTTACCTCAGCCATTGGATCGTGGATGGAAAACACCGCTCAAAGCTGGTTGGTTTTTCGTTTAACCCATTCCTCATTTCTTCTTGGTTTGGTTATGTTTGCAGGGCAGTTTCCGGTTTTTGCCCTGAGTTTAGTGGGTGGAGTTGTTGCGGATCGTTATTCTCGTCGCACACTCATTTTAATCACTCAGACCCTTCAAATGATTCAAGCTTTCGTTTTGGCCTCTCTGACTTTGACCAATCGGATCACTGTTTCGGAAGTGATTTTCTTGGCTGCCTTCCTAGGTCTTGTAAATGCTTTTGATATTCCGGCAAGGCATGCGCTGACAGTTGAAATGGTTGAGCCCGAAGCCTTTCCTAGCACGATTGTGATGAATGCAACCGCTTTCACAGCAGCCCGCGTGATTGGTCCCCCATTGGCGGCCGCCATTCTTGCGTTCAGCAATGAAGGGGTTTGCTTCTTGATTAATGCGTTTAGTTTCCTTGCGGTGCTGTGGGCTTTGCTCCTTATTCCCGTGAAGCAAAAGCGGAAAGAAAGCCAAGGAGCATCTCCCTTTACTTCTCTTTGGGAAGGGGTGACCTATGCGTATCGATCCTTACCCATGCGAGCGTTCCTTGGATTGCTCGGTCTCGTGAATTTGATGGGGGTTTCGTATTCAGTGTTGATGCCAGTTTTCGCGGAGAAGGTTTTGCATCGAGGAGCCGGTGGGTTTGGCATCTTGCTTGGCGGGGTTGGCTTCGGAGCTTTTCTTGGTGCGTTTTTTATCGGGGCGCGTAAGAACATGAGCGGATTGGGGAAGATCATCGCGGTTTCCTGTATCTTGTTTAGCAGTTGCGTGATTCTTTTTTCGTTGTCTCGAAGCTATCCACTTTCCTTTTTCTTGTTGGTGGTTGTTGGTTTTGGACTCATGGCTCAAACCACTTCCACAAACACGCTCATTCAATCACTTGCTCCCAGTCAACTCCGTGGGCGTTTGATGAGTCTTTACGCGATGATGGTTGTCGGGGTGGGGACATTCGGTAGTTTGCTCGCCGGCGTTCTCGCAGAGCATTTCGGTGCACCGATGGCCACCGCCATTGGAGGGTTCGCTTGTTTGCTTGGAGCGATTTGGTTTGCCTTGCTCATTCCAAGAATGAGGCCAATCGTGCGTAAAGGGCTTAAAGCTTCTCCCCTTCTAACCTACATCGAAGGTACGCATTAGATTAGGATGATCGCGTCTTGGAGTTCGGGGGGATTGACCTCGACGTGACGTTCATCGACGTACACGTCGACCTCGCTTCGGATGCCGAAGTCTTTGAGATAGATCCCGGGTTCGATCGAGAAACAGGTTTTCGGAATGATGCGCCGGTGCTCCTCGGTTTCGAAATTGTCGATGTTGGCACCAATCCAGTGGACCTCATCCCCAATGGAATGCCCGGTTCGGTGGGTGAAGTGTTCCCCATAACCTCGCGTGGTAATCACGTGGCGCGCCTTGTCATCGATCACATAGCCAAACAAAGGATGTCCAGCTAAGACACGCCCACGCACAAAGTCGATGGCCTTATCTCGTGCTTCGCGCACAATGTCGAAGACCTCTTGAATCTTCGGAGGGATTTCTTCCCCCACATACCCTACCCAAGTGATGTCAGCATAGGTCGATTCCTTTTCGTTCTTCTTGCACCAAAGATCGAGGAGAACCAAGCTCCCCGGTTTGATGGTGAAATTGGTTTTCTTCGCGGGAGCGTAGTGTGGATTCCCGGTATGAGCATCCACAGCCACGATGGGGGGATAGTTGCTGATGTACCGATTTCGCTTGAAACGGTTCACGAGAAACTCTTGGACCACAAGCTCGCTTACCGATTGTTTCTTTTTAAGGGAGGTTCGTATGAATGAGAACGCTTCATTGACACACTCAAAGAGAAAGGCCGCCGCCTCACGATGCGATTTGAGTTGCTTGTCATTTAATTTGGCTTCAACTTCTTGAATCAGGTCTCCTGAGCTCACCACCTGGACACCAAAGCTTTTGATGAGCTCCACGGTTCCTGCATCCACTTTTGAAATGTATGGGACGGCATTCTTTGGGGAATATTGCATGGCGACTTGCTCCACGGACCGAACCACTTTGCGGAGCATTTCTTCAAGTTCAAGGCGTCCAGAATAAAGAATGGTTTCGCCTGGAAGCTCTTCCAAAGCGTCGGGCTCAATTCGGTGGGCAAGCTTCACGGGTGAACCTTGGGAGGGGATGAAATAAAACCAGCGCCGAGTCCGATTTTGTTTCGGGGTGAGCTGAAGCACGTGAAAAGCCAGAGAGTCCTGCCCGCGAAAATCGTAGAAAAGCCAAGCAGGAATCTTCAGGCGTTTGAGCGCCTTTTGAATGTTATCGATGTTTAAAATGACTTACTCCGCAGTGAACGCGCTTTTACTCGCAGCGGGCTTTAAACTGAGCGAGTTTCGCTTGCTGTGATGTCGAAAGAATGCGATTGAGTCGGCTAAAGAAAGTGTTCATGAGCTGGATTTTCTTGTGGTTCATGGTCAAGGCAATCCACTGAAGCTTCATTTCTTGGTTTGCCGTAAGGAGGAGACCTTTTGCCACTTCGGAAACCATGGCCTTTACCTCATCATCGGTTTTCATCTTCATCTCATCATGCCCCATTTTATGGTGTTTCATCATGGTTTTCATCTCGGCCATTAGACCGTGAAACTGATCGGTAGAGAGAACTTGCCGGACATCATTCATCGCCTTTTCGTGATCTTTTTTCAATTCGTCATGCATTTGATTGAAGTACAGGTTGTAGCTTGCGTATTGGGAAGAAGATAATCCAAGTTGGGATGGGAGCGATTTCCACATCTGCATCTCGTGATGATGAGCAAAGACCGTCCAAGTGGTCAATAAGAACAGGGTGAGTAAGCCAAGTGAAATGCGTTTCATTCGATAACCCTCCTTTGTTTTGTGAAGCGACTCCCATTTCGCCCACTTTTCACCCCTTTCCTTTAGGGGACACTTCCGGGGAGATCAAAGGAATACGTGGGGTGGCTTTGGAATCTTGGCTTCAACAGCAAAATCAGTCAAGCCTTCAACAAAGCACTGATTCCCAAGGAGGAAAGCAATCGTGGAAGAGCCCAAGAGACAATTTGTGAATTTTGCTTTTTTTAAAGTTTCTAAAGAGTGGCGAAAGCTCGGAGAAGAAGAGCAAAAGAAAGGGAAAGAAGAGTTTGTTCAAATTGTGCAAGATTATTCAAAGAAGTTCACCATTCTTCCGTACACGTTAGTCGGTGTTCGCGGGGATTGTGATTTCATGCTGTGGCGAATTGGGTATTCTCTCGAAGAGTTTCGAAACATGCAATCCGAATTGTATGGATCACGCATGGGTCCTTACCTTGAAGCCCCTTATTATTACTTAGCCATGACCCGCCGTTCGATTTACCTCGACCCGATTCATCCAGAGCATGATGAAGATCGGACACGCATCATTCCGGGGAAGAAGCCTTACCTCTTCGTGTATCCCTTTGTGAAAACAAGGGAATGGTACGCTCTTCCAAAAGCCAAGCGGCAAGAGATGATGGATGAACACATCACGATTGGGAACCGTTATCCAAGTGTCCGGTTAAACACCACCTATTCTTATGGCTTGGATGATCAAGAATTCGTGGTGGCTTTTGAAACACACAAGCCAGAGGATTTTCTCGATTTGGTGATGGAGCTCCGAGAAGCAGCCGCCAGCCGCTACACCAAGCAAGATACCCCAACACTCACTTGCATCGCGGGAGGAATTAGCGAAGTCTTAGATTCGTTAGGAAAGCGCGGTGAAGTGAGAAGCTTAGCACACCATTAGGGGGTAGGAGTCACATGTCAAGTCGAACAGTCCTCGTGACCGGGGCTTCCGGTTTTCTTGGAAGTCACGTGGTGCGCGCTGCATTAAAACGCGGGTTTCGCGTGCGGGCTTTTGTTCGCCCGAAGAGTTCGTTAAAGAACCTCGAAGGATTACCGATCGAGTTTTGCACGGGAGACATTCAGAGCCAGGCGGATCTCACGAAGGCGGTAACCGGGTGCTCCTGGATTTTTCATCTGGCTGCCGATTATCGCTTTACGAGCTTGGAAGGCGAACAGGTTCTGAAAACCAACATCGATGGGACTCGGCGTGTTCTTGAGGTAGCCGAAAAAGCCGGAATTGAGCGAATGGTTTACACCAGTTCAACCGCAACCATCGGGCTTCCCATCAATGGAAATCCGGCAGACGAGAAGACTCCACTTCAACAAAAAGATTTGGTTGGACCGTACAAAAGAAGCAAGTATTACGCTGAACTTGAAGTGAAGAAGGGTGTAGAAAGAGGCATTCCGGTTGTGATTGTCAATCCAAGCGCCCCGGTTGGGACTCATGATGGGAAGCCAACCCCAACAGGACGATTCATTGTTGACTTTCTCAATCGAAAGCTCTTTGCCTACACCGACACCGGCTTAAACATTGTCGATGCTGAAGACGTGGCTGAAGGGCATTTCTTGGCTGCTGAAAAAGGAAAAATTGGGGAACGCTACATTCTCGGAAATCAAAATCTGTCGTTTAAAGAGATCTTGGAAATTCTTTCAAAAATCACGAACATTCCTTCTCCCAAAGTTTGTCTTCCGCATTCGGTTGTTCTTTTCATGGCCCACATCAATGACATTTTTTCCCGGAATGTGCTTCGGCGTGAACCTGGGATTCCGGTTGAAGGGGTTAAGCTTTCGCGGAAAAAGATGTTTTTCAGCGCGGAGAAGGCGAGACGAGAACTGGGGATTCCCCAAACTGCTGTTGAAACCGCTTTAGCCAAAGCGGTTGGATGGTACCGTGAAAACGGGTATGTGCGTCAGTAACAACAAAACAAGCTTTCCTTCCACGATTCTCATGGCAGCAATGGAACTCGAGGTGAAGCCCCTTCTTTCACAGCTTCGACTTGCGTCTCCCCGAAATCCACGGACCTACGATGGGGAAGTCAACGGTTATCCGATCCGATTGGTCGTGACTGGTGTTGGAATGGAGTCCGCTCGTACGGCGGCTTTGTGGGTGGCTCGTCAGAAACCAGATCGGGTGGTGAGCCTAGGATTTGCCGGGGGAATTTCCAATCGCCTTGCAGCTGGGGATCTCTTCATTCCAACTGAGGTTCGAAACCTGGCTGGGAAGAATTTCCCGCTTTCATCGCGCATGCACTTGCCTGCACAAAAAATTTCCACCGGAGTTCTCTTGACTGTTGAATCCATTGTTCAAACCAGAGAAGACAAAGAAAAGCTTTCTTCCTTTGGCGACGCTGTCGATATGGAAACTTTTGTTATCGCCGAAGTGATGCATGAGGGAAAGATTCCTTTTTGGTCCATTCGTGCGATTTCCGATGCGGTACACGAAACGCTTCCGTTAGACTTCTCTCCCGCAATCCAAGATGGGGAAGTGTTGGTTGGGAAAGCCATCGGGTTAATGTTAAAAAAGCCATTGCGGATTCCTCGGGTGCTCGGCTTGGGACTTCGATCCGGAAAGATCGCAAGGCAGCTGTGTTCACTCGTGCTATCGCTTCTTTTGAAACAAGGAAGCGGTGCTTAGTTTGATGAGTAGCCTCAGTGCTTTCTTTTTGTTGGCCTTGTGTGGCACCATTGGGTACTCTCTTTTTTCAGCCCTTCTCGTCCTTCGTTTCAAACAGAAACATCGAAGTGAGCATGAATGGAATAAAGCGATCTCGATTTCAGTTCTTCGTCCCTTACGTGGGGGAAATGAAGAAAGCTATTCAATTCTGGCCTCACTGTATCAGCAGACGAGCCTTCCCTCCCAGGTTTACTACGGGGTCGATGAGGCGAACGATCCGATTCTTTCGGTGGTGAATCGGCTGGAACGAGATTTTCCAGAAACCCCGACGAAAGTTTTCATCGGGGAGAAATCGGTTGGTTCTAACCGGAAGATTGCAAAACTTTCTGTGATGAGCGAAGGGTGCACAACCACTTTAGTGGCTGCCATTGATCAAGACATTGTGATGCCGCAAAACCATCTTCGGAAAGTCATCAATCCCTTCCTGGATCCGAATGTGGGGCTTGTGACTTCATTGTATCGCCTCGGGGAGCCAAACACGATCGGCAGTGCTTTAGAGCTTCTGTCCGTGCACGCTGATTTTGTTCCCTCAGTTCTTATCGCTGAACAATTGGAGGGGGGACTTCATTTCGCGTTTGGCGCCACCCTGGTTTTTCGACGTGAAGTGTTGGAGACGATTGGGGGCTTTAAGAAAGTGCGAGATTGTTTAGCGGATGATCACGATTTGGGGCTTCTTGTCTCTCAAGCAGGGTATCGGGTGGTGTTGTCTGATTCAATCGTGGAACATCATCCGGGGAAACTCGATTTTAAAGGATACTGGGTTCGCGAAATCCGCGCGGCCCGAACCCATCGCATCTGTCGCCCGTTCGGCTATGCATTGAGCCTCTTAACACACGGTGTTCCGTGGATCTTGGGCCTCATTCTTGTTTCGGGGTTCACCCCTCTTGTGGAAGGAGTCGTTTTAGTTTGGGGAGCTTCGCGCCTTGCCGCGGTGATTTTGTCCCATCGGCTGTTAACCGAGAAGAAAGGTGCGTGGTGGCCTTTGCTTTTGTTGCCATTGCATGAAGTGATGCGCTGGGTTTTTTGGATTGTAGCATTTCTCGGCAACAAGATAAGCTGGGGTGGAGTGGCGTATCAAGTGAGGTCAGACGGAACGATGAAGCCAGAAGAAGACTTAACGGGGCCCCGAAGCGGGTAAAAGGGAGCTAATCCTTGTCCCCTTCTCTTTTGTCTTTGGCTTTCTTGGCTCGAGCTGGATTCTCTTCTTTCGCATACCGAACGGTTTTGTACTGGTTGTAATACGTCTTCACTTCATCATAGGTCGTCGAAAGGAAAGGCAAGCGAAAGATCCACAAGATGTCGGGTAACGGCAATCCAAGATCGGATGAAGTGTCTTCCTCATCCAAGAGGCTTGGCTCATACGTCAAGCTGGACGTGTCGGGAAACACCGAAGCTACGGACAACGATGGAATCACAGGATTAGGTAATGAGGGGGTGCTTGGGGAGGACGGACAATTCCACAAACAGATCCCGTTAAAGTACCCAGCACCCGGTGAAGAGCCGACGTGTACTAAAGTGTTCGAGGGAGAAACAATTCCATCGATGTCAGCGGAAATCCCACCCTGTGATCCGCCTGCTGATACGCTCAAGGTTCCTCCGGTAATGTTCACGTTCAGATGGCCGGCACTGTTTCCCACCACGCCACCCGCAATGAGGGAAGAATTGTTGGCCGCGGTAAGGTTATAGCTCGGGGCATCGAGGATTGAACCAGCAGAGGTGAGCGAAATCCCGCCGCCTGAAGTCACGGTCCCCACATGCATGTCTCCTGATGCATTTGAAATGACCACATTGTTTCCAGCCCCGACGGCTGTCACGGTCCCCAAGGTCAGGGGACCGCTATTGCTCGCATAGACTCCACCAAACTGTTGAGCACGTACCGTAGCGTTCAGGGTGCTCACATTGATGGCAAGGGGGGTACTTTGAGTGCCGATCGAATAGAATGCTGTCAAATTAGCCGTGTTGGCAACAAGATTGGTCGGAACACCACTGTTTGAGATAAAGCAAAAGGAATTGATGGTCAGAGAATTGGCTGGCCCAACATTCACCAAACCTAAGGCCACGGGCCCTGCATTGTTATTAAAAGTCACATTGGTGCCGACCGCACTCGCGTTCAAGATACTTGTGGCAGTGAAAATCAAGGATTGACTTCCTCCAACTCCAAAGACAACATTCGCGCTTCCATCCTCCGTGCTGACATTCAAGGAGGAGAGGGGACCACTGTTGGTTGCGTAGATGGGTTGGCTTACCAACGGGAACGCCTTGGCGCTCAGCGTAAGGGAGGACGCGGTCATCAGAAGGGGTTGAGCCAACGTTCCGATCGCCCCACCATTGCTAGATTCCAACGATAAGGATGCTGCCGTAATGTTGTTTGTGGCTCCGGAGTTCAAGATGTTTCCATTGGCTTTCGAATTCGTGAAGGTCACGGCCGTGTTCGGCATAGACATGACGAGTGTCTGTGCTCCGCCGTTAAAGGTGAATGAATCGCCAGTGGTTGTGTTAATTTGAATATTTCCTGTCGAGAAGCTTGTCACGGACAAGGAAGATAAGCTTCCGGTGTTCGTCACAAAGTCAGATAAATTTTCTCCAGTCATGGTTAAGTTGCTTGTCTGAGTTAAGAAATGTGAAGCCAATGTTCCTACGTTGGTACCGGCAAGACTCAGTGATTTTGCCACACTCACCGTGGCTCCCAGGTTCAAAATTGAAGCAGAGTTGGAGAAGACGACATCCGTGTTTGGAAAATTAACAACCAACGTATCGATTCCAGGGCCGACGAAATTGAGTGAACCCCCAAGCCCATCGGTGGCGGTCGCATTCTGGTCAGATGCAGCGATAGCGAGCGAATTAATGGATCCGGTGCTTGCCACGGAGATCGTGGATAATGAGGCCGTGTTAAGCGCTTGGAGTTGGCCCGTCACGCTCCCGGTATTGGCTGTGATAGGGGAGCTCATGCCAAGGGTTATCAAGCGCAAATCTTGGACCGTTCCATTGTTGGTGAAGACAATGGGAGAATTATCTGCAAAAGTTTCAATCTCATTAACGGGAAAGACCCCTGCAGGGATGTCAATGAGATTTCCGGTGTTGGTCACGTAGACGGGTGATGCAGCGAAGTTGAGGTCAATAATCACAATGGAGCTGGTTTGGGTTAGAAGGGGTTGTGCGAGCTGACCCACGGTGCCAAAGAGAACGCTAAAATTGAGCCCCCTGGCTATGATATTATTCCCTGCACCCAGATTGTTGATGTTGGCAAAAAAGGTGCTAAAATTCACCTGGGCATTTGGAAGATTCATGCTCAGTGTGTCAGGGGCTCCACCCGAAAAGCTAAAGAACTCTCCACCAGATCCGTTCACTTGGATCGTCTGATTCGCCGTGCTCACGCTGAGGGACGTAAGCGATGGGCCGCTGTTGGTCAGGTAAATCGGGGATCCCGTAGAACCAAGATTGAGCGAGCTTGTCTGAGTCAGAAGTGGCTGAGCCAAGGTGCCGATCCCGTTGAGGGGGGCAGAAAGGGTGAGCGATTGCGCAGAAATATTGTTGGTGACTCCAAGATTAAGGATAGCCCCTCCGTTATTGGTTAAGGATACCGCGGTCGTCGGGGCATTCACGCTTAAAGTGTTTGCGGCGGTGACGAAATCCAGGCTTTGTCCGGCTGTTGTGGTGACGTGAGCGTCGGCACCACTCGTGGTGACGCTAAGCGAAGCTAAGGCTCCGGTGTTCGTGGCATACATCGCCCCGGCGCCACTGGTGGTCATGGTTAACGAAGGGGTTTGGGTCAGGAGGGGCTGGAGCAAGGTGCCAATCACCGAAGTGGAAGAGGACAAGCCGAGAGCCTTTGCAACATTCACTCCAGCTGAACCGGCATTTAAGAGTCCTCCACCGGTATTATTAAAAGTTGCATTTGTGTTTGGAAGATTCATGGTCAAGGTGTCCGAGACTCCACCCAAAAATGTGAGAGAATCGCCAAGGGTAGAGTTAAAGTGAATGTCGCCGTTGTTGCTGCTCCAAGACATCGAAAGGAGTCCCCCCGTGTTCGTGACATAGGCTGGCGCACCAAGAGCCGTGATTGTCCCTGAAATGGAAGGGGTTTGTACTACCAAGGGGCTGCCTACACTGCCGATTCCGGTCTTAGCGCTCATTGTAACGGAGACTGGAGTCACCACTTGCGGACTGGCGCTCGAAGAGAGAATGGAACCATTCGTCGAGGTTAAATTGACGGCAGAGCAACAGGCGTTTATCACCCCAAAACTCATGTTCCCATCCGAAGTGACCGTAATGTTCGAAGGGGAATTAACACTCGTGGTAAGGTTGCCGAGGATGGCTTGGCCGCCGCTTCCCCCGGTTTGGCCTGCATTGATCGTAATCGTTCCGGTCCCACTGGCGATGATCGTGTTGTTTGGGTTAAGAAAGGTAATGTTCCCCGTTTGGGTGTCCATTTCGAGACTTACGTTCGGTTGTAAGGTGATGGTTCCGTTCGCAAAGCCACCGGTGAGATCATTGATCGTGATTGAGTTTGTGGCCTGTAATGTAATATTACTTGTTTGCGCTTGCAAGATTCCAACCGATACGGTGTTTCCTCCACTGTTTGCTGTAGCAAAGAGGACATTTGGAACATTCGGATCCTGGGTTCCTCCAGCGGCCGCATTCGTAATCGTTAAGGTTGTTGGATCGATTAAGAATGATCCGGTTTGGCCACTTGGCGCACTCGTGTCCACAGAACCGTTAACCCACACATTACTTGCACCGCTCACTTCAACAAACCCGCCATTCCCACTGGCGCCACCCTTGGCTTCAAGGTTCGCTCCTGGCGCGAACACGGTATTGTCTTCTGACAAGATGTGAATCGCGCCACCATTTGAGCTTGTTCCTTGACCATTGGCTTGGATCAAACTCTTCGGAGCAAGGACCGTGGCTTGTGTCGAATCAAGCGTGATTGAGCCCGCAACAGCATCGGCAGTCCCATTGGCTTTTATCGTTCCCCCGTTCACCACCAACCCTTCACTCCCAGACAACGTTACGCTTCCGTCTGAATTGCTTGCGACACTTCCCGCCTCGATGATTTTGTGGTTGTTCACGACTTGAGTAAGAAGTAGGGTGAGTGATTGCGGATTTATCACCACATCCTGGGGAACCGAGTTTCCACTTAGTACATAATTCACGTATCCTTGATCGTCAAAGTTCAAAACCGCTTGGGTTGCTCCACCCAATTTCACTTGACCTAAGTTCGCGATGATCGACCCTTCGTTGTCGATGAGTGGAGCAAGCATGACCACATAGCCATGATCGAGTGCTTGGATATTTCCTTGGTTCACAATCGAAGCCAGTGTGTGATTGACATCTTGGGTAAAGGCATATTTGCCATTGAGGAAATCTTGGTCTTTGATGTTGAGTGTGGAAGCAAGTAGGCCCCCGACATTGACCTGAGATCCAGATCCAAACAAGATCCCGTTTGGATTAATAAGCCAAAGTCGACCATTCGATCGTAAAGCTCCGAGGATCACCGAGGGGTCTGTTCCAACAACGCGATTCAGAGCGATTGAGGCCGCGGTGGGCTGCATAAACTGGACGAGCTCGTTCGGGTCAATCCCAAACGATTGCCAGTTGATGATTGCTTTATCGGTGAACTGTTGAATCGTGGTGATGGTGCCACTTGAAATGCTTGCGTTCCCTGCCGCGATGGTTCCACCCCGTGGGGCTGCAGAAACCATGAAGGCAGAGAAGAAGACAAGGCCAAGAAGAACTGCGAAAACTCGATGAAGGACTACCTGTTGCCTGCGCATTTTCCCCCACATCATTGTACAAGTCGGCGTTTAGAAGTCCTGTCCACCCATCATGATACCAGAAAGGGGAGTTCAATGCAAGACTGTTTACCGCTTCTGGGGAAGGATTGAGCACTATCCTAAAGAATAATGGGCCATGGTTTTTTCGCATCTCCACAAGATCCGATGAGCAGCTCGGTCCCATCCCCTCAGAGAACTCCAAACGAGACGATCGAAGAACGTCTTTCGATTCACGTGGTGGGGAAGAGGAAGCCTGAAGAGGGAATGGCAGGACCTTTCTTGCTTTGGCCTCCTCTGGTCGTGATTCTTCTTGTGGCTTTTCGAGCTTTTTTGGAAGTTCGAATTCCCCTTTCAGGGGACGAAGCCTACTATTGGTTGTGGGGGAAACACCTGGCTTTGGGCTATCATGATCATCCTCCATTGATTGGATGGCTCATTGGTTTGTCGACATTGTTCTCGAATCAGCTTTTTTGGGTACGCTTGCCTGCTCTCATTTGTGGACTCCTTTCGGCCTTGTTCATTTACTTGGCAGCCCGGGACATCTTGGAGAGCCGTCAGAAGGCCAGCATGACCCTTCTTCTTTTTTTGGTGATGCCAATGCTGGCGGTATCATCGATTGCAGTCTTCACCGATACTCCGCTCATTTTCGGCTGGGCTCTTTGCATCTGGGCTACGTGGAAAGCCCAGAATGATGATCGTTATTGGCTTTTGTCCGGATTTGCAATAGGCATTGCCCTGCTCAGCAAGTT
This sequence comes from Candidatus Melainabacteria bacterium, assembly GCA_013286945.1. Lineage (GTDB taxonomy): Bacteria > Vulcanimicrobiota > JABDET01 > JABDET01 > JABDET01 > JABDET01. Next base: position 28,152 of record JABDET010000010.1, read on the forward strand.
GATAGGTGTCTTTCTGTTTGCTTCGCTTGGCATGTTTTTTCTCGTTAACCGAGAATCGCGTTCCTTCTTTAAGAACAAGTTGTTTTGGGGGGGCATGGGAGTATGCGCCCTGGTGGCTCTTCCTGTATTCATTTGGAACTTGAATCATCATTTTGAAAATCTATTTTTCCAGGCCCATGATCACTTAACTAACCCTCCGGCTTCTCCACTGTTTTCCTTCTTGGGATATGTTGGGGTGCAAGCACTCAGCGCATCCCCTCTCATTTTTCTCTTGTTCATTCCTACCGTGGTCATGCTGGTCAAACAAAGTTGGCAAGGGGATCGAGCCTCACAGTTTCTTCTTTCATTTGCTTTGCCAATTCACGTCACGTTTCTCTTGCTCTCCTTTTGGGCGCGGGTTGGTTTTCATTGGGCAGTTCCGGGATATCTTGCGCTGCTCATCGCCATGCCGAAGTTGGATGGGTGGAAAAAGTGGATTCCATGGAGTATTGGAATGTCGCTTGGTTTTACGCTCCTTTTTTACACAGCGCTTGGCTTTCCATCCACTGTAGCGCAGCGGGTTATGGCACTTGATTCACGGCATCCCCAATGGAAAATTGCATCGTTTTTGTCAGGCAAGGGGTATGGAGAGATCTTGGGTTACGAAAACCTTGCCGAGGAGGTCAAGACGCGAGTCGATTCAGGAAAAAATGGAAACAGCCCGTTCATCTTGACTGATTCGTACACGCTCTCCAGTGATTTTGCGTACTATTTAAAGCGCCAAACCTTCACCCTTCTTCTAAGTGGGCAAGGTGGCCAGTATGCACGGTGGAGCGACTATGAGAAGCTCCGAGGAAAAGATGCGCTTTGGATCGATTTCTCTTCGATGGAGAGTCAACCCAACGTGGGCCATCTTTTGCGGCAAGCTTTTCGAAGCCTTGGACCTGAAGAAAAGATTAAGATTCGGAACGGGCTTGTGACTCGATCGTTTTATTTTGTGCCGCTTTACCAACTGCAAGAGCCGAAGGGACTTCATCCCTCGATCCCGGATGTTCCGTAGTTTTTTCAAGCTTCTTTAGGGTGTTAATCACGGCGGGATCCAACAGAATTTCTAAGTCGTGATTCCAAGACGCTCCCGGATGAAAATACATTTCGTAATTTCCCGGAGGGTTGACCTCGAGAATCTTCAAGACATATTCCTTTGACATATGCCAAGTATCAAGAAATCCAAAAACCCCGTCAAAAGCAAGAAAGCCTTCCCTGGTTAGCTTTTCTCGCATTTTCCGTGTCATGACGTAGTAAAGCAAACCATGCAGCCATTTAAGAAAGTTGGGTGTCTCACTTGCCAGCTTCCAAATCTTCAAGTTTTCTCGTGGAATCCGCACCCATTGGGCGCGATGTTCTTTGGCTAATTGAATCACGCGTCTAAAAATGAGCGGGTGAATGTGCTGATGATGGTGTCCATCCACATGAGACAAGCGCAGACCCGTTTGGAGGAATGCCTCAAATTGAGCATCGATTTCTTTTTGAAGCTGTGCTCTCAGCCGTGGATGGAAAAAGTATTTAAGCCATGTGTGAGCAGCGCTTTGGGGAAACCATCGATCCGCGGAAACCAAGTCGGGAATTTCGTCTTGGGGAAGAACCGATTTGCCATCGGTGACCACGACATGCAGCCCAACTCGAAGCAGGGGGTTGGCTTTCGCTAGAGCCACAGCCTCTTGGGTGGCGGCTTCTCCCATCATCAAGCTTGCGGCATGAAGTGTGCCAGCTTGATGAGCCTTGATGATGGCGTGGTTCGTTTCGGAAGAAGAACCGAAATCATCTGCCGTGAAGCAAAAACCCACCGAAATGTCCTTTCAGGATTTGGTTAGAACAAGCATTCTAGTCATTTGCCCCGATTTCAAGGATACGTTGACTCACCTTTGGAAAGCGTTCCACGATTTCCAGGGCAGCAGGCAAGACCACGAGCGCTTGAAGCGCGATGACGAAAAGTCCCACAGTCATCGTAAACCCAAGGCTTTGAAGCCCTTGGTGACTTACCCCAAGCAAGGAGGCAAATCCTGCAATGGTGGTCAAAGCACTGAGGAGCACTGAACGGCCGGTGCTCGTCGAAAAAATGGAAGGATGACGCTCTTCCCGATAGCGATTGACCACATAAACACCAAAGGCCACACCGATCCCGAGAATGACTGGGAGTGTAAGGAGATTGGCGGGGTTAAACGATCGATGAAAGAGTACCATGATCCCCATGAGCCAAAGTAAGCCAATGGCAAGGGGCATGAGCGTAAACAATGTCAGTGACACTTTTCGAAACTGCAAAAAGGCCACAATCACGATGACAAAAAATGCAATTTTAGCGGCTTGCTGGTAGCTTTCCAGCATGATGCGGGTCGTTTCAAGAATCAAAACCGGAGAGCCGGTGACATTGGGGTCTACTTCACGGAGCTGATTGATGAAGCGTTCAAGCGCTGGTCGATCCCAAATGTTTTGTGATGGGAAGACTTGGATCATGATTTTTCCTGTTTTTCCTACGAACTGATCCCGTACTTGTGGGGGAAGATCTCCCAGAGTCACGGGGTGATTCGGGATTCCTTGTTTCATTAAATGAAAACTTTTTTCTACGGTGTTGAAGAACGAGGTTTGCAAATCGGTTAAAATGTCTTGAGCTCGGCGTGGGTTAGTGTTTTTGAGAACTTCACCAAAGCGGACCACGCTTTGACGGAAAGAATCAAGTGCCCAATGAATCTGGCCAAGCTTGGTTGATAGCGATCGGTGGGGGATGACCTGAGAACCCGGAAAAATAAATGATTGCAAGAAGGTCAAAGCGCCGCTGGCCAGAGTAAGTTTCTTGTCGGTTTTCTGAATAAGCCCGTCGATGTTTTCAAAAGCATTGGCAAGGCGTGGTACATCAACAGGCGCATCGGATCGCGTTAGATCAAAGCCTTTAAGTTCCTGTCGAATTTCATGGAGAACAGGGAGCTTCTTCTTTTGATCCGCGGGAACAAAGGGGAGTGGACTTTGGATGTTTCCAACGGTGTCAAATTTTCGGAGTTGGTTGATCTTGTCCAGAGCCTCATTGGGATTTGATGCCACCATGACCGCAAAGAGAGAAGATTTGTCTGAAACCTGAAGGAGCTCAAGCTCCATTTTGATGGAATCAGTGTTCTTGGCTTGCAAATTGAGAATGTTATGATCAAAGGTGATATCACGCGCCTTTTCGCCAAGGATGATCGTGGCAAGAAAGGCAACAAGCAAGATGAGCTTCGCATGCCGCAAAAGCGATTTTTCCAGGCTTGTCGCGTGAAAGAGGTGGGTGACTGGAATCTGCGATGGCTTAGCCTGTGTCTTAGATTCGGACCAAATCAAAAGTGCTGGAAGGACGGTCATGGTAGAAAGGAAGCAAAGAAGGAGGCTTCCCCCCGTAGCCACACCGAGTTCCGCAATCCCCTTGTATTCGGTGAAAGCAATGGCCAGGAATCCAAGAGCCGTGATAACAGCTGCCGTAAAAAGTCCGGTCCCGGTGGAAAAGTAGGTGATTTTTACCGCTTCAATGGCCGAGTTTGTTCGGGCACGCTCCTCGCCAAATCGGCCAAGAAACTGAATCGAAAAATCAATGGCAAGTCCAATCAGCATGGGAAAAAGGCTTAGGGTAAATACATTGAGATGTCCAACGGAAAGGGCAATGTATCCTAACGACCAGCCGATCCCCACAAAGAGAGAAATCACGGTGAGAATTGTTTTACGCAAATCCCCAAACCCAACAATAAGAATGGTTGAGCAAAGCAGTAATGAGACAATTCCTGCCCAAAGGATGTCGTGCTTGGCTGTTTGCATTTCGTCTACCCCAAGGACAGGTTCCCCCGTGAGGTGGGCCTCGACCTTCGGAAATTGAGGTGAGGTTTGGTTCACGGCGCTTCGAATGGATAAAACGGCTTCTTCGACTTTAGCTTCCCCGTTCGGCGTGGTGGCTGGTCGGGCAAACATAAGAGCATATTGACCGTTTTTGAGTGTGATGTATTGTGTTTCTTGAAGTTGTTCGAATTCTTTTAAGGGGGCCTGTAGCGCAGAATTCCCCTTTTTCCCTTGGAGGCGTGCGGTCATGAGATCCACCAAAGCCTTGAGCTCAATGATCCCGCTGGCATCGCCTTGCATCTGGCTGCTTTGCTGCGTGATTTTCGGAAGCGTAAGCCAGAACTGGGTAAGATCCGCTCGGTACCCCATCGACTTGAAAACTGGCTTTGCGATGTTGATGGTGGAGGCAATTTTTTTCAATGTCGCGTAGTCTGGATAGGCTAAGGCCCAGGCCTTAAAAGGTCTGAGATCGACCTTATAATAAATGCGGGTGAGGTACGGGTTTTTTTTTAAGTGGAGAGCAAGCTCGTCAAGGAAGGCCTCATTTTGTTTTTCCGAAGGGCCTTTTGCCACGACCATGATATCGGGCTCGACCCGAAACTCGTGAACAAAGTCGGCATAGTTCTTGTTGAAGGAAGAGTCCTCCCGACTAAGACCCGCAAAGTTGGGAAGAAAGCGAAGGTGATGAGCGGCATACCAAACGGAAAAAAGAGCAACCACGAGGCTGACAAGAACCACACCTTGTGGCCACCGGGTCACCAGCTCATAAAGTGATGTAGCGCTTTCGGAAGCCCAACGTTGGAGTTTCCCCATCAAAAAAGCTTAATGACGTTCAACTGGACCGTTAGGTATTTTTTTGGATTCTTGCGAAATTCGCGAATGAAAGCCAGCATTTCATCCGAGAAGGCGGAAAAATTCTGATAAATTCGTTTGTCTTGCATGAGAAGCCCGATGGAACCTTCTCCTTTGTTAATTTTATCGGTCATCTTGGCGAGCCCTTCCATGGCACGGTTTGCATTGGCATAGAACGCTTCATCCGTTGCGAATTTTCCGAGGCTTCCTTTTCCATGGTTAGCGGAATCAACCAGTGCCGAAGTTCCTTCCATCAAGTGATTGGTGTTTTGATAAAGCGAGGAATCGTGAAGCAATCGTTGAAAGGTTCCGTCTCCTCGATTCACACTGGCGACAAGGGTGTTCATTTGTTTCACAGCCCCATTGGTATTGTCGTAAATTGAAGGATCATTCATAAGCCGTCCGAGTGTTCCTTTTCCTTGTTCCATATCCTTCATGACTTGGTTCGTGGAATTGTACAGTGCTGGATCATTGAAAAGTTTTCCAACGGTTCCTTTACCTTCTTTAACCGTTTGCATGAGATCTCCGGAATATCGAGTGGCTCGAGAAGTCTCTTTAAGGGTTGCTTTCAGGTTGTCATGAACGCTGGGATCCTTGATGAGTTTTCCGAGCGTCCCTCTCCCCTCCGTAATGCTTGAGTCAACCTCGGAGAGAAGATCTTCGAAAGAACTGGCTGCTCCTGAAGCGTTTTGGAGGATGGCATTGATATCGATTGGTTCTTGTCCAGTAATTTCGATGGCCGAAACCCCTGCCGCATCCCTCACAGGAGAAAGTCGAGGCGAGTCGGGACCGGAAGCGGTCATGTCAACGTATTTGTCTCCAACCAAGCCTTGATTCTTGATGGTTGCAATCGAGTTGGCTCCAATCAGATCTCGTTGCGCCGAATCGACTTCCATGATCACCGAAACTCGCTTGATTTCAGACTGTCTTCGTGCGTAGCGTCGTTGAAGTCGTTGATAGCGCTCGTGTCCCTTAATGGTGCTAATGTTAATCGCGTCGAGGTCTTTCTTGATGTCCCGTAAATCTCGGAGGAGAGCTTGATTCGAAGGGATTTGTTCCACTTCGGCCGAGTGTTGAATCACCCGGATTTGCGTTACGGCTCCAACTTGCACTCCCGACATCATGACTGGTGCCCCTTGGGTTAATCCCCCGACCGAAGCAAAAATGCTTCGAACCGTGACGTTTCCTCCCAGGTGTTTTCCTGGCTGGAGAAGAAAGATGCTGATCACGACAACACACAGTCCCACAAAAATGAACAATCCAACTCGGACATCCCCCCATGTTAAAGCCCTCCGCTTTAATGCAAACATGCTTACCCTCCTTTATTTATTGGTGATCCGAAAGATTTACACTTCGCTTTACGCAAAGAAACTCCCTTTGCGTAAGGGTTCTCAGTGGGTGGCGATTATGTCATTTTGTTTCTCGTGCGAGCGAACGGATAGCGAGGTCTTATCTGACAGCGAAAAGTGACTTGAGGCTTGAAAGAAATTCCTGAACATAAGGATCCGTGGAACGAGCAAGGGACTCAAGGGTTCCCTCCACCAAAATTCGCCCATCTTTGAGGATAACCAGGTTGGTTTTTTGAGCACAAGGATGACCTGGGTTTACCGCCACTTGAATTCCGCTTTGTGTTTTGTGCGCACACCGGGTTACCATTTGGAAGCTGCTAATCAGATCTTGGGTCACCACCACCGAAGTGACTTTTTCTAGATCACGTAGTCGAATCATGAGGCCGGTGATATGACCCCCTGTAATGGGATCAAGGCCAGCGGTAGGTTCATCATAAAGCATGATGTTGTGGACTCCAGCCATGGCTCGTGCAATGGCGACGCGCCGCTTCATTCCTCCCGAGAGCTGTTCAGGAAGCTTGACCAGATCATCTTCCTCGAGATCAACCAAATGGAGAAGACGCTGAGTGGTTTTTACGATTTCTTCATCGGCAAGATTGCCATCTTCTTCAAGGCGATAGGCGATGTTGTCAAAAACGGTCAAAGAATCAAAAAGCGAACTTTCCTGAAAAACCATTCCGATTTTTTTCCGAATAGGAACCAATTCTTCTTCCTCGAGGGGAGCGATGTCAATGCCGTTAATGAGAATGCGTCCCTCATCAGGCTTTTCCAATCCAAGAATAAGGCGAAGGATGGTTGACTTCCCCTGACCACTTCCCCCCAGGATGATCTTGGTTTCTCCTTCATCCACTGAAAAATTTGCCTGACGCAAAACTTCTTTCTGGCCAAAGCTTTTGGAAACGTTCTCTAACTTAATGATAGCTGGCATTTGAGATCAAGACATTAATGAGTTTTGTTAGAAAAAAGTCGCTGGCGATAATAAGAATTGAGGCGATCATTACAGCATTCGTCGTGCTTCGTCCCACGCCGCGAGTTCCTCCTGAAGTTTTGAGTCCTTGGTAACAAGCAGTAACTGCGATAAGAATAGCAAAGGCGATCGCCTTAAAGAGACTGTAATATAAATCATCCATTTTCAGGTGCTGTGTAACAGAACTCCAATAAACGTGCGGGTTTTGTTTAATCTGATACGTGGTCAGGATTTGCCCACTGTAGATGGCCACGAAATCGCAGATTCCGGTAAGCAACGGGAGAGAAACAAGGCAAGCAAGAACGCGAGGGGTCACCAGTTTTTTTATGTAATCGGTTCCAAGGGCACGAAGCGCGTCCACTTGTTGGCTTACAACCATTCCTCCAAGCTCTGAAGCAATTCCAGCGCCAACGCGTCCGGTAAACATCAGCGCCGATAACACCGGCCCAAGTTCCCGAATCATGGTGAAGGAAACCAGTTGTCCCATTTGAGCTGTCGATCCGTATTGCCTTAAAATGTCGGAAGTTTGCAAAGCAAAAACAGCCCCGGTGAAAAAGCTTGTTAG
>JABDET010000011.1 GCA_013286945.1 Candidatus Melainabacteria bacterium
GAATATCGATCAACACAGACTGACTATCTGGGATCCAGGGAAACGTATGATCGCACCTCGACCCAGGTTTCCAAAACCGATCCTGAAAAGCTTCGTGAAAATTTGAGCATTGCTCAAAAAAACTTTCTTTATACTCGAGAAAAATCGGTGCAAATCCGCGAAGCTCTTTATGACTTGCGCACGATTCAGTCCAAGGTTGTAACGGACAAACAAAAATTGGAACGGATGAAAATGCGAAGCCCCATTACCGGGATCGTGATGACCGCCCATGTGAAAGAATGGGAGGGGAAAATGATTAACCAAGGCCAGCAAATGGCCTGGGCATACGAACCCGGCCCCATGATTATCGAAATACACGTCAGCGAACTGGACATTTCGGCCATTCCACGAGAGAATGACAGCAGCAATGCCGTCAACATGAAACTCCTGGCCCTTCCCGGAAAAATCTTCAGAGGCACAGTGAAAAGTGTAATTCCTGACAGCCTGACAGGCGCAACCGGAAAAACCTATTTGGTTGATGTCATCGTGCAAGACACGGATCACCTCTTACTTCCTGGGATGGAAGGGACAGCGAAAATCTATGCGCGAAGACGCCCTATCCTTTGGCAGATCATCCGCCGCCCGGTGGAGTACATTTTCTGGAAACTTTGGAGTCTTCTCTAAAACACACACCCATGAGCAGCTCCCCGCAGCCTTACCCAGCGCTGGTCTCCTGTTTTCAAGTTGGTCATAAGTGCAATGCAGTAATCGGGCACATAGTCTTCATCCCCTGGATTATGGAGCGTAAAGACGAGGCGATACACAATCCGAAGATGGCTGAAACGTATTCCCGAAGGGGTGTCCGGTGGAGGGGGGGCTGGGGTGCTTTTGACTTCCTTAGCTGGGGTTGCCCTGGCGACATCTCGGAGGCTCACCGATGATTCAAGCACTTTGGAACTTGCGTGATTCTCTGAATCTTGAACAGATGTCGATGCCCAAAGGGTTACGTATTTCGCCACACTCCCTGGTTCCACGGAAAAACGAACACCTGACAAGTTGCCTTGAAGAGGGACTCCATCCCATAAGAGAGTCTGACCGTCAAACGATAAGTTTTTCCAGTTCCCATCCCATTGCTTAAGCGACAAATTGGTACCTCCCCCTGCCACGTCGACCGATTGTCGGATGTAACGGCTGGCGCTGTCCACAGCATTTTGTAAAATGACCTCGGGCGGAATTTGCCGCCGAGAAACTTCAAGGCTTCGTTGGGAGACTTGGAGACCAGAACAGACAAGCGTCAGCAAAAGAGAAAACAAAGTCACCCCAAGAAGAAGCTCGATTAGGGTTACCCCTTTCCACCAAATCCGTTGGAACGCAATTCCTCGATTCATTGACTTTCCTCCTTTTCTCATGGATACGGTTGTCGGCTTAACAGAGCGGTAAGTTGCACGGCTCCCGTTTGGATGGATGGGCTTGCAAGATTTCGATTCACAGGCCCCATGACCAAAATGGTAACTCGCTCTACATTTTGAATCCCGAACGGACCGGGATAGTTCCCAATTTCAATGGAATACAAGTAATCGGCAAAAGGACCAGAAAACGAAACGTTGTCCTTTGAAAGAATTTCAGAGTTTTTCCGTGAACGAATTTCTTCCATGATTTTTTCAGCCAAACGAGTGGCAACCATCTGATGTTCCACCTTGGCAGAAAGGCGCATGCCCTCCCCGAAAACCGAAAAAGCCGCCATGATGAGTCCTGACAAAACAAAGGAAGCGATAAGAACTTCCAACAAAGAGTACCCTTTCATTGAAGCACTTCTTCCCATCGAACTAACGTTTCTTTTCCCGGCGTTAAGTCAATGGTTCCAAGCAAGACTCGAGCAGCCAAGATGTGGTCTGGTTCTTCGGAATAGTCACCACAAGGACCATGAACCACTTCCCCCAAAGATTGGATCTGCAAGTCAGTGGTGTCAAGTAGCTCTGCAGCAAAGACTTTGAAACACGTGGTAACCCCGTCCTCGGTTTTCAGCGAATTCCACGAAGCACCCTTGATTGAATTGGTGAGCGGAACATTTTGGCGAATCATTTCGAGCCCATATTGAAGGCCACTGTCAGCTGCACCCAAAGCTTTGGCTTCGGCCATTCGAAGACGTGCTTCCCGTACCCCTGTTTTCACGTTTTCACAAAGCGACGTGGTCAAAATGAAAAGCAGGCTGAGCAGAGCAAGAACAATAAAAAGAGCATACCCCTTATCATGGCGCATCGGTAAGCTTCCCCGCCTCACTGGTTACGTACCAATGCGCGTATCCAGAACGCACGTCAATCCTACCCTTCCAATCTTCTGCGCTGTCCCCCCGTGGGGAAAGAGAAACGACTACTTCTTCCGGCCAACATGGATTCGTGGAGGGTGGATTGCTCGTGGTTGCAATTTGAAGGCTGACGTGATTCCCAAAACCGCGGTTGAAATCGTAACCACTCTGCCGAATAACGGCATTCGAAAAGGGATGATATTCATAGCCACTCACTTGATTGCCGGATCCAAAGCACAATCCAGCATTGGCTCCCAAAGCCACGGCGCGCTCTTTTCTTTCGTGGATTACATGAACAAGATAGCTCGCCGCCGCTTCTGCACTCCGCTTTTCGGAGTTATTTTTGTAAAGCGGAAAGCTAACCACAAGCAGCGAACTCAGAATGCCTAAAGTCACCAGGCACTCGGCCAACGTGATTCCTTTTTGGGTGCGAGTCATTGAATCAGCCCCATCATGCCGTACAGAGGCAACAAGACACTGAACAAAATAAAGCTGACCGCAACCCCCATGAATCCGAGAATTCCCGGTTCAAGAAAAGCGAAGAATCGCTGGAGCAAGTAATCAATCTCTTCTTCCAGGATCCGACCGCATTTTAACATTAAGCTCTCCAACGAGCCTGTGGTTTCAGCCACAGCAACAAGGTGACTAACGAAGGACGGGACGAAATTTTTCCGAGCTAAAAAATAAGCCGAAAGATTCTCACCCCGAGCCAGAACCAGTCTGCAGTCTTGTATGAAGACTCGGAAAACTTCATTCTTGCTCGTGTCTTCCAACATCGCAAGCCCCCTGGGGAGCGAAATCCCCACCGATTGGGTCATCGCAAGGGTTCTGACGATTTGGGCCACCATCCATCGTTTCATCAAACCTCCAAGAAAAGGAAGTGTCAAGACAAAGCGATCCCAGCCTAACCGTCTCTGATCGTGGCGGCGATTCAAGAAATGCATGAAAGAGAAAATGGCCAAGATCACAAGCATCGACTCCCAAAAGAGAGGAGCCGAAATCATCTTGAACATTGAGATCACAACACGCGTTGGGAGTGGAAGTGTGGCATGCATTTCGAGAAACACAGGAGAAAAAGCTGGAACAAAGATCTCTACCAACAACACAATTCCCGCAAGCGTTACCCCGAGAAGGAACAACGGATAGGTGATCACGGAGAAGATTTTCATCCGAAGCCGATCCATCTGCTCCACAAATTCCGCACTTTTCCCTAGGTTGGTCGCAAGTGCTCCAGTTTCTTCTCCCACATGAACAAGGCCTGTAACAAATTTCGGAAAAGTGTTTGCCTCCGCGGCCATGGCTGTGGAAACGGGCTCTCCAGCATAAACCCGGCTCACAAGTCTCCCCACCAATCCCCTTGCCCAGGGGTCTGTTTGATGAAGGGCAAGAATTTCTAAGCTTCTGTGGACCGGAATACCTGCACTGACAAGCGAGGCCAGCTCTCGCAAAAAGATTCTTAAGAAGGTGAGCTTCTTGTTGGCCATGTCACCCAACCGGCCTCACATCGATGGCTTTAAAATACAGATCTTGGGTTCGCGGAGAGGGTTCCACATTCAGCTCATTTTTCAAAATTTCTCGGCAAGCATGGAATTGTCGAACGGCCTCATCTCGCTTTCCAATCGCCAAAAAACATTCAATGCTAAACGAGTGGGCCTCTTCAAGTGAAGGCTCAATTTCCATGGCCTTCTTTGCATAAGTTAAAGCTTCATCCCAAATTTTCTGCTGCCGAAGGTAGGAAGCAATGGTCAGCATGATCCAAGTGAACGCTTCATCAAAATACTCTCGCGCATTGAGAACCCATTCTTCACTCCAACCTTGCAAGAAAGCCCCCTTGTACAGCTTCTCCCCTTCTTTCAAGGCTAAAATTGCGCGCTCTTTCTCTCCTTTTTCCCAATCCGATCTCCCTCGGCGATAAGCCTCACGAAAGTCCAAGAAGTCGCACCAGAAGCCTGAGCCAGGGCGAATGCCAAATTTTTGTCTTTCAGAATACATGAAGTTCCTGGAATACTTATTCCCAAGCGTCCTGCGAATGAAGTACAGCGTGGTGCGGAAGGTATGCTTCCCTTTTTCAACGTCCAAGTGAGGCCAAAAAACATCCAACAGATGTTCTTCAGAAACAAGTTTGGGATACTCATGCAAAAGATAAAGGAAGAGTGAACGACCCTTTAATGACTTCCAGTGACTCTCGAGAAGAGGCTCGTCCTCCAAGGTTGTCATGAGTTTGCCAAGGGCAAACACCTGAAGCACTCGATCTTTGGTTTCGGATTTGGCGGTAAGAAATCGTGATAATTTTTCATTCAGAAATGGTTTTTGCCCTAGGATGGCGCGCAGTCGATCTTGCAGATACGGAGCGGTCTCTTCAAGGAGCCAAAAGCCGTTTTCTTGATTCTCTACCTCTTCAAGACCAAGAAGAAGTGGTGGAAGCGAGATGTCTTGGAATGCAAGAACCAATTGGGGCAAGAAAGAGCATCGGCCAAACGACAAGAAATCTGAAATGGCCTCTTTGGCCTTTCCCCGTTCTCCATTTTGTAGAGCAAGATAAGCGCTCAGGAGAAAAAAAACAGCTTCTTTCTCTTTTGATTTCCCCTCTCCAAGATGTGATTTTACTGCTTTCAGGTGCTTGAGGCTTTGGACTGGATCCAGATTCAAAAAAATCTTAGCCAGGTTAAGCTCCGCGTCCGCGATGAGGGCTCCCTCCTTTAATCGCTGACCCAAGCTGAGGGCTTCTTCCGCATGAAAAACAGCCAACTCCGATTGATTCTTCTGGAGAAACAAATCGGACAGGGCAACTCGGATGGGAAATTCGTCCTTGTCATGTGAGGATCCAGCCAAGATTTGCAAGCCCTCTTCATAGGCCTGAATCGCCGCCTCGAACTCCCCGCGAATCTCCGCTGTCCTCCCTAATTCCATCAAGGTGGATAGGCGATGCGATTCTTCTCTTTGCAGGCGAGACAGAAGTGGGAACTCATCACCGAGAATCGTTTTCGCTGTTTCATCCCCAACGCTTTCGGTGAGCTTCGCTAGGAGTGCACAATATTTTTCTTCGCGAATCTGGTGGATTTTTTCTTTTTCTTGTTCTCTTAATTTCACGGAAACCATGGTGAGAAGATCACTCATCGCGAACGGCTTTTTTAAGATGCCATCAATGCCAAGGTTCAGTGCACGAACAATGGGCTCGTCATCAGAATAGCCCGTAATAAGAACGGTCTTGATGTTTGGAAAATCTTGTCTTACCTTTGAGAGCGCGGAAACTCCATCCATCACAGGCATACGGACGTCGCTGATGATGAGATCAATTGGAGCAGCCAGCACCTTCTCAAGTGCTCTTAGCCCGTTCTCCGCTGATTCCACTTCATAGCCCGCTCCTCGCAGAGATTGCGAAAGGGCAGACCGCATGGTCGCATCGTCTTCCACCACCAACAGCCTAGCCATGCCTGTTCCTCCTCACTCGGATTGGGAAGTCACTTGCCTTCAAAAAGCGGGATCTTGATCACAGCTCTCGCCCCGCGCCCTTCGTTGCCAAAAATCTCAATGGTCCCGTGGTGCTCTTCAATGATCGCGTGACAGATGGAAAGACCCAGACCATTCCCCTCTCCAATCTCTTTCGTGGTAAAAAAAGGATCAAAAACTTGGCCCAAAATGCTGTCCGGTATGCCGGCGCCATTGTCTTCTACCTGGACAATGGCTGAGCCATTCTCTGCAGCCAGTGTCAAGGCGATCAGCCCTTTTCGAGTAACCAGTCGAGAGCGAACAATGGAATCTTTGGCATTGGTAAGCAAGTTCGTGATCACTTGAACCAAGCGCGTGTGATTTCCCAAAATCATCGGATTGGCCCTCGTGTGAGAAGTCAGCCGAATTTTCTTCCGTTCCAATTCGGGTTCTGTAAACACCATGGCATCATGGATTGCATGAGCCAAGACCATCGGCTCGAGTTCGCGCTTCCCCTCGCGAGCCACCCGAAGGACCCCCTCCACCACATCGCGGCAGTGGGTAACCGCCTTTAAGACTCCTTCCAGCGATTCTTGCTCGGTTTCCCCCTTGACATAAAGTTGCAAATATTCTGCATAGGTTTGAATTGCCCCAAGCGGCGTGTTGAGTTCGTGGGCTAACCCCCGCGCAAACTGAATGAGCCCATCCGTTTTGTCTGACTTCAAGATCTGTTGATAAGCGGCTTGTAGCCTTTGTTCTAGCAGCGAGGACTTCACGGCCCACTCTTGCTTTTCCCGGCAAAGATCCTCGACCGCTAACAGCAGCGAAAAATGCACGGCATTGGAAGTCAAGGACTCAAGCTCATTCCTGGGCGGGTATTTTGTCTTGCCGACCACCAACAAACCCATGACTTTATTCTCGAAACGAAGGGATGCCATCACGAGGATAGGATAAGGAAAGCCTGCAAAGACTTCACCAAATTTCCCCTTGTCGTTGACAAAGGGCTTCGATCCCTCCAAGATTTGACGAATGGTTGCATCCTGACCATCTAGGAATTCTGGAACTTCCTTCTCGTCCTGCCCCCGGCAAATCAAGCTAAGTCCTTCTGATTTCTTGTCAAATCGGTAAAGAAAAGCAGAGCTTTCAGAGATCTGCTCAGTCAGGGTGAACATTCCGTGTCGCCAATCAGATTCAAGCTCACTCGGAAGACACTGCTGCAATCGTCTCATGATTCGTCCCTTCTGGAACAGATTCAAAGGCCTTTTTTTAAGCCCCTATGGAGTTCAGTCGTTAGCGTAGCAAACGGCATGACAAAAAAGTGTCAAAAAGAGGTCAAGTGAACCGTCAACTTCTTCGATTTTCTACTTGTTTGGCTTTCTCGTAATCGATTTTGGCCGTCTCAAAGTCCCCTTGCTTCTCGTGGGCTACAGCGCGATTGTAATAGGCATCCGCATATTTTGGATTAAGCTCGATGGCCTTCGTGTAGTCTTCGATCGCCCCATCATATTGGGCAAGAGCCGAAAAAGCAATGCCTCGTTGAATGTAGGTATCCACCGATTTTGGATTAAACCCCAAGGTCATCGTGAAATCGTGAATGGCCAGACCGAATTCTCCCTTGGCACAGTAGGCTGATCCCCGGTTGTAATAAGCAATGGCGTATTTTGGGCTTAACTCGAGGGCCTTCGTGTAATCGTCGATGGCTTCATCGAGCTTTCCAAGATCATCATAAGCCATTCCTCGATTGTTGTAGGTTTTCGCAAATTGCGGATTTAACTCAATGGCTTTTGTAAAATCAAGGATAGCTTCTTCATATTGGCCTTTGTAATAATAATCCATCCCGCGATGGTTATAAGCTTTGGCGTATTGTGGATTCAGTTCGAGCGCCTTTGTGTAATCCAAGATGGCTTGATCGTAATCTCCCTTGCTGTCATGCGCCAACCCGCGATTTTTGTAAGCCTTGGCGTGTTGAGGATTTAAGGTAATGGCCCTCGTGTAGTCAGCGATCGCCTCGTCATAATCTCCTTTTTCATCCTGTGCGCTTCCACGATTGTTGTAAACATCTGCTTCATTTGGGTTCAATTGAATGGCTTTGGTGAAATCACGAACGGCCTCATCATAATCACCCTTGTCATCATACGCCAAACCACGTTTATTGTAGGCTTCCGCGTACTTGGAATTCAGCTCGATCGTCACCGTGTAATCCTGGATGGCTTCATCGTATTCCCCTTGATCGTGGTAAGCGATTCCTCGGTTGTAATAAGCGGTGGAGTCGTCAGGGTTTAACTTGATGGCTTTTGTATAATCTTGGATGGCTTCTCGGTAGTCTCCAATCGAGTAATGCACGGTGCCACGATTGCAATAGGCCATCCCATCTTCATGGTTGAGTTCAATGGCTTTCGTGAAATCGGCTATGGCTTTTTCGTATTCCCCGATGTAGTAGTAAGCAAGTCCGCGGTTGTTGAAATCGACAGCTTTATTCTGGAGGCCATCCGTGGGGGTCCAGCTCTGGATAGCTCTTGTATAATACTCGATCTTTTGGTCTGGATTTAGTGCCATTCTCACGGCCTTTCAGAACCAACATCGACTAAATATTCATTAAATTTTCACCGCGAGGGATCGAACTCCTGCAACTGAGTGGGGACACTTCCGTAGATCTCCCCAGCTACTTGCCGAGCATCTTTAAGGCGATCGAAATCATGTGGTCACTCGTCAATCCAAGCTTCTCGTAAATAATCTCGGCTGGGGCCGAGGCACCAAAACGATCAATGCCCACCATCTCCCCTTTGGCTCCAACGAATTCCCGCCAACCAAAGGAGCTAGCCGCTTCAATGGCGATTCGTTTTTCCACCTGAGGGGGAAGCACTCGATCGCGGTATTCTTTTGGTTGCTTTCTGAAAAGATCAAGACTCGGAATGCTGACCAGGCGCACCTTCATATTTTTTTCTTTTAGTTTTTCGTAGGCTTCCATGGCAATTGATACTTCGGACCCGCTTCCCATCAAGATAATTTCCGGAAGTCCTTCGGAATCAATTAAAATATACGCTCCCTTTTCAAGTTGATCCGCTGAACTAAACTTCGTTCGATCAAGGATGGGAAGCTTTTGTCGAGTTAAAACAAGGCAAACCGGTCCGTCTTGATGCTCAATCGCCACGCGCCATGCTGCCACTGTTTCATTGGCATCGGCAGGACGGATGGTCAAAACATTCGGGGTAGCCCGAAGTGTGGCCAGCTGCTCAACCGGTTGATGGGTAGGACCGTCCTCACCCAGGCCAACACTGTCATGCGTGAAAACGTAAATCGTTCGAAGCTTCATGAGTGCGGCCAGTCGAACCGAAGGTTTGCAATAGTCCAAGAAATTAAAAAAGGTGCCGCCATACGCGATAAACCCAGCCCCAGAAAGAGCAATGCCATTTAAGGCCCCTGCCATGGCATGTTCGCGGACCCCGAAGCGAAGATTTCGAGCATCGAACCTTCCCGCTTCAAAATCTCCGGAATCCTTGATGGTTGTTTCTGTGGAGGTTGCAAGATCGGCAGACCCCCCAAAGAGAAACGGGAGCGCCGGCGCTAATGCATTGATGGCTTTATTCGAAGCCTGCCGTGTTGCAAGGGGACCGTCTTTCGGCTGAAATGAAGGAAGCGCTTTTTTCCAACCGGATGGAAGTTCTCCCTTCATGAATCGATCGAATTCATCGGCCAACTCTGGAAAAGCTTTCTTGTAATTAGCGTACAAGGTCTTCCAATCGTCTTCCCGTTTCTGGCCAGACTCGATGGAGAGCCGGTAACAATCGAGGGCTTCCTTCGGAACATAGAAAGCAGGCTCAAGTGGCCATCCCAAGTTTTGTTTGGTGGCCTTAACCTCATCGGCGCCCAGTGGGGAACCGTGTGCAGCAGCGGTATCTTGCTTGTGAGGACTTCCGTATCCAAGATGCGTTCGCGCAATGATGAGATGCGGCTCCCCCTTCACGCGCTGTGCTTGCTCAATCGCTCCTGAAATGGCTGCCGTGTCGTTACCCTCGATGTGCTGGACATGCCAGTGATAAGCCTCGAAGCGCTTCCCCACATCTTCACTGAACGAGAGATCGGTGGGTCCATCCAAGCTCACGTGATTATCGAGATAGATGTAAATGAGATTGTCGAGCTTTAGATGTCCTGCCAAAGAAGCGGCCTCACTCGAAATCCCCTCCATCATATCACCATCACTGCAAACGCAATAAATCTGATAATCCAAGAGCGGGAAATTGGGTTTGTTGAACTTGCCAGCCAAGAACTTTTGCGCCATTCCCATCCCAACCGCGTTAGCAAAACCTTGCCCAAGAGGACCTGTTGTGGTTTCCACCCCTGGCGTTTCACCGTACTCAGGATGACCGGGAGTCTTGCTCCCCCATTGGCGAAAAGCTTTGATATCCTCCAGTGTCAGATCATAGCCGGTCAAAAAAAGCAAACTGTAAATCAACATAGAGCCATGTCCAGCGGAGAGAACGAAGCGATCCCTTCCTGGCCATTTCGGGTTTTTGGGATTGTGCCGAAGATACTTGGTCCAAAGCACATAACCGATAGGAGCAGCCTCCATCGGAAGGCAAGGATGGCCAGATTTTGCCTTTTCTACCCCATCCACGCTGAGAAAGCGAATCGTGTTAATGCACAGCTGTTCTAAAGTCGTTTTATCTGCTGTTAGTTTCTCCATCAATCCCCCGACTAACCCAACCCGATCAATCTTGTCACACTCTTAATGGCATCCCATCCCAGCTGTGGAAGCTGCCAACGAAGCGATGCCTGCAAGACAGATCGCGCCTCTTGCCTTCTCTTCTCAAAAACACCCTCGCCTTCGTTATAGGCGTCCAGGATTTTCGTCTCGTCACCAGGGGGTGTGGCATAAAATAGGTTGGCAAACGGTTGATAGGCATTCCAGCCAACGGGAAAAACTCCGGTTGATCCATCCCAAGGCGGAGATGAGAACGCCTCAGCCCCGGCTTGGGTTCTCTCGTCATCGGAACCGGAAGTCTCAAAGTGCTGGCTCGCCCTTTCACGAGCTTGGCGATAAGGAGCAAAAGCTTCTTGCCTGGCGAGTCTGACCTCTCTTGCATAGCTCGAGAAAGCCGCGGTGATGTTTCGCACATCCTGACGTATCTTTGCCATGGGGTCCTCCGGGGCTTGTCTATAAAAATATCTTTTTACCATTCCTTGATTGATTCTGTTTCCCCTGCACTTTAAACCCACGAAAAACCTCCCCCTCACCCGCTACTCTTCCAGAGTGGGAAGGAGATCTAGCTTCTTTAAGGCTCGACTTTGAATCAGCATGATTTCCCCTGATCCACACCCCTGAGCTAGCGCGATTTGCGGAAGCGTTTGTTTTGGGCGATTCCCTGTGCTGAAGCTTTGCAACAAGACTTCCCTTTCCATGAAATCAAGTTGATTCGAGCGCTCCTTCAATCTCTTAGCGACTAGCCCCGGAGTAGCGCGCCGTATTTCTTCGTCTTCAGGAACCGCAGCAATGACATAAACAATTCGCTTCCATTGATCACAAGTTGGCGGAAGTAAGCTAAGTTTTTTGAGTGCGCGAGACTGCGCCTTCCAGATCAAACGAAAGTTTTTCTGCAAGCGATTGGCTATGCCCTCGAGCGTGGTGGGTTGTTCACCTTCAAGACCAAACCGCAGGACGAGAACTTGCTTTTCATAAGGAGTTATTCGAACAGAACCATTCAACCGCATGTCCACTGACTCTGGCGAAGCCGCCTCGATTCTCCAGCGTTTTTTTACTTTTCCGGTCTCACGAATCCGGTGCCAAGCCCCTCGACTTTCTGGAGCGGCCAGGCCCAGTCTATCGAGGCCACGGCGTTGGGTTCTGCTCACCGATCGCTCGTCTTTCAATCCCAAAACGTTGAGAACCTGCTGCAGTGTCATGGGTGGCTTCTCATCGAGACCAAAACGCAAGGAGATAACCTCTTCCTGGTGGAGGGTAAGCTTTCCGCGAAAATGAGCCATTCGTTCAATGACCAGTTCTCGGGTTGCTTCCACTCTCGGAAGGACTTGCTCTGGTTTTCGATTGAGATGTCGAATCTTGTGCCATTGGCTACGACTTTGTGGCGGCTCAAGCGCCAACTTTTTCAACGCGCGATCTTGGATGATGCAGATCGCAGAGGGAGATAGCTTCAGTGATTTAGCGACAAGGTTTAAAGTTTGGCATTGGCCATTTTTCAAACAGAATCGAAACGACAAGACTTTCTTTTCTCGCGGAGTCAAAGCGTGGGGATAGTCGGCCATTCGCTCTAATACGGCTTCGCTGGTTGCCGGCATCACGACGAGATCCTTGGGGACGCTTCTGGACTCCTGGCGAATCGCATGCCATCCTTTCCCTGGACGTTCCAGTCCAAGCTTGCCTAAGGCGCGCCTTTCAATCTTCAGAATTCCGAAAACACTTAATCCCATTGCCTTAGCAACTTCGCGCTGGATTGGAAGGGATTTGAAATCACCCTTTTTCAAGCCAAATCGGAATAACAAAACTTCGCTTTCGCGTGAGGTTAAGAGAGCAGGGTCCCCGGCCATTCGCGCGGCTACAGATTCCGGCGTAGCAGGCAAAATTTGTGGCTTTGGAGCAAGTATGCCTAAACCACGATAAGTCTCAAGACACTCCTCTGCCAGAGGCTCCGTTATCGTGCCAATACGGGGATAAACTGCTTGCTCAGCATTTACCCGATCGGGAAAACGAAGTATCGCCTCGGCCGCCTGGTCGGTTCGGACGCCTAACTCCCCCTTTGTCTTGTGGAGTCGTGGGAGAGATGCCTGAGAAACTTTCACTACTCTAGTCATTGTTACCCAGTATATTTTTCTTTCACCCCAATGGCAATGAACAAAATGTTAACTTTTCTTCATCCGCATCAGCCTTGACTCTGCGGTATTTCTCTGCCATAATTGAATCATGGAAATACGAAGAGTAGGCTTAAACGCGTTTGATCAGCAGTCGATTCAAGCCATCCAACGCGAGATGGCCAGAAGCATCAAACCGAACGTCTTTCGGGAGATCCCCGAGGAGGTTCAACTTGCACTTTGGCTAACCGATTTGGTCCAACTGAGTGCAGAGGCCAAAGAGCTTCTCAAGAAAGTTCGAAATGGAAACTTCGCCGAAATTGAAGAATCTGGCTGGCTTGCACTTCTCGAAGAGCTTCAAGAACAAATAAAGGGGCAAACTCCGGCCTCAAACAAAAATGGAGACCCAAGGCTCAATCTTATCAGCCTTCCCATCATGCGTCCTCCGCTTGAAGAAGTGCTTCCACGTGATGAGAGCCGCAAGGAGAAAAAAGGAGCCGAGCGGCAGACTCCGCTTCGTCAGCTCATTGCCGGCATGATTGTAAAGTCAACCCGAAAAGAAGTGACACAAAGGTTAATCGACGAGCTTGAACCTCTCGGCATACACTTCATCCAAGCTTGTAAAACTTTCGGAGTTCATTTGCTCGTTCTGGCACAAAAGGAGCGCCTAAGCCAAATCAAGGTCCATCAGATGTCCTTGATCGTTCCAGGAGAACGAACCGATGATGGGCGATTGAAGGATGCAGTCCGTGGCATGTATTTTGAAGATCGCCGACTGATTGTCTTGGGCGAAGAACAAATCGGAGTTCCAGGTCATCTCACCAGTGTCCATGAACTGGCGCATGCTTATGATCACGCTTTCTCTGAAGAGCACCATCGACTTCACCACCTTTCCACCCAACTATGGAACCTGTTTGGCAAGAGTCGGAAGAAAGCCATCACCGATTATGCGGCCACCAAACCTGCTGAATATTTTGCGGAATCCGTTGAAGCTTATTTTCTGGAAGCGAACCGAATGGCGCTCAAAGCAAATGACCCCCAAATGTTTGAATACCTGCAAAATCTCTTTCAGCTCTGAAACGGTTACCCCGCAAATCTCCTCATGAAGGAAGAATATTTTTTCTCGTCGAACCGGCACATAAGTCGTCGTCGACTAGGGAGGACAAGCCAAAATGCCCCAAAACGAAGCGGTCACACTGCAATACAAGATGACCAAAAACGAAGAATACGTTTATGACATCACGGTCGACTCGACTCGACAAGCAGAATCTGCTGGCAACCGACAAGAAGAACACGATCTTCTTCGAATGAAAATGGCGCAAAAGGTCACGGCGGTTAACGGGGATGGAACGTATAACCTGGAAATGATTGTTGAACCTCAGAAGCTTTCCAAGAATAATCAAGAGGTGGCGCTTCAAGCCGAAAAACAAAAAGTTCAAATGCGAATGTCCCGAAGCGGGGAAATTCTTGAAACTTCACTACAAGGTCCAGCCACCCAGCCGTCGTTTCCCACAAGACCAATCTTTATCGGAGAGACATGGGAAGGAGAAAGCAAAGTCAATCTTCAGGACCCCACAACAGGTCAGCCTATTCCGCCGGTCACATTAAAGTTCATCTACACTTTATCTTCGGTCAAAAAAATCAAGGGATACGATTGTGCCCACATCGTGGTCAAGAACCCAGAAACTGAGATTCCGTTAAGCCAGGGCGTAACTCAAACCATCTCGGCAAGAGGCGACACCTATTTTGCCCATAAGGAGGGCCGCCTCGTGAAATCTGATGTGGAAACACGCATCGTGATGACCCTACCCGAAGGGACCCTTCACAACACCATCAAAATTTCAGTCGAACTTGTCGATACTCCGAAGTCAATTTCATCTGGCAACGAGTTTTTGATTTCTGGCTAGGCCCTAAAGCCCGCAGTTCTCAGTTCTCAGAAAATAGCAGGGGCTTCTTCCATTCAAAAGAAAACTTCAATTATGAACGACTACACATCGGAGTCAGGACGACTCCATCATTCGTTCCATAATTTGACAGGGATGTCATAATTCTATGCTTGGGGAAAAAATCGTCCTCCTCCATCAATCCAATCTTTCAAAGTACCTACAACAAGCCGGTTATGAGGTACTCGTTGCTCCCCCAGGAGAGGCCTTTCAGTTCTTTCAAAAAAAAGAGGCCGACCTCTTGGTGAACTGGGAGGCACGTGGAAATGCGTGGGAGTTGCGTGCTCTTGGCCTGCTCGATAACCCCGCCTATCTTGCGAAACAGCTCGTCCGGCTTTATCTTCAAGGGAAGACCCTCATCGCCTCTCCCCTTTTGGGGGTACAAGCGTTGGCACGCCTGATCCAAGATCGAAACATTGAGGAAGAGAAAGAGGCGGAAAGCAAAGAAATGGAAGAAAGCGCTTTCCTCATGCTAGCACAAATTTCCAAAGCCATCGAAGAACGAACTTCTTTCTTCGCAGGCTACGGTAAAAAGCTTGAACAAATTGCTCTTGGTTTAGCACAAGCCACCGGGGTTTCCAGTGAAGGCCTCAAGCTTTTACGCCGCGCTGCCCTTGTTCATCAACTTGGAATGATTCATGTCCCAGAAACAGTGATCAGCAAAGCAGGCCCTCTCTCTGCTGAAGAACGACCGCTCATCCAAAGTCATGCCACCATGGTCCGAAAAATTCTCTCCTCTTTTCCTCCACTGAATTCGGTGGCTTCTCTTCTGATGGCCCATCATGAGTGGTATAATGGCGACGGTTATCCCACCGGGCTAGCCGAAGAAGAAATCTCTTTGGAGGCACAGGTTCTTGGGCTCGCGGAAGCTTACATCAGCTTAACTTCTCCAAGACCCCATCGTCAGGCTCTCCCTCACGAGAATGCCATGAGCATCTTAAAACTTGCTTCGGGCACTCAGTTTGATCCGAAGCTCGTCGAAACACTTCCGAAGGCCTTAAGCAATAAGGTTTCGTCAGACGCTTATTACTTGAAACTTCCAAGTCACGTGGGCCTTGTGGCCTTAGGGGGGATTCTCCACCTTAACGAGCATTATACGGAGGCACAAGCTGTTTGGGATGAAGCCAACACTTTCTTGGAACCCAAAAGCGCTTTGAAAGTGCTCTCAGACATTTGGGGATCCCAAACCTTTTGGGCCCTTGGACACCTTCAGGGAATTGAGCGTGCCAAAAAAGCGATTGTGCAAGCTTACAAGAACAATCAGTCCCTTCTCTTAGGACACGCGCTTCTCAACCTAGGACTCCTTGAATTGTCGCGCGGACGGCTCGACGAGTGTCTCGACCTGCTTCCCTTGGCGGTTGATTTGCTTGAACAAGAAGGGGATCATCATGCGAGCGCCCTCGCGACTTGGGCCCTCACGCGTAGCGAGTTTTATTTTAGCAATAACAAAAAAGATTTCTCGGGATCATTCCACCAAGTCTTGGAAAAGTTTTTGTTTTATGTGGAACGATTGGCTCTAAACGACTTTGTCATTCGCCATGATTCCGAGAACCTTCCTCTTCTTCTTCAAGCGCTTTCCCTTGGAATCCGTCGAGATACAGTAAGGCATCTTTTAACTCGAATGGCGGAAAGGGGCGAAGAGGAATTGCTCCGCTTGGTTCGGGAATCCAAAGGTCAATACAGCAAGGATGTTTACTCGTTCATCTCCGAAATACAAAGCAAAAAAGTAGCAAGAAGTCCGGTTTCGATGCCTGCATCTTCAATCTCCCTGGAAGAAGAATTGCAGGACCCGCAATCAAGTCCTCCGACTTCCTCGGACGAGAAAGAGCTCATGATTCGCTGCTTCGGCCGATTTCAAGTTACTTGTTCTGGCACCCTCATTGCCGAAGGTGATTGGAAGACTCGCAAAGTCCGCTCGATCTTTGCTTATCTCTTGACGCACCCAGAAGAGCCGATTTCCGAAGAAACGTTACTTGAACTTTTTTGGCCCACCAATGGCTTGGAAAAAGGGAGGCATGCGCTTCACACCACAATCTATCGATTGCGCAGAGCCCTGGAGCCAAGCTTAGGAAAAGGTGGACAATCGCGATATGTTCTTCACAAGGGGAATGCTTATTACTTCAATCGCCACATTCCTTACTGGATTGATTTGGAAGAATTTGAAAAGCAGATCAAACGAGGCCAGATTTTCGAAAATCAAGGTGAAACCGAGCAAGCACAATTGGAATACGAGAAAGCCCATGCACTTTACACCGGGGCCTTCATTCCAGAGCATTCCGATGAGCCCTGGTGCACCCCTTTTCGCGAAAAGTATCAGCGTCTTTTTATCCGATCCCTCCTTTCTCTCATTCAGTTTGCAGCCACTCGCCACGCATGGAAAGACGTGATCCAATTAGCGGGGCGGGTCTTGAAAGAAGAGCCGTCCAATGAACAGGCGCATCAAATGCTCATGCAAGCTTATTTCTCCACTGGGAAGCGAGACGAGGCCATGCAACAGTATCATGTTTGTTTGGATCTTCTGAAAAACAACCTCCACATTTCCCCTTCAGAAGAAACCGTGAGTCTTTATCAGCAAATGCAGAAAAGCTCGTGATTTCTCTGTTGGTTGTGGAAGACGAACAGTCCTTAGCCGAATCGCTCGCCTTTACGCTTGAAAAATACGGCTATCAGGTTCGTTTAACCCATGATGGAAATGAAGCGCTCAAAATCTTGGAGGAATTCACTCCCGATCTGATTCTTCTTGATGTCATGCTTCCGGGAAAAGACGGATACGAGGTCTGCCGCGAAGTCCAACGACTTCCCAAAGTCATTCCAATTATCATGATCACGGCACGCTCTTCAGAGACTGACCGGGTGGTTGGGCTTGAGCTTGGGGCCGATGATTACGTGATCAAGCCCTTTTCAACTCGAGAACTTGAGGCACGCATCAAAGCGGTCTTAAGGCGCAAGAAATCGGAAAGCACTCATCCCGAACCAGAGTCTGACCTTGCGATTGATTTCGAACGAAGGATTGCAAAGCGCCTCGGAACCACACTTGAGCTTTCTCCTAAGGAATGGAAACTTCTAGAATGTCTTGCCACGCACGATGGTCAAGTGGTTTCGAAGGAAACGCTTTTGGAAGAAGTGTGGGGAGCAGATTTCATGGGGGATCCCAAAACGGTTGAGATCCATGTTTATTGGCTTAGACAAAAGTTAGAAGAAAATGCCTCCAAACCAAAACACATCATTACGGTAAAACGCAAAGGGTACCGTTTTGAGCCGTAAAAAACTTCTCTGGAATTTCATTCTGTATCTTGGTTCTCTTTTTCTTGTCTCATCTCTCACGCTCGTTGTTTCCTCCTTTTATCCTGTTTATTTTGAACTTCTCATCGTGTTCGCTTTTCTTTTTTCGCTGATTACATTCCCTTTTGTCTTGTGGTTCCTTGACTTACGACAAACACTTCATGCGCTCTCAAATGCCCTGCAAAGTCTTGGGCCTGGAAATTGGGATGCCTCACTTCCTTCTTCGGACATTGCGGAAGTTTGGGATTGCATTTCTTCTCTTCATCAAAGCCGTCAAACACTCCGCGAAAAATTTCTAATCTTAGAAGGTGAAAAAGAAAAACTTGCGGGAATCCTTTCCAATCTTCGTGAAGGCATTTTGGTTTCGGATCCAGCTAACCGCATGTTGATCGCAAACGCCGGGGCTAAAAATCTGCTGAAAATCACCGACCCTGATTTTATCGGAAAATCGCTTGACTCACTGCTCACGGGAGACTTTAAGCCCATCTTTGAAACGCTCATCCGAGGTGAAGAAAAATCGGGAACGATCTCACCCTCCGATTCCGCAAGCACCTTGTTCTTCCGATCCTTCCTTCTCAAAAACCCTGAAGGGGATCTGATCGGAAAAGTGGCTGTGCTCTATGACATCACCGAACCCCAACGGTTGGAGGAGATGCGAAAGGCGTTTGTTGCGAATGCCTCGCATGAGCTTCGGTCGCCAGCTGCAGGGCTCCAAGCCATCTTAGATGCCTTTCATGTGGGCGGTCTAGACGATCCGGAACAACGCAAAAAATTCATGGGGATGATGGAGCGAGAGATCGACAGACTCAATCTCATTATTCGAGACTTGCTCGATCTTTCCGAACTCGAACGCGAAAAGGAATTTGTCAAGGAACCGTTTAATGTCGTTAAACTCTTCCGAGAATGTCTGGAATCGTACGAGCCTCAGCTACAACAAAAGGGAATTGTCATTCATCAGGCTTTCCAAAACCCAGAACTTGTCATCCAAGGTTCTCCGCCCGACATAGAAAAACTCTTCCGAAATCTTGTCGACAATGCGATCAAGTACACCGCTGCAGGAAGAGCCATCGAGATTGGAGCCAAACAAGAAGGGGGCCTTTTGGAAGGCTGGGTCCAAGATTCAGGAATCGGAATCCCGAAGGAACATCGAGATCGCATCTTTGAACGATTTTATCGAGTCGATAAATCTCGCTCGAGAACATTAGGAGGAACTGGATTGGGCCTAAGCATAGCGAAACATGCTGTAGAACGCCACGGTGGAAAGATTTGGGTGGAGTCCGAGGAGAATCAAGGCTCGACTTTCCGCTTCCTGCTTCCATTGACCCAACCGTAACGGTAACCCATAAATCAACGTTGAGGTGAACAATGCCATTTCGTTTTTTTCGGAAAGAAAAATCGTTTTATGAATCATTTCGATCTCAAGCAAGAATTCTTCAAGAAGCGGCCTTGTCGCTCCGACGATTGCTTGAGGAATATCAGAATATTGAGACTCAGGTGAAACACATTGAAGACTTGGAACATGACGGCGACGCCATTGTTCGAGAGGTAGCGCTTCAGCTGTACAAAACCTTTGTCACCCCGATCGATCGTGAGGACATTCATGAGCTTGCTTCAACGATGGATGATGTTCTGGACTATATTCGTGCTGCTGCGGTTCGCCTCGTGCTTTTTCGCGTGAAAGCTCCGCGCCCCCCTGCACACACGTTAGCCGACCTGTTGGTCAAAGGAACCGGGGAAATCAGAAAAGCAGTGGATGCCATGGAAAACGGGGATGATGTCTCACTTCATACCAACCAAATTAGGGCTTGTGAAAAAGAAGGGGATCAAGTCAATCGTGAAGCCGTGGCCGCACTGTTTCGAGAAAAAATCCCCGAAATTGAAGTCATCCAATGGATGGCGATTTATGATCGACTTGAGACAGCACTCGATCGGTGCGAGGATGTCGCGCAAATCGTGGAAGGGGTTATGATAAAGCATGCATGATTTCTTTATCATTGCCCTTATCGCCATTGCGCTTTTCTTCGATTACACCAATGGATTCCACGATTCTGCAAATGCCATTGCCACCGTGGTTTCCACTCGAGCTCTCTCCCCACGAATGGCTTTGCTTATGGCCGCATCTCTTAACATTGTTGGGGCATTTTTCACGACACACGTGGCGGCCACGGTTGGAAAAGGAATCGTTCCCCCTGAAGCGGTCAATGAGCGGGTGATTTTGGCGGCGCTCCTTGGAGCGATCACGTGGAATCTCGTAACCTGGTATCTGGGCATTCCATCAAGTTCTAGCCACGCCCTGATCGGCGGGATCGCGGGAGCCGGTGTTTTTTCTGCAGGTTTTCAAACCGTCAACTGGAGTAACATTCTCTTCAAAATCTTGTCACCCGCCGTCTGGTCGTGTGTTCTTGGGCTTACGGCCGGGTTCTCCTTAATGGTCCTTTTTAATCATCTGTTTTTCAAGAATAGCCCATCGCAAATGAACAAAGTCTTCCGGAAACTCCAAGTTTTGTCTGCTGCAGGGATGGCCTTTGCTCATGGGACGAGTGATGCGCAAAAAACAATGGGGATCATTACCATGGCTTTGGTTTCCAAGGGAATTCTTCGCGACTTTTCCATTCCAAGCTGGGTCATCTATGCCTGCGCTTTAGTCATGGGCCTGGGGACAGCGGCTGGGGGGTGGCGCATTATTAAGACGATCGGGATGCGCGTGATCAAGATCGAGCCTGTTCAGGGGTTCTGTGCGGAAACATGTGCGGCCACATCAATTCTTATTGCTGCCCATCTTGGAATGCCGGTTTCAAGCACCCATGTCATTTCCTCAGCGATCATGGGGGTTGGAGCTTCGCGCCGACTCTCCGCTGTTCGATGGGGAGTGGCAGGAAACATCGTGATCGCTTGGCTTCTCACGATTCCGGCTGCCGCGCTTCTCGCCGGCTTCTTTACTTTGTTCCTTCACTAGCCCCTTCTAAACTGCGAATGAGCATTTGAGCAATCACCATCCGCTGGATTTCGGAGGTTCCTTCGTAAAGTTGAGTCACTCGAGCTTCACGGTAATATTTCTCCACCGGGTAGTCTTTGAGATATCCGTATCCGCCAAAAACCTGAAGGGCTCTGTCAGCAACACGTGTGGCTGCTTCCGTAGCAAACACTTTGCATTGTGCGGCTTCTAAGATGTAGGGTAATCCACGATCTTTTAAACAAGCCGCTCGATGAACAAGGAGCGTACTGGCTTCGACGTCAATCGACATGTCAGCCAGCATAAATTGAATGGCTTGAAATTCGGAAATCGATTTCCCAAATTGTTTTCGTTCTTGCGAGTATCGAAGCGCCGCGAGAAAAGCCCCTCGGGCCAATCCAACCCCTTGTGCGCCAATGCCAATTCGCCCTCCATCCAAAGTCTCAAGGGCAATCCGCATCCCCTTCCCTTCCGGACCCAATCGATGGGTGTCTGGGACCTTGCAATTTTCAAAAAGAAGTTGCGCCGTTGGCGAGGCATGTGCACCCATTTTCTCTTCTTCTCTCACCACTTGAAATCCAGGGCTCGAAGTCTCTACAAGAAATGCGGTAATCCCTTTTTTCCCTAGGCTCTTGTCAATGTTCGCAAAAACAACGATAAAATCAGCCACACTTCCGTTGGTGCAAAAAATTTTCGTTCCATTCAATCGATACGAATCATTTTCTTTGTGAGCTGTAGTCTCAAGGCTACCCGCATCCGAGCCGGCACACGGTTCTGTGAGTGCGAAGGCGCCAAGCTTGGTTCCTTTAGCCATCGGGGTTAAATAGTTTTTCTTGATTTCTTCGCTTCCGTACGCGAGAAGGGGATACGCCACTAACGAATTATGGAGACTCATCGTCATGGATTGCGCCAAATCCGCACGCGTGATCTCCTCAAGGGCTAGACAATAAGACAAGGTGTCAGCCCCAATTCCGCCATACCCCTCGGGAACCAGCATGCCAAGAAATCCCATCTCACCCATTTTTCTTGTTAAATCAACGGAGAATGTGGCTGCCTTATCAAGCTCGCGAGCGACAGGCACGATCTCTTTTTCGGCGAAAGTGCGTGCCATTTGTTGGATTTCTCTTTGTTCTTCGGTGAGTTGAAAGTCCACGTTGGAGCTGGGTTCTTCCAGGAGAGAACCAATCCTCCCCGAAAACTAATCTTGATGAAACGAGAGGGTTATCTCCGGCAGTCCGAAGAAACATTTCTTAGGATGGAGAAATCATTTCTCCCCGATGGGAGTATCTTACAAAACCGCTACAAGATTGAAGCCTTGATTTCCGGGACAGGCATGGGTCAAGTTTACAAAGCTGCAGATTTAAGATTTCCCGGAAAATGGTGGGCTGTTAAAGTTTATCCCAAACTTCCGTCAGAACGCTTCTTTCAAGAGATGAAATCCCTGAGTGCTCTCAACCATCCCCATTTGGCTAAAGTGGTGGATTTCTTCGAAGAAGAAGAGCGCTCGTGCATGGTGATGGAACATGTCAATGGACAATCCCTTGAAGAAATTTTGGATAATGCCACAAGTCCAGTCCCAGAGAGACAAGCATTAAGCTGGGGAATTCAAACCTCGGATGCCCTGATTTATCTTCATGGACGGATGAAAGAGGTGACACACTACCGAAATCTTTCTCCGAAGAAAATCTTAATCTCAACTTTGGGTGAGGTCAAGATTGTTCCAAAATCGCTCGATCTCTTAAGCGAGGTGGCTCAACCCGGCTTAATGGGTTACTCACCCCCGGAGGTTTTTGATGAAAATGCAGCCCCCGATGAACGAGCCGATGTTTACACTTTGGCTGCTGTGCTTCACCGTTGTCTCGTTGGACAAAGTCCAGGCTCAATCCCCTTCGTTTTCGTTGATGTTCATATGGCGAATCCCCGCATTGTTTCGCACATTGATTTGGTGATCGAAAAAGCCACACAAGCCAATCGAGGGAAACGCTATTTTAGTCTGGGTGAATTTCGGAAAGAACTTTATCGATGCTTGAAAAAGGTTTTGAAAAGCCAGCCCTATTCCTTTCGCAATATGAAGAATGCGCCTAACGTTTGGTGGGTCATTGTGGCCGCCTCGGGAATTTCAACCGTCCTCTGGCTCTATTTGTTCTTTTGAGCTACGACCTATTGTCCAACTGCTCGACCGATCCAAGTGCAAATGGATTTCTCGTCGAAAAGCGAGCCCTACCAAGAATGGAATTGTCTAAAGAACTCTGCTCGTTGGGCTTTTCTTGAGCTTGGAATGTATCAGATGCACGCCTCCCAGGCTGCTCAAGCTGTCCTTTGTGACTGCTATACGCCCACGCGATTCTGTTCAGCATACCACTGGCTCCTTTGCTCTTAATTTATGAGATCTCTTAAAGTATAAACGGCGCTTCTCGACGAAGCAATCCCCCTTACCGTAAACAATTGTTACTTTTTTATGAACTTTCCGCAACGCTTCAAACCCTCTGTAAAGCTCCTGCCATGGTAACTCTTCAGAAAGTGTTCAATGAACACTCCATGGGTGCTAACCTTGTCAAGGACCGACCGGGAGGGGTCCGACGCGGTGAGTATTGCGAAACATTAAAAAGAACACGATGTGATTTCAGGATGAAATCATCCAGCGGTCACATGGATGTGAAAAACCGCTGGATTCCACTGGATTTCTCCGAACTCAAAAAGTTCATGGATGGACTTTTTGAAAAAGCGAGGACCCCCTCCCGCTCGGTCACCTAACAAGAAGAACAGGATTGGAGTGTTCATTGAGGATCACCGAATAGCTACCATGGCGGGAGCGGCTTGAAGGAATGCGGTCGCGCTAAGTTTAAATTGTATCGTTGCAGCTTGAATGGCTGAAAACCAATGCTCAATGTGATACGCGAATTCGTGACAGCTCTCCCCACCAAGGAAGAAGAAAACGTTTTTTCTTCTTCCTTGAGCGGGCAATACACCTCGCTCCTTGGAACAGCACACGGACAGGCTTGCCAGCTTTTGGGCATTCCCCCCTCCGAGTGTCTTCCCGTCAGCCACTTTGGCGAAATTTATCTTTCGAAAGATTCGAAAGATAAGAAGCTCTTCTACTACACGAAGTTTTCTTCTGGACTTGAAATCGGTACGATTGGAGAGACCGACGTTGCGCAGGAGCACGGCCGCTTTGTTCAGTCCATCCTTACCCACCTCAAAGGAGCTCCAGAAAAACGACCCATCCGATCCGCCAATCGAACCTTCGCTTCGCTGTACCAAGAATATGGCGACTTCAGTGCTTCCGATGAAGATCGGCAAGCCACCGCCTTGCTTCGAAATCACGCCGCTCGAGACTTTCTCGGTTCCATTCTAACCTCGGGTCGTCGAGAGTACACCGATTCACACCCCGAAATTCCAACGGAGACCATCAGCGCCTTAGAAAAGGCAGGGATGATCAAGCGTGAATTCTTGATCATCTGCCGACAAAGTGGAAATGAAATCATGATGGTTGAGTCGATTGAGGCTGTGGAAGAAGCATCCAAGCAAGGATTTAAGTGTTTTGCGTGTGGCCGACCTTTCCCCGAGGAGAAACAAACTCAATTCATTAGCCCCACATTTTACGGGCAAAGAATGATGAGTGGAAACCGATGGCTTTTGGTCGATTTGTGGGAAGCTCTCGAAAAGCTCCCGACACCGAAAACGCTTTGTGTGATGACCGAAGGAGAAATAAGCACCCTTTTTCTCAATATTGAAACAAGCCTAGTGATGATTGAGGTGAAAGAGACCCCGTATCTTCCCAAAGATGCCTATTTGCTGAAAAAGAAGCAAGCCATTTACAAACCTGCCGCTTCTTTTCTGTTACTTTTATCTCCCCCATCGAAAACAGCTTCCGAATTTTTGGATCTCGAAAAAAACAATGAAGAATTGTGGATCGGCAAATCAAATGAAGAATTGTGGATCGGCAAATCAACCGAAGATCTGGTGCGAAAATTCCCCTCCCTCATCGAAAAAGCCCATAAGGCCTTTATTCGTGAAGTCTTTCAACGCTTCACCGAACTCTCCACACTCCCCCTTTCCGAACTCATTCTTTCTCACTTCTTTTCTCTGAATGTCGTTATCCCAAAGCTACCACAATTTGAGCCTCCCGTTCTTCAGGAAAAACCACAAGTGGAAGAACTCATCGCGCCACCCAAACCATCTGAACCGACTGTTGACACCCCCTCTCAGGCTCCCGCGCACATCAATCAGCCGATCATGAACTCGCAACCCCGATTGTCCAAAGACAAGCTCGTGCAGAAAATCCTTGACGAGGTGAGTCGTGGCGTGGTTGGAAGAGAGTCGAGTTTGCACATCCTACTCCAAGACTTAAGCGATCTCAATCGCCGTTGGAAAGCCTGCCTGCTCAGCGAGGATGGCCTAGCAATCGCTTCAACACTCCCTGAAGACACCAGTGAAATCTTGGCTTCCTATGGAAGTGAATGCTTTGGCATCGCGCAAAGTATTCTTGCAAAGCATAATCTCTCCCCATTAAGCACCTTAACGATGGCTTCGAAGAATTTTGCGGTTGAGTTTTATCATGTTCCAGGCTTTTACTTTGCCGTAGCGTCCACGCTTGAGACCACGGTAGCGGAACAAATCGCAAACGCCGGAGTTTCCGAAGGTTTAAAAGTAACCTGTGACCGATTGCTAGAGAAAAAACTGGTTCGTGCAGTGGAACTCTTGAACCAAAAAGGGACGACAATCAAGGACTCGGCGAAAAGCCCGAATGGCTCTCTCCCCTTCGGAGCGCTCCTTGAACTCTTCCCCAAACTTGCTTCCCGCTTTGGCCCTATTGGACAAGGAAATTTGGAGAGCATCGCCGTCAGAGTCCCTTCCGCGAACATCGTTCTTTGTCTGGCAGGCTCGGGGTACATCGCCAGTGCATGCGAGCCAGAACAACTTTGGGAAGATCTCATCCCTTATTTGTTAGCGCTCGGCACTGAAGCGTCTCGATTTTTCGATCCTGTCAAGGCCTGATAAAAATGGAAGAAATTCTCGAAAAACTTTGCCAAACAGCAGGAGTATTAGGGTGCCTCCTTACAGGTTCTGATGGTCTTGTGATTGCTTCGGAAAAGCTCGAAGGGAAAGATACAGAGTTTCTTGGAGCCATGGTTGCAGATTTATATCGAAACATTGACACCAACTTTCAAAAATTAGAAGCGGGGGGAACTCAGCTTGTCACAATCGAGCGAACTGTCGATAAGTTAGTGGTGCACAAACTTCAAACATCAGAGACCTTCCTGGCGGTTCTCACTCAGCCCCGAATCAATTTGGGGCTACTTCGAATGGAAGTTCAACAAGCTGTCTCAAAACTAGAAAAAGCTCTCTAATCATTACAACCTTGGGGGGAAGTAGTGCATGGCAAAGCGTGAGCTCATCCTGGTTGTGGATGATAACCCTCATATTGTCAAGCTTATCCAAGTTAATCTTGAATTTGAAGGGTACAAAACGATTGGGGCTTACAATGGAAAAGAAGCCCTCCTAAAGATTCGAGAGAACAAGCCTAATCTTGTTATCCTCGATATCCTCATGCCATCGGTTGACGGCTGGCATGTCCTTGAGGAACTGAAGCACGATCCGAGCACTGTCAACATTCCGATCATCGTTTTATCCGCGATGGGGACGAAAGAGGACCGGCGCAGAGGCCTCGAACTCGGGGTCACCGACTACGTCACAAAGCCTTTCAATGCGATGCGGCTGCTCGAAGTGGTCGACCGGATTCTTCACCCCGTTCCGACAGCACCTCCTCCTCCACCCGTCGAAGTCCCCAACACCACTCGTGTGGCGATAATAGGCGCAAGCGAACGAGCCATGGGGATCTTGCAAACCTTGCTTGGAAATTCACGCGTAGAAATCTTAGGACTTTCGACCGCGGATGATCAAGCTCCGGCAGCCAAGTTAGCCAAGAAATTGAAAATCTACACCACCGACAATCCGTATTCTCTCTGCCGACTCCCCAATGTCGATCTCTTGATTGAAACCGAACCCCACAGCCTTGACCTCGAACTTGTTCAGCAACTCAATCCGAGGCTCGAAGTCCTCCGTGGTTATAGCACGGCGTTTGCTTGGAGCCTCGTGGAAGAACGGGAAGCAAGCGAAGAACGTGCGCGAACCTTGGTTCAAGAGCTGCACGCCAAAGTGAAAGAGCTAAACGCTTTATATGAAGCGGGTAAAATGCTCGGTTCGGTCATGGAGCTTGGACCCATTCTTCGTTTTGTTCTTGATTTGATGGGAGATTCAGCCAATGCTGAAAGCGGTGTGTTGCTCATGGAGGATGATGGGAAATTCTTTCCCCGCACGACTCGAGGAAACATCACCATCCCACCCTCGTTGCCAAAAGCAATGGCCCCGATGGCTTTTCAAACGGGGAAGCCGGTGATCCTCACCAAGTCATTGAAGGAGCTTGACTCTCCCCAAACCGTCTTGATCCCATTGGTTACGAAAAAGAAAAATCTTGGATTTGTGGCCCTGTTCTTCCGACAAAAGCGAGCCCTGTCGGAAAGCGACCTCACTTTTCTCGCCACATTGGCCACCCAAGCCGCTATCGCCATTGAGAATGCCAAACTTTATGAAGACGCAACGCAAAGCAAGAAGCAAATCGAAGCCTTACTGTCCAAAGTAATCTACGCTCAAGAAGAGGAACGAAAACGCATTGCCGCCGAGATTCATGATTCCATTGCCCAATCACTGGTCAGCGCTTTAACAAAAGTACAAACCTGTCAAGCTCTTTTTGGAAAACCAGGAAAAGGTGCAGAAATCGAGCTGGAAGCTCTCAAGAAACATTTGGTTGAGAATGTCCAAGAAGTTCGTCAAATTATCTTCAACCTGCGTCCATCGACCTTGGATGATCTCGGCCTCATCCCCACCTTGCAACATTTCTTGAAGAAATTTGAAGCAGAAAACAGCATCCGCACTTTTCTTTCTGCTGAAATGCCAAAGAAAAAATTACCGGCTGTGGTGGAAACCGCCGTTTATCGCATCGTTCAAGAAGCGCTCACCAACGTAAAAAAGCATTCGCGGGCTACGAAAGTCGACATTGAGGTCAAGAGCACCAACGGAAAGCTTCTCTTGCGAATCTCGGACAACGGAACAGGGTTCAGTCTTGAAGAGGCACGAAATAAAGGGCTTGAGGGGGATTCCGTCGGAATAACAGGGATGAAAGAGCGAGTAACCTTGCTTGGGGGTCTCTTTAAGATTGAAAGTTCCGGGGGTCAAGGAAGTCAAGTTTTCATCGAGGTCCCCATTCATTAGAAAGTCAAATTTTCAAAAAGGAATAAAGAGACTAAGTTTGAAATCTCTTTAAAAGACAATGGAACAAGAACGGATTAAAGTCTTGCTGGTCGATGACCACACGCTGGTTCGCGAGGGCTTTGCAAAAATGCTCGAACTTGAGCCAGACCTGGCCGTGGTAGGACAGGCTTCGGATTCCAAGGAAGCATTTGAACTCGTCAAAAAATTGAACCCTGATATTGTTCTCATGGACATTCGGCTTCCAGGAATCACAGGCATTGAAGCCACCAAGAAAATTAAAGAAGAATCTCCGAAAGTTGAAATCATCATCCTCTCCATGTACAATGAGGATGAATACATTTTTGAGGCCATCAAAGCTGGAGCCAGTGGTTACGTCTTAAAGGACATCTCCAAAGACGACTTGGTTCGAGCCATTCGAGTGGTGCATTCTGGAGAATCCCTCATCCAACCAAGCTTAGCCAAGAAGGTCCTCAAAGAATTTGCTCATCTGGCGAAGGACACATCTCAGGGAATGGCCAAGACGCCTCTCCGTGAACTTTCCGAACGCGAACTTGAAGTCTTGCGGTTTGTAGCGAATGGAAACTCCAACAAACAAATTGCGGACTCACTTCTCATCAGTGAAACAACGGTGAAAGCACACCTTCGTTCCATTTTCAGAAAGCTAGAAGTCAGCGACCGAGCTCAGGCGGTAGCCTATGCCATGCGAAAGGGCTTGGTTGAATAACTAAAGGAATTTTTACCCTTTGAAAAAGAAAATCTGGTTTCACTATTATCTGCTTTTCATCGGATCCGCGATTCTAACCCTCGGTGTTATCTTGCTGTTTCGTACTTATTTTCTGCATCGAACCGTTCCTGGATTTATCTTGGGTGCCACACTGGTGATTTACGGGCTCCTCCGCCTTCGTCAGCGAAAAGTTTTCCCCTTGGAGAGATAGCCCGTGTTTGGCCATGTGAGTCTCCTTGGTCTTCTAATCGCGTTCACCTTCGGATCTTCCATGAGCAGTCTTCTTTGGTGGATGCTCCATCCCCCAAAACCGGTTTCTTTGGTGGCTGCCAAGGTCAGGGTTGCCGTTGATGCCATCAAAATCATCCTGGTTCCCACGATTGGAACAGAGTCCTCTGAACGGGGCATTGAACTTGCCTGCCGCCTTGGACAAGAGCAAAAAGCTACCATTCTTCTGGTGCACATCGTGGAGATACCCTTAAGCTTACCGCTAGGAGCTCATTTGCCAGGGCACGAAGAATCTGCTGAGCAGATTCTTACACGTGGAAGGGGAATTGTCGACACGCACAACTTGCCGGTCGAAACCCGAATTGAGCGTGCACGGCATGCGGCAGAAAAAATTGCGGATATCGCTGAAAAAGAAAATATCGAACTCATTGTATTAGGAATCTTACCGAAATTAGGAGGCGTAGAGAACATTATCGGACGGACGA
The DNA here is from genome assembly GCA_013286945.1 of Candidatus Melainabacteria bacterium. Taxonomy (GTDB): domain Bacteria; phylum Vulcanimicrobiota; class JABDET01; order JABDET01; family JABDET01; genus JABDET01. Next base: position 29,405 of record JABDET010000011.1, read on the forward strand.
CAGAAATGCTTCTAAGAAAACTCCCTTGTGAGATTATCCTCGATGCGAAAACTCCCGAAAAGCTTTAATCCTTTACTTTTTTTGATGATTGTTTCTCTCATGATGTTGCATTCGTTTGTCTTGGCCTCTCCTTTTTCTGACATTCCTTCTTCCCACTGGGCACGCGAAGCAATTCTTTCTCTCTCCGCCCAAAGTTTGGTTACTGGTTACCCCGGTGGAGAGTTTCGTGGGGATCGTTCGATGACCCGATACGAAACGGCAGAAATGTTAATTCGAGTATTAACTTTTCTTGAAATGAAACGTCCTTTTATACCCAAAGACAAGCTTGAAGAGCTTAAGCTCATCTTAGCAAACTACCAAGACGAAATTGAAGGGCTTGGGGTCCATCTGGATTCCCTCGAGCGGGAAGTCACCAAACTCGAAACACGGGTGAGTGAAACCGAGCGAATTCGCACCAATGCGGAATTTCACACCCGATTCATTTCCACCGCCTTATATGGAAATCTTCCATCAGGAATCGGCATGGATACTGGCTTTGCCGACTCACACGCCGATCGACCCTACTCTCTTTTTCCTGTAAAAAGCGGCAGCGCTGAAACCAATCTCGGATTTCTCAATCTCGAAGGGAAAGTGGATGAAAATTGGGAAGCGGGTGGAAGAATTGCTGCATTCAATTCTGTCGGTGATTCCTTGAATGCGATCACCTGGGGGAACACTCCCCCCTTCTTCAATAATCCCTTTCTAGGATATCCTGCCTTCAGCAGCATGAAAGGCGAACTCGATCAGGTTTTCGTCAAGAACGAAACAGGGACCTTACAGGGAACACTGGGCAGCTTTTATCCCAAGCATTCACCCAGTTACCTGTATGCTGGGGTCCCTAATTTAACTGAGGAAGGACCCGATTATCTTCCAAACTTTGGCGGAGATCTGGTGGCTCAAATGAAGCCTTATCTTTTTATCTCGAATGCGTATTCCGAAGTCTTTGCCGGAAAACTCGCACAAGCTTCTGCCTGGCCCACGGAAATCTTTGGTAGCAATGCTGGAATCGAACTTCTTGGATTTAGCGCAAACGTGCATTGGATGACCGCTCAGAATGACCCAGCCACCATGGCACCCGGGGCTTCGGGTCTTATCCCCATCCCCATTAACTCAGGTGCGGGATGGCTCAATCCGCTGACTCTTTTGCCTATTACTGTTGGCCCACAAAAAGAGAAAACTTGGGGGGCTGACTTCTCGTACACCCGATCTTTCCACGATCACCCGATGACCTTTAAGTTTGCTTACGGAAATAGCAATTATAAACCAAATACGAATTCAACCGATAATGCTCGAGGAGAACTTTACGACATCTCAGTTGAAGGGGAATTGGAAAAGAACCTCTCTCTTGGTGCCGCATACCTAAGCATCGATCCCAAATACACACCGATGATTCTTCCCCTCTCACTTCCCGCAGGAATTACGTTGGCTAATTTTCCTTGGGGACAATGGCCCTTTGCGGTTGATTATCCTGGATTTTACACGTTGCATAACAGCGAAGAGTACCCGCAAAATCGACAAGGTCTGAAACTTTTCTTGGAATGGGCTCTCAGTCAAAATGGATACGTGAAACTTGGGTATCGACAGCTTTCACAAAAAATTCCAACCGAGCTAACCTTGTTCAACAATGACGAAGACATCCAGTCTCTCGGATTTTTCGAGCCATTATTTCTGGGTACTGGCGGAAAGCCACAAACTTTCCCACGAGGAACCACACACGATTGGAGGCTTGACACTTATCTTCCCATCTCGACTCCTTTAGCTTTTGAAGGGGCTGTTTCAGGTGTAGAAGCAAGCCGTAGCAGTGCGGATGTCAACAACATTGGACTCAATGGCTGGCTTGGTCATGCAGGCTTTGTTTATTCTTTTTGGCAGAAATGGGAACTTGATTTAGCCTACCAGCGAGCACAAGCCGATGGACGCCTTTTAGCCTCACCCAGTGCATTCCCCAATTTTCAATTCCATGACAGTGGAGAAATCTTCAAGGTAAATTATGGCTTGGCACCCAAGACGGATGCCTTCTTCCAATTTCGAAACTTCAATCACAATCAAGCCGCAAGCTCGCTTAACTTTCATTTCATCCAACTTCTTACCGGCTTCGATTTATTCTTTTGACACGCCTCATGCGACTTCAGAAATTTCTGGCGGAACGGGGAATCCAAAGCCGGAGGAAGTGTGAAGAGCTCATCAAGTCAGGGCTCGTCTTCGTCAATGACACACGAGCTCATCTGGGTGAGCAAATCGATCCTGACAACGATGTCGTCAAGGTTGATGGGAAGGTGGTCGAATACTCGCCTTACGCCTACTTTCTTTTTCACAAGCCCAAAGGCTATCTTTCCACCGTAACCGATCCGCAAAAGCGACCAACGATCTTTGACTTGGTTAAAATCAAAGGAAGAGTTTTTCCGGTGGGGAGACTTGACAAAGATTCAGAAGGTCTGATGCTCCTCACCAATGATGGGGATCTGGCGTATGCGCTCACCCATCCGAAGTTTCAAGTGGAAAAAGTCTATGAAGTGCAAGTGGAAGGAATTCCTTCCACAAAAGTTTTAGAACAAATCAAGAAGGGGGTTTTGCTTAAAGACGGGTTGACGTCTCCGGCACAAGCACGGGTTTTAAAAATTCTCGAAGGGGAAAAGAAGTGTTGGCTTGAAATTAAAATTCATGAAGGAAGAAAGCGAGAAATACGTCGCATGCTGAAGACACTCGGTCACGAAGTCATTTCGCTATGTCGAGTTGCGATTGGTCCTCTCCAACTTTCTCTTCTTCCTTCCGGGGAATGGCGGACTTTAAATGAAAAGGAACTGAAAGAACTTTTGAAACTTAAGTCCAACAAAACTTGGTGACAGCCTCATGATTGAACGAATCAAAACGATTCAAGAAAGACTCTCCAAAGAAAACATTGATGGATTCCTTGTAACCTGCGCGGAGAACAAGCGCTACCTAACCAATTTCTCTGGTTCGGCAAGCTGGGTGGTCATCACGCAAGACCGATGTTTGATCATGGTTGATGGGCGCTACACTCAACAAGCCGCTGATGAATGCCCCGCTGAAGTGGAAAAAGTTCACATCAGCGACTTTCTTGATGGATTCCCTAAGGAACTTCCATCCGTGCTGCACCAACTCAAGATAAAGCGACTCGGGGTTGAGGCTCACAAAATGACCTTGTTGGAAGCTCGACGGATCGAAGAGAACAGCGGAGCCGTCATCCTCGTCTCCACCACAGGATGGCTCGAAGCACTTCGCATTAAGAAAGCTGAAAGCGAAGTCACCTTGCTTCGAAAAGCCATCACGCTTGCCGAAAAGGCATGCGCGGAAGCCATAGAACACATCAAACCAGGGGTCGATGAAGCTACCATTGCTTATCAAATTGTGGATCATCTTGGTCGGCATGGCTGTAAAGAGGCTTTTGATTCGATCGTGGCTTCGGGAGAGCGTTCTGCCATGCCTCATGGGAAGCCCACAACGCGCAAGATTCAAAAAGGGGACGTGGTTATCATTGACATGGGGGCCCTTTTTCAAGGTTATCACTCGGATGTCACTCGAACCGTTTGCGTGGGGGAGGTTTCCGAAGAAAAGAAAAAAGTCTTTGAAGTATTGCAAAAAGCCCAAGAAGCAGCCTATAAGACGATCCGCCCAGGCAGTGCAGCTAAGGAAGCGGATCTGGCGGCGAGAAAAGTCATTGCCGAAGCCGGCTATGGCGACTACTTCAGTCATGGCCTTGGGCATGGAATTGGCCTTGAAATTCACGAAGCTCCAACGTTGCGTCGAACAAGCGACCAAGTCCTTGAGGCTGGCATGGTAGTCACCGTTGAGCCCGGCGTTTACATTCCTGGAAAATTTGGAATGCGATTAGAAGATGATGTCCTTGTGACTGAAACCGGTTGCGAGGTCTTGACCACCCTGCCGCAAAAGCTCAAAGTTTAGCCGTTATAGAAGTTCACAAAATGTTAACGCGCAAGCCTTCCGAACGCTCTTGACATCCCTCCCCGCCATGGTATACTGCCAATTATGCCTATAGAAAAAAGCTGCTTCCTTGAATATTTGTCACTTGTTGATAAGCAGGTTGCAGCAGGACTTCTTGAGTATCGACCAAGTGCCCACTTTGATCGACGTCTTCATGTAGAAGTTCAGACTTCCATCGACTTATTATCTAGCAAGGGGAGAGACGTTTTAATAAGCGATAGCCTCAATTATTCCACACAATTCATGAGCGAAGTAGGAAGACACTCATTAACTAAGAAGAACGGACCTGTCGACCTTGCCTGGGGATGTCTGAATGTTGGAGGTATCTCTATGCTAAGCATGGCTAGCGGTTTAATTATTGCTACTCTAGACGTGCTGGTGGGGCTTCGCTTTGGTGTGAAGGCAAATGCGAAGGTATC
>JABDET010000012.1 GCA_013286945.1 Candidatus Melainabacteria bacterium
TGTTTACGTTCCGTTCACAATGTTCTCTTGTCGTTGCCTTCTTCGATCGTGATAATCTCAATAGAAAACCGAAGGAGGTCTGTTCGCATGAGTGATTCTGGAATCGGAGCGATCGTGTCGAATCCAATGACGGGTTCCTATTCTGCCTGTTTGTCAGGCAGCTTGCCGACGATGGCCAACTTTGATGCCGCTAAAAATCCCTTGCAACATACGGCTGGCATGGGTAGTTTTTTGGGAGGCTTTGGGTTTGGGATGCCATCCTTGATGAGTTATCTTCCCTTATTGTTCCTGGGCAATATGATGAGAGGCATGGCCCCCAGAACGGTAGCTCCTCAGGTGGCAAGTTCCTCTACTGTGGGACCCGCCAGCACGTCCAGCCTTATGGTAGGGCCAGCGGGAATCCAAGCTCCCGCGAGTGCAGCGGCTCGAACGGCGACATCGGTCGCTTCTAAAACAGGCTTAATGTCAGGCATGCTCGGAACGGTACTTGCCGGGGCGGCTGTTGTCTTCGGTGGGATGGCAGCGTTTAACGGAATTACTTCGGGTGATCCATTAACTGCCGCAGGTGGAGGGGCAGCCACAATCTGGGGCGCCTCTCGATGGATACCCGCTCTTACCACCGGAACCTCGATTGCATCGAAACTTAGTTTGGCGGCTGGCGGAGCAGGCATTGCCGGGGGAACCGCACTGGTTGTCGACGGAATAAACCGAGGGGGCGTGCTTGGCGGAGGCGAGTCGTTAGCCGGGGGCGCCGTGGCAGGCGCAAGTGCGGGCTGGGCATTTCCAGTCCTTGCCGGTGCTGGAGCAACAAGCACAAGTGCCGCTCTTTCTCTCGGCGTGGCCGGAGCAGGAGTTGGGATCGGAGTCTTTGGTATTGTGGACGGGTATAACCGTGGAAGCGCTCTTGGCACCCTGGAATCGACCGCAGGCGGAGCGCTTGCGGGTGCCGCTATCGGAAGCATTGTCCCTGTGGTTGGAACTGCGATTGGCGCTGCAGTTGGTGGCGCGGTTGGCCTCGTGGCAGGCTTATTCGGTTGGCACAAAAACGCTGCACTGCAAACGAAAGAAGCTGAGCTCTTGCCGAAGTTTGAAGCTCACAAGGATCAAATCCAGAAACAAGAAAAAATTCTGTCGGGCAAAACCGCGAAAATGCTTGGAATGCCGGAACAGCAAGCAGCACAGTATTTCCATTCCGAAACCAATGTTGATCTTCCAAAAGATTTCAGAGAGGCATCCATTGAAAAAAGGGTGGCTTATCTCGAACAAATGGTTCCTCATTTAGACGTTCGAGCAAAGGCAGGAGAACAAAACATCAAACAGATGGAAAGCCAACTCGAATCGATGCGGGCACAAAGCGAAGATTCCAGCGCCTCTCTCGCCCGCTTATTCTCATCCAAGCGGGCACAAATGAAAGAAACCAACGCCTATCTCGCCCGCGCACTCTCTCCCCAGAGCAACGCATGGCAACTCTATCAACAAGCCCTGGGTGTAACCTCGCCCGAACTAAGTCCTGCGTATCCAATGCCTATTCGATCTTGAACGTTTGTTCCACGTGAAACTTTTCGCTACAAGCCGTTGACAGGAATTGCACCGCTGTCGTGGAAACGAAACATGTGATTGTCCTCCGATATCAATTCCCTGAAAAAGAAGAATTAATTTATCAGATCGGAATTGACAGCACAAAAACCATTCTGAACAGCCCGAATCTTGACAACATTAACAAAGTCGAACACGACAGTTTAGAAATCAAGATTCGACAGCAACTGCAAAGCATCGCACCGGATGGAAGCTATCAGATTCGAATGGCGGTAGAACCCGTTCGACTCCTACGAGATGGGCAAGAAGAACAAGGCACCGGAAAATTGCAAACCATTGACGTGAAAATGTCCCCCTTTGGGGACATCCTTTGGAGTTCAGTTCCTTCTCCAGCGGCCCAACCTTCTTACCCTTCGCATCCTCTGGAAGTCGGAGCCGAATGGGAAAAAGACCAATCTTTTTTAAGCCCCCTGAACACGGACCCACTTTCACTTCATTTGCATTATAGCCTAAAAGACGTTGAAGACTTTCAAGAGAGAGATTGCGTGAAGATTGAAATCAGGGCGGATGAACAATCGTTTTCGCTTGCAAACCAAGTCACGCAAAAAATGTCACTGACGGGATTTAACCTTTTCGATCACAAAAAGGGATGCTTGGTGAAATCCGAAATCCGTCTCATGATTTTTCTTGAGAGTCCGGATGAAAGAGTTTCCAATGAAATCATCACCCGGGTCTTGCTTCTTAAAAAAGATGGAAAACCGGTAACCGCTTAGAGCGCCTCACTTGCATTAAAACCAAGGACGTAAGTCATCCTCGTTTGAGCTTCACAGCCCACTCGGATACAGCCAAAGGGAGCATCTCGTGTTCCGCTTCTTTGATCCGAGCATGCAGAGTTTCGGGAGTATCACCAGGCAAAACCGGAATTTCTCGACGCGCGAGCACTGGGCCTCGATCTAGTTCGGGTGTAACCAAATGAATGGTGGTCCCAGTCCATTTCACCCCATGCCGCAACGCTTGACTCACCACGTTTAGCCCACGAAAAACAGGACTTACCGTGCCATCAGGAAGCGTCACCTCATCCTTTTCCGGCCTATCCGGGAGTAAAGCAGGATGAAGATTCAAAACTCGATTTGGAAAATGTCTCAAAAAAGCGGGTGTAACAATGCGCATGAAGCCTGCAAGCACCACAAGCTCAACTTGACAATTCATGAGCTCCTGGGCTAAAGCTTTGTCGTATTCCTCTCGATTGGGATAGCTTTCTGTTTGGATCGTTAAAAAAGGAATGTTCGCTTTTTTTGCGCGATCAAGCGCAGGAACCGCCGGCTTATTGGAAAGAACCATTTGGATTGTGGCTGCCAATTTTCCATCGGCAATCGCGTCAATTAAAGCTTGCAGATTGGTGCCGCTGCCTGAAACCAAAACCCCTAAACGAATGGGCTCCATCTAGTGCCCTGTCACGCAAGTTTCTATACAATCGTTTATACTTTCGCTCATGGTACCCTTCCGTCCGTGGTACTCCCATTTCCAACGTCGACCGGTCGCATACGCGATATATACCGGTTCCCGCCGTTAGAAATGGGCCCTCCACGGACGGAAATCCATTCGCGAAAGGTCAAAACGTATGTATAGGTCCGGAAGGGACAGGGCACTAGCAAGACTTGGTGGAGCCCTTTTCCGAAGGAATCGGATATTTGCCCGTGAGGCACGCGGTGCAGAATTTCCCTTCTCCGGTGGTGGCATGAGAATTGAGTGAGGCTCCAACCAACCCTTCCAAGCCGAGATAATGGAGGGAACTCGCCCCCAAGTACTGGCAAATTTCTTCCACGGTCTTGTTGTTGGCAATCAACTCCTCGTAGGTTGCCATGTCGATCCCGAGATTGCATGGATGGCGTATGGGGGGAGAGGTGATTCGCAAATGGACTTCTTTCGCCCCTGCTTCTTTCAATAAACCAACAATGGCCTTGGTGGTATGGCCACGCACAATCGAGTCGTCTACCACCACCACTTTCTTCCCCTCGAGATTCTCGCGAAGGGGATGAAATTTGAGGCGAACTCCCATGCGGCGAAGTCTTTCCTCCGGTTGAATGAAGGTACGAGCAATGTACCGATTCTTGATGAGCCCCTCGAAGAAGGGAAGCTTTGATTCAAACGAATATCCGATGGCAGCAGGAATCGAAGAATCAGGAATGGCCATCACCCCATCGGCTTCGACCGGGGCTTCCTTCGCAAGACTTCTCCCCATTCTAAACCGCGCCTCATAAACCGACTCGCCATTGGCCAAGCTATCCGGTCTCAAGAAGTAAATGTATTCGAAAATGCATGACGCCGTTTTCTTGGACTCGAAGAGTCTTACACTTTGAATTCCGTTCTCGTCAGCAATGACAGCTTCGCCTGGTTCCACATGACGAACAAATTCAGCCCCCACCGTATGAAGCGCACACGACTCAGAGCTGATCACCCATCCTTGTCTTCCATTTTTTGAAAGCTTGCCGATACAAAGCGGGCGAATCCCCAAGGGATCTCGCATGCCGATCAGCTTGTCCTTGGTGCAAAAAACCACAGAATAAGCACCGGAGAGGGGGGTAACCGTGTTCCGGAGCTTCTCTTCCAGTGTTTCTCCGCGAGCCACCGCAAAGCACTTGGCAATCACTTCACTGTCACTCGAGGTCTGAAACGAAAGGCCTTCTGTCTCGAGTTGCTTTCGTAACGATTCATAATTAATGAGGTTTCCATTATGAGCTAACGCGATCGGACCAAGGTGCGTCTTCACGATCAACGGTTGTGCGTTTTCAAGATTGCTTCTTCCTGTGGTTGAATAGCGGTTGTGTCCCACAGCGATGAAACCATGCAAGCGTTCAAGAATGGATTCATTGAAAACTTGCGAAACCAAACCCATGTCCTTGTAAACTTCGATGGCTTCTCCATCGGAGACTGCGATTCCGGAAGACTCCTGCCCGCGATGCTGCAAAGCAAACAAGGCAAAATACGTGAGGTTAGCTACATGTTCACTCGGGTTCCGACTGTAAACACCAAAAACAGCACACCCATCCCGCATGCTCATTCGTTTCGGGCCTTCATCGGAACCAGTTTTGCTCCAATGTCTTTCCGGTAAAAATAGTGATCCCACGAAGAACTTTCGATGGCCTGATAAACTTTCTTTCGGGCATCTTCAAGAGAATTGCCACTGGCCACAACCGTAAGGGTTCTCCCCCCTTCATTCAAGTGTTTCCCATCTCCTAAGAATGTATTGGCGTGGAAGCGCAAGATTTCGAGAGGCCATTTCTCCAAATCAGGCAGAGGGAATCCTTTTTCGTAAGTCCCAGGATAACCGTTGGCAGCTACCACAACAGCCACAAAGGCTTCTAGCCTGAGTTCAACCTTTTTTTCCGTTAGATTTCCTTTGGCGGCGTGAAGTAGAAGGGGTAAGAGATCTTCTTGCATTCGTGGCAAAAGGACTTGAGTTTCGGGATCTCCAAATCGCACATTAAACTCCAACACTTTGGGACCCTCATAGGTAAGCATTATGCCTGCGTACAAGACACCCCGGTAATCAATCTTTTCCGAAACCAAGCCTTTTAAGGTGGGGGTTAAGATTTTTTCCTTGATCTCTTCACGTCTTTTTTCATCCAACAATGAAGAAAAACTAATCGATCCCATTCCACCCGTGTTTGGTCCTTCATCTCCATCATGGGCTCTTTTGTAATCGCGTGCTTCACCGAGATAACAAAACCGTTGTCCGTCCAGCAAAGCAAAAACTGAAATTTCTTCCCCGGGTAAAAACTCTTCAATTAAAATTTTCTCGCCCGCCTGGCCAAGCTTTTTTTCCACCATGAATTTTTGAACAGCCTGTTCCCCCTCTTCCCGCTTTTTACAAACCACAACCCCTTTCCCTTGGGCAAGTCCGTCCGCCTTTACAACAAAAGGAGGCTCCAGATGTTGGATATAGTTTTTTGCTTCTTTGGGCGAAACAAACGACTGAGCGTAAGCGGTGGGAATTTTATATTTTCGTAAGAAATCTTTAGACCAAACTTTGCTTGCTTCCAAAAGAGCGCCCTGGCGCGAAGGGCCAAAGAGGAGCAACCCTTTCTCACCAAACACATTTTGGATTCCGTCAAGGAGGGGATCTTCCGGGCCAACGATGGTGAGATCAATTTGATGTGCCAAAGCCCAATCGGCCATCTGAGCAATGTCCTTGAGATCGAGCTTCACATTTTCTCCAAGAAGCGCGGTGCCGCTATTCCCAGGAGCAAAGTAAAGTTTTGTCAGATGGCGAGATTGTTTGATTTTCCAACCGAGGGCGTGCTCTCGTGCCCCTTGACCAATGATGAGAACGTTCATGGGATCGCCTAGGGATGAACTTCACCAAAGGGAGGGAGCAACCCCTGCTTCTCTTCGAAAAAAACTTCCATGTAGATTATAGACGCCATAAACCAGGGAGGTTTCACTTCTTGTGGAAGATACAGGCAAGAATTTAAGGCTTATTTGCCCCAGACCACGTTAAGATGGAAAAAATTATCATTCCGAACGAACGCAAGGAGCATCAATCATGAGCACAACGCTTGAACAAAACAACCGTGATTCATTGGCTGGGAAAGCCTTCCCAGGATCGCAAAAAATTTACGTCGAAGGAACACTCCCATCCGTAAAAGTGGGAATGCGAGAAATTCGCTTGGGCCCAACTCGGACTGCGGCGGATGGATCACTCCGGCCCAATCCGTCGATTCTTGTGTACGACACGTCAGGCCCTTACTCGGATTCAAGTGCTGAGCTCAGCTATGAACGAGGACTGGCGCTTCTTCGCCTTCCGTGGATCGAAGTGAGAGAAGACTCTGAAATTCTTTCCGCGTTTTCTTCAAAGTATGCGGAAGAACGCCTGCAAGCCCCTGACTTAGAGAGCATTCGCTTCAGCCATGTCCCGAAACCGCGGCGTGCGTTGTCTGGCAAAAATGTATCGCAAATGCACTACGCAAGAAAAGGAATCATCACCCCTGAAATGGAGTACGTGGCCATTCGAGAAAATCAGCTTCTCGTGGCTTCACCAGAAGCTTATTCGGCTGGAAAGGGAGTAGCTGAACACCCTGGCCATTCCTGGGGAGCCAGCATCCCGAAAGTGATTACCCCGGAGTTTGTTCGGGATGAAGTGGCGCGTGGAAGGGCCATCATTCCAGCCAACATCAACCACGCCGAACTTGAACCGATGATCATTGGCCGCAACTTTCTCGTCAAGATTAATGCTAACATTGGAAATTCAGCCATCGCTTCTTCGATTGCCGAAGAAGTGGAAAAAATGATTTGGGCCATTTCTTGGGGAGCGGACACCGTCATGGATCTCTCCACCGGAAAAAACATTCATGAAACACGAGAATGGATCATTCGAAACTCCCCCGTTCCCATCGGAACGGTTCCCATTTATCAAGCCCTTGAAAAAGTAGGGGGAAAAGCGGAAGAACTTACATGGCCTATTTTCCGCGACACGTTGATTGAACAGGCGGAACAAGGGGTCGACTACTTTACCATTCATGCAGGGGTCTTGCTCCGCTATATTCCGTTCACAGCAAAGCGTTTGACTGGAATTGTCTCTCGGGGTGGTTCGATCATGGCCAAATGGTGCCTTGCTCATCATCAAGAAAATTTTCTTTACACTTACTTTGAAGAGATTTGCGAGATCATGAAAGCGTACGATGTTTCATTTAGCCTTGGGGATGGTCTTCGACCTGGCTCCATTGCGGATGCCAACGATGAAGCGCAATTTGGTGAACTGAAAACGCTCGGCGAACTGACTCAAATCGCTTGGAAGCACGATGTGCAAGTGATGATCGAAGGGCCTGGCCATGTCCCGATGCACCTCGTCCAGGAAAACATGGCCAAACAGCTGAAAGATTGTTCCGAAGCCCCCTTTTACACCTTGGGCCCCTTAACCACCGACATTGCTCCAGGTTATGATCACTTGACCTCAGCCATTGGTGCGGCCATGATCGGCTGGTTTGGAACCGCGATGCTTTGTTATGTGACCCCGAAAGAACACTTGGGACTTCCGGACAAAGAAGATGTCAAGCAAGGGGTCATTGCGTACAAGATTGCCGCGCATGCCGCTGACCTTGCCAAAGGACATCCTGGTGCGCAAGCACGCGACAATGCACTTTCCAAAGCCCGCTTCGAGTTTCGCTGGGAAGATCAGTTCAACTTGTCGCTTGATCCGGAAACAGCACGTGCTTATCATGATGAAACCCTTCCAGCCGATGGGGCCAAAATTGCACATTTCTGTTCCATGTGCGGCCCTCATTTTTGCTCAATGAAAATTACCGAAGACATTCGAGAATACGCCGAAAAGAAAAAAGTCAGCCTTGGCAAAGCCCTGGAAGTCGGGATGAAAGAAAAGGCAGAAGAATTCCGAACCAAAGGATCGCAGATCTACCAGTAGATTTGCCAAACCTAGCTATTTTCAATTTACGATTGTCGATTTTCGATTTAATCCTGTAAATTGAAAATCGTAAATTAAAGACAAGGTGATTATCAGTGAAGCGGAATGACCATTTCCTTATTGTTGGCGCAGGAGTCATCGGCCTCTCCGTTGGGTGGCAGCTCCTTCGTCATGGCAAGGATGTGACGATACTCGAAAAACAGTTTGCTGGCGAAGGAGCAAGCTCGGTGGCGGCTGGAATGCTTGCCCCTCAAACTGAGGTTGGTTATGAAGAACTTGAACTTCTTTCTTTTGGTCTTGAAAGCCTGAAGCTCTATCCTCGTTTTCTCGAGGAGCTTGAACAAGATTCGGGGGAAAGAGTCTTGCTTCGAAAAGAAGGGACCCTCACCGTGGCTTTAGATCGCGACGATTTGGAAGCCTTGAAAGTCTTTTACGATTTTCGAAAAAATCTTAAACTCTCTATTCAATGGCTCACAGGGGAAGAAGCAAGAGACAAAGAGCCTTTGCTTTCTCCAAAGGTGATTGGTGCGGTCTTTATCCCAGACGACCTTCAAATTAATCCGCGCGAACTTCTTGCAGCCCTGAAGAAAAGCTTTATAGCCAAAGGGGGAACGCTCCGAGAGGAAACGGCCGTCTCGGAAATCTTGGTTGTCAATGAAGGCGTGAAAGGGGTGTGCACCGAGAACGAGATCATCTCCGCAGAAAACGTCGTGCTAGCCGCCGGTTGCTGGTCTTCTCAAATGATCGGAATCCCCGAAGAATTTCGTCCACCGGTTCGTCCGGTGAAGGGGCAAATCATCCGACTGCAGACAACCCCCTCGTGTCAACTCACGTATGTGGTGCGCGCACCGGAAGCCTACTTGGTTCCAAAAAGTGGAAATCGACTTGTGGTTGGCGCCACAAGCGAAGAAATGGGATACGATCTTTCCCGAACCGCGGGTCCAATCATGGAGCTTTTGGAAGGAGCCTATGAAGCCGTCCCTTCTGTCTACGATTGCACGATTGAAACGATCGATGTTGGGTTACGTCCTGGAAGTCGCGACAACCTTCCCCTCTTAGGCGAAACCCCGATTCGCGGGCTTCATTATTCCACAGGCCATTCGCGCCATGGCATTCTTCTCACACCCGTCACCGCTTACGCGATGCTCGAGCTTCTCTTGCAAGGCGATTCGAAATTGCTCTCCCCATTCAAACCTTCCCGCTTTTTTGCGCAGGCCACGGCTGCACTTGCACCGAAGTAACCTAGGCTGAAAACCATGTCCAGTACACTTCGAAAGAAACTCACTTTTTGGGTCAACGGCAAAGAGATCGTCTCCGAGGAAGGCAAAACGCTTCTCTGTCTCCTTCAAGATTTTTCAATTGGTCATGAAACTCAGGGTGTTGCCGTAGCCATGAATGACGAAGTGATTCCAAGAGAAAGTTGGGAGAAGCTGATGATTACAGAGCAAGCGCGAATCGAAATCGTTCACGCGGTTCAAGGAGGATAAGATGAGTCATCTCGTGATTGCAGGAAAAGAGTTTTCTTCGCGATTGATCCTTGGCACCTCCCGATACCCAAGTCCGAAGATCATGCTGGAAGCCCTGAAAGAAAGCGAAACGGAAATGGTAACCGTGGCGATTCGGCGCGTCAGTCTCAACGATTCATCACACGAAGGTCATTTGAAGCTTTTGATCGATCAAGGATTGAAAATTCTCCCCAACACGGCTGGATGTTACACCGCTAAAGAAGCCATTCTCACTGCTTATCTGGCTCGAGAAGCCCTTTCGACCAACTGGATAAAACTTGAGGTCATCGGGGATGACGAAACGTTGTTTCCCGATATCCCTGAGCTCCTAAAAGCAGCAGAAAAACTGATCTCCGATGGATTTGTGGTCCTCCCGTATTGCAACGATGACCCGGTCACGTGCAAAAAACTCGCAGACATGGGATGTGCCGCCGTGATGCCCCTTGGCGCTCCCATCGGATCCGGCATGGGAATCCGTAACCCGTACAACATCCAAATCATCCGTGAAATGATTCGGATTCCCGTCATCATCGATGCAGGGGTTGGAACCGCGTCGGATGTGGCCATTGCCATGGAGCTTGGATGTGATGGAGTGCTGCTGAATACCGCCATTGCGGGGGCAAAGCATCCGGTCGTAATGGCGAAAGCCATTCGATTGGCAGCTCAATCGGGAAGACTTGCCTACGAAGCAGGACGAATCCCCCGAAAACTCTTTGCGAATGCTTCTTCCCCGATTGAAGGGCTTGTAGGAAGCTAAGCTAGTTCGATGTCTCTTAGTTTTAAGCTTTACCTCATCACCGATCGTAAGGCTATTCCGGATCAAACACTCGTTTTAGAAGAGGCCTTGAATTCGGGAGTAAAGGCTGTACAGCTCCGAGAGAAAGATCTTTCGGGAAGAGAACTTCTTCACTTGGGAAAAAAGATTCGAAGTTTAACACGAAATCATCAGGCTCAGTTCTTTTTTAATGAGAGACTCGATTTGGCCCTTTCAACCGAAGCGGACGGGATTCATTGCCCTGAAGAAGGGCTCCCGGTAGCGCAGATTCGTGAACGTTTTCCAAAAGTTGCCATCGGGAAAAGTGTGCATTCTCTTCGCAAAGCTTTGGAAGCCGAAAAAGATGGGGCCGACTTTGTTACCTTTAGTCCCATCTTTTCTACCCCTTCCAAAGAAGGCATTTTAGAACCACAAGGATTAGAACAACTCGCCTTGGTGGCTTCATCCCTTAAGATTCCGGTTTTTGCTCTGGGTGGAATCACCCCAGAACGAGCAAAGGAATGTGTAAAGCATGGTGCACACGGTGTGGCGGTCATTTCTGCCATCCTCAAATCGAATGACGTCCCTCGAACGGTGTCGCAATTCGAAGAAGCATTGGGGGGGCTATGAAAAGAGAGTCTCCTTTTCTTTGTGTCATTACCGATACAACCATCCAGACTCGATTTTCCCATCTGGATCTCGCCAAATTCGCCATTCGCGGGGGAGCTGACATGATTCAGCTTCGCGAAAAAAAGATGAAATCAGGCGAGTTGCTCGAGACGGCAAGTGCCATTCAGAAGCTTTGTAAGGAAGCCAGGGTGACCTTCATCGTGAATGATCGCGTGGATATCGCACTTTTATCGGGTGCAGACGGTGTTCATCTTGGACAAGAAGATCTTCCGATTGAATACGCGCGCAAGATTCTCGGGAAAGGAAAGACAATCGGGGAAACCGCAGGAAGTCTTGAACAAGCCATTCAGCTTGAAAAAGAAGGGGCGGATTACATCGGCTTTGGACATGTTTTCCCAACAAGGTCGAAAGATAAACCGTCCCCTGCAAAAGGAGTTGCAGAACTCGAACGGATCAGTCGCTCGATCTCAATTCCGGTAATTGCGATTGGCGGAATCAGCCACGCGAATCTCCCCAGTCTCCTTGTCGCGCGTCCTGCTGGAATCGCGGTGATCCAAGCCGTATGCGGAAAAGACAACCCGGAAGAAGCCACGCGTGAACTCAAGTCGCTGCTCATGGGGGACACTTCCAACCTTTCCATCGCACAGAGGGAAGTGTCCCCATGATCGCTCAAGCGCTTACCCTTGCCGGATCCGATTCAGGTGGAGGGGCTGGAATCCAAGCGGATCTCAAAACATTCCAAGCTCTTGGCGTTTATGGAACATCGGTCATCACTTCGGTCACCGCTCAGAATAGCGCTGGAATTGCGCAAGCCTTCGATCTCCCCATTCCACTCATCGAATCACAGTTAAGAGCAGTCCTTGACGATTTTTCGGTCGGAGCAGCAAAAACAGGGATGCTTGGGAACGCCCAGACCATTGGGGCGGTCTCTAAAATTCTCCAAGAAAAAAAGCTGAAAAATGTGGTTGTTGATCCGGTGATGGTCTCAAGCTCCGGGTTCAAACTCTTGGAAGAGAACTCGATTGAAGTTTTGAAGAAGGCCCTTCTTCCTCTTGCCCTTCTCGTGACGCCAAACTTCAGTGAAGCTGAAGTTCTTTCAGGACTTCACATCGACTCACTCGCCAAGATGGAAGAAGCCGCCAAAGCCATTCACCGTTTAGGCCCTTTGGTCCTCATCAAGGGTGGACACGCTCCCTTCCGCCAAGGTTCTGATCTCTTTTGGGATGGAACTAAATTCCAATGGATCGAGGGAGAGTATATTGAGGGGAAAAAAATTCATGGGGCAGGCTGCACTTACTCTGCCGCTATTACCGCCAATCTTGCCTTAGGAAAATCTCTCCATCTGGCCATTGAAGACGCAAAAAAGTACACCGAAAATGCCATCCATTCTTCGTTAAGTGTGGGTCGGGGACTCGAAAGCCTAAATCACTTCTCGCTGTAATTGAGCAAAAAGTTCATGATATAGACCCTCCAGTTCGCATAGTTAACAATTTTTTAATAACTTGCTGATGTTTTTGTAATAAACTCTTGCTAAAATAAGATAACAGGGGATGGAAAACCATATTTCAAGGGGGAAACAAAATGAGTGAAAGTGTCAATCCAATCTCGACACCAGGACCGCAACCGGTTACGCCTGTTGTCTTAGGAGCACCTTCCGCTGATGCAACAGTGGGAAGCAATTTCGACCCTACCTCGACAGCGACTCAGCCGGCTGAACCAGCAGATTCGGTTAGCCTCAATTCGGCTAGCTTCAACGTGAATAATTTCTTTGTTAATACTTATCATTTTATCGAATCAGCTCTTCGGGATGCCCTTCAGACACTATCGAGTGCTCCAGCAGCAACAAGCCCACCCGCTAGCGCAACCACCACCCCGGCACCAATAGCTTCTACGAATTCCGCGAACCCGGGTGGAAGCCCAAGCGTACCCGTTCCGCCTACTAGTCCTGACACATCGAATCCAATAAGCAAGATTATGGCTGATCTCGAACAACTTGGCAAGGATGATCCCGCCGCTAAGATTGATTTCGCATGGAATGGCAATACCCTCGGATCCCTGAGTGTGAGCGATCCGGGAAGTTCTTACGTTGCCCCTTCAACGAGTCCCGCAGCGAGTCCATCAACAAGCGCCAATTCAGCAACCTCAAGTGCCGCAACCAGCTCTGCCAACAATGCTTCGAATAATGCATCCGCTTCTGCGACAAAGAGCGACAAGGCTTCAGCCACGTCATCCAATCAAGACTCAAGCAGCTCTTCGAGCAGCGACTCCTCCGCGAAGAGCTCCACGAGCAACACCCAGGCCTGCGTGACTGATCAATCCACTACCTCAAAACCTGGAACCGGAACGGACCAGGCTCAAAAGGCCCCTGCTAACGCAAATCAGGATGCCATGACGGTAATTAATGAGTATAATGCTGATGTGAAACTGGTTCAGTCGGCTCCATCTGGCCAATCAACGCAGAGCAATGGAGACCGATGGGACGTTTCCACGAACGGCGATAGCAAGACACTTGACATTACAGCTTCGGATGGTTCCAAGAAGGTCATGACCTTAAATACGAATGGATCCCTTGAAGTCAAGTCATCTTCCTCAACGTCCGAAACGGGAGCGACCAAGGACGATGATGTCACTTATACGCTTGGCGGAAATGACAGCACTTTTATGACCAAGACAGACGTCTACAAGGCACAGGGTGGAATCGCGCAGAATATGAGTCAGAAAACGACCACCATCGCCATTAACAATGACGGCTCTACCGACACTTCCGATGGCCTGGGAGGCAAGCCTGTTCATGCACCCCCAGCGAGTAGCTCTTCTTCAACCTCAAGTCCTTCATCGACTGGAGATGCACTCGATGAACAGACGATTATCGCGAGAGTTTATGACCAAAAAGAAACAGTTGAGCAAGGCACGGCTGATCTTGCCAAGGTCGCTCCGAATGACCACCTAACGGTCACTCTCAAAGACGGCAAGATCGATTCACTCAGCATAACGCACGGTGTTCCAAATTACACGGATGAGGGCAAACTGCTTGGAGACTTCGAAGCAGGGAAAATGACGCTAAGCGATGCCCAAGCCGCATTAGGAAAACTCGACCCAACAGCCAAGCTCAGTGCCACTTACAATCCAGACGGCTCTATGAAATCCGCGAGCATTAACCATGACAGTGCTTCAAGTCCATCTGGCTCAACCGGCGACACTTCGAAGGGCTCCACCAGTTCAAAAGACGATGACGACGACAATCACCACAAGACCAGCTCATCAGGCTCTACCTCGTCTGGTGCCAACGCGGATAAATCCAAGACCGGCTCATCGGGCTCCACCTCTTCTGATGCTAACGCGGATAAATCCAAGACCGGCTCATCGGGCTCCACCTCTTCTGATGCTAACGCGGACAAATCCAAGACCAGCTCATCGGGCTCCACCTCTACTGATGCCAACGCGGATAAATCCAAGACTGGCTCTGCTTCTTCGAAAAACAAAACAGATGCCAGCACTTCTGGATCGAGCTCTTCAAGCAATTCCGGGTCTTCAAGTTCTAACTCGGACTCCTCGGGGAGTTCAACCAGTGCTCCCGCGATTCCAAAAAACAATGCAGAAGCAGCTGCAGCTGGAATCTTTGCGGAGGTCACCGGTAGTTATCTCACCGACCAGAACCTCTTGACACAATTAGGGAACCGATTAAGGCAAGACGCGATGGGCCATCGCCACCATCATGGCAGAGGCATTCCGGCCGCCATGGCCGATCTGAAACACTACATCGCAAAGAACTACGGAAACGCGAGTGGCGCGTAGACCAGTATAAAGAATTTAAAGCTTTCCCCCGTCACCCTCATTATCGGTGGAACACTCATCCACCGATAATGCTTTTCCAGTGTCCCCATCAGGCTTCAAAGGGATATCTGTTCCGAAAGTGCAATATCGTACCATGGCCAATTTAACTTCTGAGCTTATCATGAACGCGCTTCGAGAAGTAAAGGACCCCGAAATCGGGCGCGACGTTGTGAGCTTGAACATGATCAAAGACTTAAAGATTGAAGATGGGAACCGTGTGAGTTTAACCTTGGTTCTTACGACTCCGGCTTGCCCAATCAAAGGGCAATTCCAAGAAAGCGTTCGCGAAGCCCTCTTGAAACTCGGTGCAAAAGAAGCCACCGTTAACTTGTCAGCCAACACGGCTGGGAGTTCGCGCCTGAACATACTGGGGCAGCAAGAAATGATTCCTGGCGTTCGAAACACGGTGGCGATCGCAAGCGGTAAGGGAGGGGTAGGGAAATCAACGGTGACCGTTAACTTAGCCCTTGCACTGGCTAACGAAGGGGCCAAGGTTGGCGTAATGGATGCCGACATTTATGGCCCAACCATTCCCCTCATGATGAATGTTCACGAGCTTCCTCCGCCGGTACAAGGGAAAATCCATCCTCCAGTTCGCTATAACTGCAAAGTAATGAGCATGGGGCTTATTCTCCCCAAAGGTGAAGCGGTGGTTTGGCGCGGACCGATGGTGGCTAAAATGATTCGGGAATTTCTAACCGCGGTTGATTGGGGGGATCTCGACTATCTCCTTATCGACTTGCCGCCAGGAACTGGCGATGCATCACTTACGCTAGCCCAAGCTATTCCATTATCCGGTGTCGTGGTGGTGACCACTCCTCAAGAAGCCGCTACAAGTATTGCCACGAAAGCCATCAGTATGTTCGGAAAACTCAATGTTCCGATCCTCGGAATCATCGAAAACATGAGCTCTCACAAGTGTGCCTCCTGTGGTCATGAAGAAAACATTTTTGGAAGTGGGGGTGGCGAGATGGCTAGCCGTGACAACAACATCCCATTTCTCGGGCAGATTCCGCTTGATTCACGCGTGCGAGAATCAGGAGACAAAGGAAAACCGATCATTGTTCTCGATCCAAATTCCCCATCATCCCTCGCATTTAAAGAAGCGGCTGGCAAAATGGCAGGACGCATCAGTGTCCTTCGCGCCGGCCTTTCGCTAAACACCCCCGTTGTAATTTCCTAAAGGCGCGTCTAGAGGCTACCGGATAAATCCCTTCGTTATTTACGATTTACAATTGACAATTTTCGATTTGGCTTTATCAGTCTTCAATCGACAATTGAAAATAGGGTGGCTTACAAATTGCCTTCTAGTGTTGCCCCTTTAGGATTTGCTGCAGGATATCCATCACCGGGTTTTGATTAGCTGGTTTGGCCGCAGGGGTAGGATTTGCACTGGGAGTTGCTCGGGCAGCCCCTTGACGGAACGTCGGCGTGACGTCAGGATGTTGCGGAGTCCCTCGAATGATCACACCGGTTAGGATCACATTGGTCGTTAGGTTCCCGAGAACATTGCCGATCCCCGGAATCTGTTGAATGATTCCTCCAAAGACCGAATTGTTGGTGTCTAAAGAGACTGGACGGTTCAATACAAGCTTTCCATTGATGGCCGAATGGCTTACCACCAAATCAAGTTTCCCATCCCCGATCTTGATTCCCCGATACTCGAGACTGGTTACACTTCCATGGAAATCAGCTTGCGGAGAACTCGACGGACCACTGATGACCAAAGGACCGTACATTCGTCCATTGACCTGGCTACTTGCCCCTCCGGTTAGCATCAGGAGATCTGCAATCGCTTGTCCTTCCAAATTTCCTGAAAGATGGATCGATTTTTGTTGCGTATTAATTTCCCCCGACACCGATAAGGGTGGAGAAAGCTTTGCCGATAGTGGGGAGAGCAAAAGCTGTGGTGCATTCCAAACGGCATGCCCCGTTAATTCCGGAAAAGACCGACCATGGCTCGAAGCATTGGACAATCCGAAGTCAAGGGTGGCTTGGTTCGGGTTTCCGGTATTCAAATGAACATCAAACCCGACATTTCCCGAAATTCCAGGAAAGTTTTGTGCAAGAAACTGCACACTTCCAGCTGGAATGCCGCTGCCGGTAACGTGAAGAGCAAAGTGTTTTTGTGCATCCGAATCTCCCTGTAATGCAAGATGCCCGCTCCCAAGTGAAAGATTGTTGAATTTCAAACCATTACCGGTTCCCGAAAAACTCACATGCATTTGGTCGGTTGTTCCCGAAGCCGTTAACGGCCCATAAAGCCGAGCATCGACGTTTCCAGCCGCAACTCCCATCAACTTCATCAACTCCCCAACCCGTTGTCCTTGCAAATTCGAGCTGAAGTGAAATTGGTGGTTTTGGGTATTGATTTCACCGGCAGCACTGAGGGGAGGCGTGAGACCCTCAATTTCAAATCGAGAAAATTTCGCGATTGGGTCATTCCAAGCCAACGTCCCGCGAAACGCTGGAAATGCTTTCCCTTTCCAGCTTGCCTTCTTGAGCTCGAAATTAAGGGATTGTACAATAGAGCCGCTTGCTATCGCCGAAAAAGCCAGTTCACCTGAAATTCCAGGAAGGGCTTTTTGGAGCGCAGAAATTCGCGAAGCTTGAATGTGACTGCCGCGAGCGGTGAGCGCGTAGCCATGGGGAGTGCGGGTTCCAGTCAAGCTTAATGTCACATCTCCCAGTTGCATGTTGGAAAAAACCAAGTTCTTTCCTTCCCCAGAAAAAGCAAGCTTCACATTGGGATAGCTTCCTGAAATGGCGACATCACCATACAAATTGCCGTCGATTTTCCCAAGCGTTTTCCCGGTGACCTTCGCTAATTCTGCAATCGATTGTCCCTGGAGCGTAGAGTGAAGATCAACGCTTTTCTTTTCGAGGTTGATTCCACCTGAAACCGAGAGAGGGGGTGAAGTTAAGGGGACAGCAAGATGAGTGACACGGACCAGGGGAGCTCGGTAAACAAGAGAGCCTTCCATCGGTCCCAACGATTTTCCATTCAATGCCGTGTTGTTCAATCGGAAGGAAACATTCATTCCTGGCGCCGGAGGGTTGCTGACAACCTTGAGGGTCCCGGTCCCACTGAGGCTTGGCATGAATTGGTGAACTAACGGAAAATCAGCAAGAGAAAACTGATTGGTTTCAAAGTCGATCTTAAAGCGGGAAGGGAGTGAACCTTGCAGCACCAAGTGACCGAGAGGAAGGGTGAAGCCTTGAAAATGGGCTTGTCGCACATCTCCATTAAAATCAAGTGCCACGTTAGGGTAGACTCCTGAAACATGAAAGGGTCCATACAGATTTCCGCTCATGCGCGGGATCTTTCCCGGGAAAGCAGCCAACAAATCGCCTGGGTTCTGGCCATTGAGCTTCCCTTGAAAATCCATTGCTTTCGAGTCGAGATGATATTCTCCGCTAACCGAAAGTGCGGGACTAAGTCCTGTAAAATTCAGAGGAGAAAATCGAAGGGTTTCTCCCTGCCCCGATAGGGTTCCTGAAACAGCCGGAAAAGGCTTCCCTTTATACGTGGCTTTCGGAAGTGAAAAGTCAACTTGACTTTGTCCCCCTTTTTCGGTGAGATATCGAGCATGAATGCTAACGATTCCCCGGAAATCGCGCACGGCGTTCGACAGGAAGGGGAGTTGTTCCATCGGAAATCCATCCGCGTCGAGCTTAAAACTTCCAACCCCGTTTTTCCAATCCCCGGAAATCACCGCGGTTCGACCCTTCATGTCAAAGGTTCCAGAAAAAAGCACAGGCTGTTTTTGTTGATACGAGAACGTTCCTTGAAAACGATCAAATTTTTCTCCAACCACTTGCCCCGCAGGAGCCGTGACCGTTCCTTTCCATGACTCGCTCTTTCTGTCATAGTGGACACGTCCAGCCAGAATCATTTGTATTGGAGCGAGTTTTCTTTCGAGCCCAAACAATTGAGCCAATTCCTTTGCATTAAGCTTGCTTAATCGCAAATCGATATTTCGCGCATCATCCCATCCAATTTCTCCTTTCAATGAAAGGGGCGTTCCGTTTGTTTGCACAAGGAATTGTGTCAATCTTGCCTTCTGCGAGGAGAGTAGAGCCCCCACCGTTACCCTCACATTCTTCAGCACGCTTTGGCTCATGGAAATGGCGGGAAAATGTGCACTCGCTTTCATCGTTAAATTTGGAAACGTACCGGAAACCATTCCCTCGCCAATCCCTGAAGAGCCTTGGATTCCCCAACCTGAAAAATTGGGGAGCGAAAACGGATCGAAGCCTTTGGTACTGAAGCGGAGTGAGAGCTGTTTACTTTTTTCAATCTTTCCTCCAAACTGCACGATTCCGCTTGGAAATTCTAAAGTGCCATCTTGCACAATAAAATTTTGTTTCAAGGCGCGAAACGTCATTCCCAAACTCTTAAACTCTCCAAAACCCGCCAGTTGGCCCTTGCCTGAATAAAGCTTTCCATGGAGAAATCGTTCGCTTCCATTGGAAGTTAAGAACGAAGAGAGGGTAGCGTTCCCCTTGAACAAACCGGAATCGACCGAAAAATCACCGTTAATCCCAAGATCCTCCATCTTGCCCGCCAACGTAAACGTTCCATCAAGGGCACCCTGAAATTCGGGGATGGGGCGAATACCAAAAGGATTTACAATTTCAGCGAGAGAGCCCTTTTTCGCTGTACCTTGAAGGTTTATCGCTGCCGGGCCTACACTGCCTGATACTGTGTAACGACCACCACCCCGATCGTTAAACGAAAGACTAACGAGGGGATTGGGAGATGAATTGATGATGCTTCCTGCTAC
Source organism: Candidatus Melainabacteria bacterium (assembly GCA_013286945.1). Classification (GTDB taxonomy): domain Bacteria; phylum Vulcanimicrobiota; class JABDET01; order JABDET01; family JABDET01; genus JABDET01. The sequence continues at coordinate 19,468 of JABDET010000012.1, forward strand.
CCCGTTTAAGGCAATGCTTTTCCCATTTTCTCCGGTGTAGAGAAACGTTCCATGCGAAATGGCCACGGGGATTTGCAAACTTGGACCATGCACGCCTTGCAGTTTTGCTAGGAGACGATTGGCTGATTTCTGATTCAAGCCGACCGCTGGACTGTCTGCGAGGATTGACTTAATGACGACTTTTCCGCGCAACAGAGGAAGGAATCGCAGCCGAACTAAGATTGAACGTGCAGAAAGGAATGGCTTCCCCTCATCTTCAAGCTGTACGTTGATGAAAGAAAGATCTCCGGTTAACCCAAGCTTGATGTTTTCTGCATGGACAGGAAAACCAATGGCTTTAGTCAGTTGCTCGGAGACCACTTTCGGATCAAGTTTTGCTTCGATTTCATGCCGGACGAGGAAGAAACAAACAATTGCAAAAAGAACCACACCACCCCAAAGCCACGGTCGGCGAAGACGCTTCATCCGGATCGTCCTTTCTCCGTGATTCTAACCTTCATGATTAGATCATACCCGAATTGAAAGGAAAACAGCAGTTTCAGCTTGATTCAGGGACACTTACGGAAGTGTCCCTGGCTTGGGATTTTTCGCCAAATTTTTCCAAAAATTCGCGCCATTCCCCCTTGCTTAGCACGTTACCCTTTTCACTCTCCATGAGCCCCTTCAAACGCTCAAAATCGATGACCGTATCCAGGAGTTCCCACTCTTGACTGGAAAAATTCTTGCCGGTTAAAATGTAATCTTCGAAGGCTTCCCAGGTGGCGGGAACACGCTCTTTCAAGAGATCCGCAATGGCAAAACCATAAGCGCGAATTTCTTCTTGTGCATGGGCATCCATGCGAAGATGGAGAAAATGGAGCAAATTATGAAGGTTAATGCTCCAATAAAATTCGGTATAAAGATTTACCGGAAGAAACACACGAATGAGCTCACGCGCTAATCCAAGATCATTCAAATGCGCATAGCAGGCATAAGCCACCTTGCAGATCTCATCCAAGCTCCCAGAAAAAAGGGCTTGAAAGTCTTTGGGAACCGCTTCATCACTGGAACCTTGTCGATTTCCTCTGCTTTGAAATTGAATCCGCGTTTCTTCCGGAAAATAAAACTCGTCGCGTGCTTCACTGTAGCGCAAGCTGTATTCATTGTATGAACAAGCGCGGTGCCTCATCCACTGCCTGGCTACGAACATGGGGCATTTCACATGCCATTTCGTTTGGACCATTTCAAAGGGTGTGGTGTGGCGATGGCGCATCAGATAACGGATAAGACCCCGATCTTCTCGCACTGATTTTGTCCCCTTGCCATAACTCACGCGAGCGGCCTGAACAATAGAGCCATCATCCCCCATCATGTCGACAAGACGGATAAACCCTTTATCGAGGACTTGTTTTTCTTGGATTGTTTCGGCGGATGCCTGCTCTAACACGTCTTGCCTCCTTCACCTGAGCTACTTTTTCACTTTCAAATCTTTGGGAAGCAGTTCAACTTTACTCGCAAAAATGAAGTCGTTTTCGGAAAGGCCTCCAATCGCATGAGTGGACAATTCGATCCGAAGTTTTCGGTAGTTCGTCAAGTGCAAGTCCGGATGGTGTGCCTCTTTTTCGGCTAACTCTCCTATTTTCTGAATCAGAGCAAGAGCGGCTCGAAAATCTTTCATGAAAAAGTCTTTCCAAATCGCCGTGTTATCTTCGTTTGGAAGCCACTCCGGTAGATGTCGAAGATAACGTTCAGCTTCTTGAGAAGAAAAGGATTTCACCCCTCCTTCGCACGGTTTGCACGATTTTTCTTGAAGTTCACGAATTTCACTCATGGCGACTCAACGAATTAACTTCCTTACGGCTTCCCTTTACCCTCTTAAAGTTAGAGGAATCCAGCGGTTTATCACGTCCGTGTGACCGCTGGATGAATTCGTCCTGAATTCAGCCTCTTCACGGTCATCTTCAAATATTTCTCTTCTTGATCAATGCCGACATAACGACGACCAAGTGAGTGGGCAACAATTCCTGTGGTTCCGCTCCCTTGAAAGGGATCGAAAACCAAATCCCCTTCATGGCTGGATGCCAGAAGAATTCGCCTTAAAAGCTCAACGGGTTTTTGAGTGGGATGCTTTCCGTGCCGTTTTTCTTGTCGGGAAGGGGCCGTAATCTTCCACAGGTCCAAATCAGCCGCTGAGTCTTCATCGGTCCCAACCCAAACATTGCGCATTTGTTTCCCCTCATTAAACGAACGCATGAGCGCGTCATTGAAGACATGCTTGCTTTTTTTGTTCTTACTCCCCCAGATGAGTCGCTCGGTTGAATGGGTAAAATATCGACAAGAAAGATTGGGGGGCGCATTCGATTTATACCAAATGACATCATTTAAAAGTTTGTACCCGAGTTGCTGCATGGCAAACCCAATGGAAAATATCGCATGCATCGTCCCGGAAACCCACAGGGCCCCATTTGGCTTTAATAGCCGTTGACACTCTTTAAGCCACAACAAATTGAATTGGTGATTTTCTTCCACCGAGCCTGGTACATCCCATTTCCCCTTGTCAACCAGTGCTCTCTTCCCTGAATGGCAAGTCATGCCACCGTTCGACAGGAAGTAAGGGGGATCCGCGACAATGAGATCAAACTGCTCGTCTTTCATTTCCGATAGAATTGCAAGTGCATCACCATGATACAGAACAAACGATTGATCCTCATTGTCGAAGAACGGAGAACGCTTAGGCACTAGGAAGAGCGGGGCCAAGAAATCAGCATGTAAATCGCACTCAGACTTAGAAAAGCAAAAAAGGTCTTGAATGCGCCCTTGGTCAGAAAAAGAGCCAATCCCAAGAGAGCAGGGCATTCAGAAATGGCAAGAGCCACAACAGAATAAGTAAACGAGGACGATCCGTCAGCACTTCGGCGCCGGTTCATGGCCCAAACCAGCGGAAAAAATAAGAAAATCGAAAGACCTGCGAAAGCAGTTCGAAGGGTGAGAATGACCTCTTTGGTCATGGTAGGGACAACACCGTGAAATCCTTGTGGCTGCGAGTTAAGGAAAAAGACGATTCCAAGATCGATAATCAGGGTTCCTAAAAAAACAGAGACAAGAATCCGGATCTTGTCTGCCTGACGTTGCATGTGGGTGAGTTCGATCTGTGGCGGGAGGATCCTTTTCTGCGCATCGGGAAGTCTCGAGAATCATCATGAAGATACAACTTCTTTCGGATGGAACGTTTAAGCTCGATGGTGGGGCGATGCATGGGGTTGTTCCACACGCGCTCTGGGAAAAACAAAATCCGACCGATGAAAAAAACCGGATCTTACTTGGTCTCAATTGCCTTTTGGTCGACACGGGCCGAGAGAAAGTGTTGGTCGAACCGGGGATTGGGATGGGTCATTCCGAAAAGTTTTCCTCAATTTTTTGCATTGACAAGAAACGGACCTTGCTTTCGGAACTTGCAAACTTAAAGGTGTCTCCCTCCGAAATTTCTTACGTTATTCCAACCCATCTTCATTTTGACCATGCGGGGGGCTTGGTTGATTGGAGCAATGGAAAACTTCTTTTTCCAAAAGCACGCATTGTGGTCCAAGAACTCGAGTGGAAAGCAGCCATGAATCCACATCCCAAGAATCAAGCATCCTATCTGCCGGAATTTTTGGAGCCGCTCAAGAAGGCTACACTGGAACTGATTAATGGCGACAAAGAAATTCTTCCGGGAATCCGCGTTTCCCTGACCGGAGGTCATACCCATGGGCATCAAGCCGTCTTCCTCCAAGGAGAAAAAAATCTCGTGGCTTACCCTGGCGATCTGATACCAACGGCTGCCCATGTGAATCCACTCTGGACGATGGCGTATGACGTGGAACCCGAACAATCGATTTCGATGAAAAAAGTATTGCTCAAGCAAGGCGTTTTGGAAAAGTGGACCTTTGTCTTGGTGCACGACCCACGTAAACCGGTGGGTGAAGTTGTCCTGGATGAGAAAGAGCGTTATGAATTTAAAGCTCATCCATCTGAAATGTCATCCGTAGGGACATTTCATCCTGAACGAAGTGAAGGACTGTCACGGAAATCTACGACCTGAGCATAGCGGAATCCAGCGGCTGATCACATCCTGTCCGCGGCCGATTACATCCTGTGGCCGCCGGAGGTCGTCATCCGTGCCGACACTGGCCGCTGGACAAGTATCCGTAGGACGTCCCCGAAGGGGATGAATTGGGCTGAACATAGCGGAATCCAGCGGCTGATCACATCCTGTCCGCGGCCGATTACATCTAGAGGAGTCCCGCGACTGATCACATCGTGTGGTCGCGGGATGAATTTGTCCATAAATTCACCAGTCAACAACGGTTGGCTTCCCTTTGTCCTTGCAAAGAGTGCATGCTTCACCATTAGGAAAATGCAACGTGGGGACCTCAGCAAGCTTCACGAACGGGATATCACCAAAATCAGTTTTTGCTAGGCTTGGGTCAATAATAACGCCAATGGCTAAGACTTTACCCCCAGCATTTTTCACCAGCTGAATGAGCGATTTCATGGTTCGTCCAGATAAGATTAAATCATCCACCAAAACACAATTCTCTCCTGGCTTTACCTCATCATACTGCCGAAAGTGAAGGGCCCCATCCCGTCCCCCTTCGGCCCACATGATTTGCTCGGCCTGAAGGGCTTCACGAACTCCGTAAGCAACCGGGATTCCTCCGGTGCTTGCCCCAACAATGCTCACTTTGGGAAGCCGAGCCGAAATCTGAGGAACCAAGCGTAAAAGCCTGCTCAAACCCACGGACAGTCTTCGCGCATAATTAAAATAACGCAAGGCCAATGGCATTTGGAAATAATAATTGGTGTGCTCACCCGTGGGTAGTTTGAAATGCCCTTCTCGAATCGCCTCGGTTTCAGCGAGAACCTGCATCACTTCTGATGGACTAATTAAAACCTGAGTCAAAGCTTCCCCTCCTAACCATTCACCTTATCGGTATTGATCAAGATCACGTTGGACATCGTTAAAGTCTTCTTTGGACAAATCGGTTAATACTTTTCGAGCACAGGCAACATCAAGCCCATCGGCTTTCCCCTTTTGGACATGGCAAGGTCGAAGATCAGGATACTTCATCAGGACTCCCTGCGCGACTGGATGTGTCCAAGGAAGAAGCCCATCCTTGACTTGATCCAGGGCAAGGACTACGTTAATTTGCGACTGCAGATCTTCGACAGCAACCTGAAGATCCGCCTGCAAAGTTCGGGTGCGCGGAAGAGACCAAAGCAAGTTCTCTGCTTGTTGAACGATTCCGGCGGTGCTGTCTCTTTTTTGCTTGATCACATCTGGAGGAAGATCGTCTGCCAAAGCTTTTCGAAGCTCATCAATGGATGAAAGTGCTGCTTGCACGGTCAGGCGAACATTATTGGGGGGACCACTGTTCGTGCCATTCCCTTCTCCCGAAGTTGTATCTGGACCTAATTTAGTTGAAGCCTCAGACATGCTGCTGTCCGGACTAGTTGGTGTCGAAGAGGCTGTGCTTGGCTGATTGACTGCTTCTTGATTATTCGCTTGCTCTGTCATGGCACCCGCAGGGGATCGAAGGGAAACCTTGCGCGAAGAAAGATCAATTGATACCTTCCATCCGGGGAGTTGAGCCAGATCTGAAAGAGAAATAAAATACATATTCTTAATGATGTGAATGTGGAGGTTCGAAGGTCGACCATTCACGATGAGCTGCCAAGGGCTAGACGATTGGGTTAATCCGAAGCCCCAACCTGCAACGAAAACAAAACCGAAAATGAAAACAAAAGCAATGCCTTTTCTAAGATAACCTTTCACGAAGAACGTCCTCCTTAATGACTTAGACCATTGAAGTTATGCGCTAAAAGGGATTTTTCCTCCTGTGGCTTGAGCCCCAGCAATCAATCGGCTTACGAAAATGAAAAGCAGGTGGAAAAGATAGTTCTTTTTTCCACCTGCACTTTACATTTGCAATTCTAGTTTGTCAATTGTCAAATCGCAATACGGCTTCTAGTAACCACCTTTTTGTGTCATCGGGACTCTTCCGCCGGTATTCTCAACAATGTCCTTTTTCATAGGACCCAGGATGCCTAAGAGCTCTTTCTGCTCTTCTTTTCCCACCTTAAATTTGTTGAGTGTGCTAACCAAATCTTCCACAAGCGCATTGAAATCAGCCGTCTTAATTCCCATGCCGGCATGTGCTGTTTTCATGTCTTTCCCGGTGTATTTGCAAGGGCCCCCGGCGCCTGCGCAAATAAGATCAACCAAATGCATCTTAAATTTCGCCAACCGTTTGGGATCGGAAGCTGTTTTCGCAAAAAACTTGTTGATCCGCTTGTCACCAGCCACTTGAGCTACAAAAGCATCCACGACTGCAACAATGGCTTTCTTTTGCCCCAATCGATCATAAAGGGGCTTCTTCTTCATCATCATCGTCATGGGCTTGCCGGTACTGTCCTTTGCCATGACTACCCCTGCACTAAGGGAAACCACCATAAACGCTACCAGAATAACTGCGAGAGTCAAAATCCTTCGCATGAAACAACTCCTTTCAATTTTTTTAGAATGACAGTTTGACGTTCCATGAGTCTAAGCCATCTCCTTCTTCAGTCCCTTTTTTTCTCACGCTTATGACATCAAGTTGTTAGAGAATTTTTGAACAAATCGGTATGGCTGTAAGCTCGGCGCCATAGGAAAAAGGGTTCATCTTTAAAGAGAAAGAAGTGATTGAAAGCTTTACTCAAGGAGGAATACGGATGGAAAAAGTCTTGATCATTGGTGCTGGCCCAGCAGGCTACACGGCGGCGATTTACGCTGCACGCGCCAACTTAAGTCCGTTGCTTATTGCTGGTCCGCTCCCTGGTGGGCAGTTGATGCTGACAAGCGAAGTGGAAAACTATCCCGGTTTTAAAGACCCCATTGTCGGCCCGAACTTGATGGAAGAGATGCGATTACAAGCCGAACGATTTGGAACTCGATATCTTTATGCCCAGGTCGAAAAAGTTGATTTTTCGAAGCCTCCCTTTAAGGTCTGGATTGACAACGATGAAGTGATTGAAGCGAAAACCGTTATTGTTTGCACCGGCGCCAGCTCGCGCAGGCTTGGGATTCCAGGTGAGGCAGAGCTTCTTGGGAGAGGGATTTCCACCTGTGCCGTTTGTGATGGATTTTTTTACAAGAATAAGGATGTCGTGGTGGTGGGTGGAGGAGATTCGGCTTTAGAAGAAGCCATTTATCTGGCGAAGATGGTGAAAACGGTGACCATGGTCCATCGACGGGATAAATTTCGAGGCTCTAAGATCATGCAAGACAGAGTTTTTCAACTCCCGAACGTCTCGGTTCTCTGGAACACGGGAGTGAGCAAGATACTCGGTGCTGAGGAAGGCAAGCTCAAGGGACTTCTCCTTGAAGACCTTGCCAGTGGAAAGACTTTCGAAAAGCTTTGTGATGGTGCGTTCGTGGCCATAGGTCATATTCCAGGTACCGCCGCTTACAAAGATTGGCTTGATTTGGACGAAAAAGGGTACATCAAGGTGAGCGAAGGGACCAAAACCAATATCCCCGGAATTTTTGCGGCCGGGGATTGCGTGGATCACGTTTATCGGCAAGCGGTCACCGCCGCAGGAATGGGCTGCATGGCTGCGCTTGATTGCGAACGCTACCTTGAAAACAGCGAAGTCGGCGTTCCCGCAAAGCGAGGTTAGTAGCTGAGCTTAACTCGGTAAAACACTTGGAAAACCAGTTTCCAAATGAAGAAGGTTAGGAAAGGGCTGGCCATAAGCGCCGTGGCTAAACAATATAATACATTCGTTACTTTTCTTCGGTTTTTCAAGATTGCCAGGAACAACAGAAAGATGATTCCATCCACGATGAATAGCGAAATAAGCGCACGAACGGTCAGAGCATAAGGTAGCTTGGCTTTATTCACCGCATCGCCGACATCCATCATGAAGCCAAGTAAAAAAGCGAATTGAAACATTCCACCCATGATCAGAATGAGTACGCCGCCGGCGAAACTTAGAATGTCTTCTGTATAGCGATCCGCCATGGCGCTTCTAAACAGCTTTGGCTTGCTCTTTGGGGTAGACCGGGACGCCGATTTGGCGGGTTAAGGCCCGATAGGCTTCAAGAACGGCAAGCGTGACTTTCCCCGGCTTCCCATCGCCAACACCGCGTCCATCCACCTCGATGACTGGAACAATCTCGGCACCAGTCCCGGTTAAGAAACACTCATCGGCGATGTAAAGATCATGCGAATTGAGCAACGCTTCTTCTGCGACTAAACCTAACTGTGGAGCCAAGTCAATCACGGTTTGCCGCGTAATGCCCTCCAAAGCACCCAAATAGCACGGCGGGGTCAACAGCTTTTTCCCTTTGACCACAAAAACGTTTTCAACGGTTCCCTCAACCAGATAGCCATCATGGTTTAGCATTATGGCTTCGTCAAGCCCCTGTTTTATTTGCTCAATTTTAGCGAGGATGTTGTTCAGATAATTCAAACTCTTGATCCGTCCATTCAAGGAGTCAGGCGGATTTCGACGGGTAGAAGCAATCATCACCTTTAACCCACGACGATAGGTCTCTTCTGGATAAACTGAAATCTTATCCGCCATGATCACCACGGTCGACTCTCGACATTTTCTCGGATCGATACCGAGATCTCCGGTTCCCCGAGAAACAATTAAACGAATGTACGCTTCGGTGAGCTGGTTGCGGCGAACGGTTTCAATGACACTTTCCTTCATTTTGCCCTTGGAAAGGAGAATCGCCAAGTCAATCCCCTTGGCGCTTGCATAAAGCCGCTCCAAGTGCTCATCCAACTTGAAAATGCGCCCGCCGTAGACGCGAATTCCTTCAAAAATTCCATCCCCATAAAGAAACCCGTGATCCCAGATCGATACCTTGGCATTCTCCTTGGCCACCCAATCACCGTTCAGATAAATTTCTAGGCTCATTCTCTTCCTCCACTTGTGTTAATCTTTTCGCCGATTCCAGCGGGAAGCTCCCACATGGCCCGAATGATTCTTCCTCGGAGCTTGTCATTCGAAGCCCAGCGGGATGCCGCATCATACTCCGCGTACGCCTTTTCAAAATCTTTCTTTTCCCGGTAGATCAATCCTAATTGATAGTGAGCTAAGGCGTCTTTGGGATCGAGATCCACTGCTTTTTGATATTCCAAAGCCGCCTCGTCTGTTTTTTCGAGCCTTTCATAAATTTCACCCAATTTTTCGTGATAAAACCCTCGCCTGGGATCAATGAGAACGGCTTGCTCATATGCCTTGGCTGACTTTAACCATTCGCGATCGATTTCATAAATTCTTCCCAATCGAGCGTAAGCTTCAGAATTTTTTGGGTCCAGGGCAATCACCTTAAGGTAGGCCGCCAGGGCTCTTTGGGAATCACCTAAGGCCATGTAGGCTTCTCCCAGGTTGAACAGGTAAGCCGGTTCACTGGGATCCAAAGCCATGGCTTTTTGGTAATTGGCGATGGCTTCGGTGTCTCCACGCGGTTCCGAATGCAAAAGAAGGCCTAAGGCGTTGTAATAATCAGGATTGATCGGACTGTCTGCAATAGCTTTCTCGTATTCTCTTTTTGCAAGGTTTGATTCACCTAGATTTTCATAAGCTTCGGCTAATCGAAACCGGGTGTCTCCATCTTCGGTGGCCGAAAGCGATTCTTGATATTCCTCGATGGCCTCTTTCAGCTTTCCCAAGTTGTACTCGGTTCTCCCAAGATTATAATGTAAGACCGGATCCGAGGAATCAAGCTTGATGGCCTGTTCATAATGAAGAGCAGCATCTCCATATTCCCCTTGGTTGTATTCAAGGTTAGCTAGGTGATTAAACAAAATGGATTCCTTCGAATTCAACCGTATCGCTTCGCGTGCTTCGGTCAGGGCATCATCGGATTGATTTTGTTTCGCCAAAGCTTTCGATAAACCAAAGTGAAGCAGTGCATCTTTGGGATTGAGGCCAATGGCTTGCCTTAAGGCTACTTCACCTTGACTGTAGTCGTCCATGGCCAAATAAGCTTCACCAAGAGCCCGATAATACATGGCAGAACTTGGATTCAAGTTAATCGCCTTTTTTAATTCCACCACCGCTTTCTCGGGTTCTCCTTTTTCCAAAAGAAAGAGCCCTTCCACGAAATGACGGCTCGATTCGCTTGCAGCAAACGTAGCCTGTGCGAAGAGAAGAAACAAGAAAAGCAGGCCGGCTTTTCTCAACCCTTTCCATCTCCAATTCTTGACAAAACTCCCTTTAAGAAATCGACCGGAATCGGAAATACGATGGTCGAGCTTTTTTCTGTAGCGATCTCAGTCAGCGTTTGCAAATAGCGAAGTTGGATACTCGCCGGTTCTTTTTGAATGATGGCAGCTGCATCAGCAAGTCTTTGTGCTGCTTGATATTCCCCTTCAGCATGAATAATCTTAGCCCGCTTCTCCCGCTCGGCTTCGGCTTGACGCGCAATCGCGCGTTGCATGGCTTGCGGAAGCTCCACGTCTTTAATCTGGACGGTGCTTACCTTCACTCCCCATGGTTCTGTGGCGTCGTCAATAATTTTTTGAAGATCCAAATTGATCTTATCATGAGCCGATAGAATTTCATCCAACTCCGACTGGCCGATAATGCTTCGGAGCGTTGTTTGAGCTCGCTGGAACGTGTAGGCAAAATAATTCTCAACCTTCACGATGGCCGAAATCGGATCCACGATCGAAAAATAAACAACCGCGGTGACCTTAATGGTCACGTTGTCCTTGGTGATGATTTCTTGTGGAGGAATCTCCACGGTGCGAACACGGAGATCCACCATGGTGACCTTATCAATCCCCGGGATGATCAAGAACAAACCGGGTCCTCTTTCAGGACTGCTAAGCCGTCCCAATCGAAAAACAACGCCTCGCTCATACGGCTTCGCAATGCGGATCGCACTGGCGATCACAATCACGAACAAGACAATAACATAAGTTCCAAGTGTTCCAAGGGTGAATGCCACACTAGCCTCCTTACATTACATTACATTCAGCTATTTCAAATCAACCGGAATGGGTTTCCGAACATGGAGGAGCCGATTCTCCACTCGGACCACGTGAACTTTTTCTCCCACTTCCATCGTTCCATTTTCACTGACCGCTTTCCAAAGGAGCCCATCCACAAGAACATACCCTTCTGGAGAGAGCGGTTCCTTAACAATACCATACTGGCCAACCAAACTCTCCTTCCCAACAATGGGTTTCTCTCTTCTCACTTGCCAAAGCTTTCCAAGAACCAAGAACACGAAGCCCAAGGTGATGATCACGGTAGCCGCCACCACGGAGTAGAAGGTGGCACTGTAGCGATAGCCTGATTCAACCAAAAGAAGCGAGCCGAGAATTAAGGCGATGACTCCCCCAACGGTCATGATGCCATGGCTTTGAAGCTTGAATTCGAGAAGAAACAACACGAAGCTTAAAAGAAGTAGAAAAACTCCCGCATAATTAACCGGCAAAGTTCCCATGGCATAAAAGGCAAGGAGTAGCGAAATGGCTCCAACCACACCGGGAACAATGGCACCCGGAGACATCAACTCATAAAGCAATCCATAAAATCCGAGCATGAAAAGGATCAGCACGATTTCAGGGTGCGTGATGGTTAACAAGAAACTTTCAACCGAAGTCATCGGGATTTGTTGAATCTCGGCATTCTTCGTGTGAAGAACGCGTTCACCACTTAAAATCTTCACTTTTTTCCCATCCATCTTGTTTAAAAGATCCCTCAGATCGTCAGCAACCAGATCGGCCACCTTAAGCTTAACCGCATCGTCTTCAGCCACGGACACACTTTGACGCACCGCTTTTTCAACCCAATCCACATTTCGGCCGTATCGTTTTGCATGGGTCTTCACGGTGGCCACAAACGTGTTGGTGACCTTGGCCCGTTCATCCCCTTGAATGTTCCCACCCCCGCCTGTCACCGGATGGGCCGCACCGATGGTGGTTTGGGGTGACATCGCCACCACTTGTGCCGATTCGGCAATGTACATGCCAGCCGAAGCCGCCATGGCTCCACGAGGATAAACAAAAACAGAAACCGGTACCGTTGAGTTGTCGATGGCGGTGATAATTTTCATCATCGCATCCCCAGACCCTCCCGGTGTGTTTAATTCGATGACAACGAATTCCGCGTTTTCCTTGGCGGCTTGATCAATTCCGCGAATAAGATAAGACGCGGCTGGAGCAGAAATTGGCCCATTTAGGGTCAAAACGACCACTTTGGGTAGAGCGTTTCCCGTAGCTCCGACGCCACGGATGGAAAACAGGTAAAACCCAAGAAGGAATAAGGAAAGGACAAAATGGGGGAACAGTGATCTTTTCTTCATTGAAATTGCTCTGTGAATTTAGTCTTCCACCGGGTGTGAGCAAATCCTGCGTGCAAGGATTGCCATCCTCTTTCAAGAAAAAAAGGGCATGCCGAAAATGTTTTACATTACGACTCCCATCTACTACCCCAATGGCATCCCTCACGTGGGAACAGCTTACACCACCATTGCCGCCGACATCCTCGCGCGGTGGCATCACTTGAAAGAAGGAACTGCTTTTCTCTTAACTGGTACCGATGAGCACGGACAAAAGGTTGAACAAGCCGCAAAAGCCAAGAACATTCCCCCTCTGGCTTACGTCGATGAGATTGTTCCACTGTTTAAGAAAGCTTGGCGTCAACTCGACATTCAGTACGACGATTTCATTCGAACCACCGAACCTCGTCACGTTGAAACGGTGATAGAGATCTTCAATCTTCTTTGCGAACAAGGGGATGTCTACAAGAGTTATTATGAAGGCTGGTATTGTGTTTCATGTGAAACATTTTGGCTCCCTAATCAGTTAAAGGAAGGAAAATGCCCCAATCCGGAATGCCAACGACCCGTAGAATGGTTAAAAGAAGAAGATTACTTTTTCAAACTTTCCGCTTACCAGGACCGTCTCTTAGCACATTACGACTCTTACCCCGATTTTGTGCGACCACAAACTCGATTGAATGAGGTCACAAGTTTTGTGAAGACAGGTCTTCAGGATGTTTGTGTCTCTCGAAAAGGACTTGGCTGGGGGATTGGGGTTCCCGGAGATTCGGAACGTTCAATTTATGTTTGGATTGATGCGCTAACCAATTACATCACCGCCATCGGGTTTAAGCATGATGAAAAGCGTTTCCGTGAACTTTGGCCAGCCGATGTCCATTTGGTCGGAAAAGACATTCTGCGATTCCACGCCGTGATTTGGCCTGCCATGCTGATGGCCTTGAAGCTTCCGCTTCCAAAGCAAATCTTTGCTAATGGCTGGCTAACCCTCGGGGGATCTAAGATCTCAAAAAGCCGCGGTGGCTCACGAAATTTGATGGAGCTCTTGGATGACTACGGTTCCGATACGCTTCGCTATTTTCTCATGCGCGAAGCCTCGTTTGGCCTTGATCTAGATTTTTCGGAAGAGGGGATCATTCGTCGATTGAACACCGATTTGGCCAATGACCTCGGAAACCTTGTCCATCGAGTCCTTTCGATGATTCACCGTTATTTCGAAGGAAAAATTCCTCATTTCGATTCCGCAGAAAATATTGACGAAGAACTTAAGAACACGGTCTTAAAACTTCCGAAGGAAGCAGGAGCACAATTGGAACAGCTTCGCTTTCGCGAAGCCCTTGAGCTGATTTTTGATAGTGTCATCCGCGCCAACAAATACGTTGATGAAGTAGCCCCTTGGAAACTGAAGAAGGAAGGGAATGAAAAGCGCTTGGGGACCGTGCTTTACAACTTA
>JABDET010000013.1 GCA_013286945.1 Candidatus Melainabacteria bacterium
GTCCATCTCGTCCCTTGAGAGATCCATGGCTTTCCCGATTTCTGACGCAATCACTGAAACTCGGTTGGTGTGGCCAGCGGTGTACTTGTCTTTTGCATCCAAACATCCGATGATGGCCTTAACGGTTTCGAAATACGATTCCTTCAGCTTGGCATTCAGTTTCGCAATCTCGATGTTAACCGCCATTTGACTTGCCAAGGTGGAATAAAGGGCAAGTTCCGCGTCATTTTTCGGAGTAAGCTCCAACGCCTTTTTGAAAGCTTCATTGGCTTCAGACACCGAACCGTCACGCGCTAAAATGGCGCCAATATTGAAATGTGCATACAAGTCGTTCGGGTTTAACACTGAAGCCTTGGAGTAAGCCTCGAGAGCTTGCTCTGGCATTCCAAGATAGGCATAGACGGATCCAAGGTTGTAGGCAGCGTACGCATCCTGAGGGTTGTGTTTCACTACTTCTTCCAATTCAGCCATAGCCAACGTGTATTGCCCTTGTCGTTGATAACAGAGCGCTAAGTGGTAACGGGCATACGATTCGTTGGGACTAATCTCGATCGCCCTTTTGTACGAATCGATCGCCGACGCCAAATCGTCTGTTTTCTCATAGGCAAGCCCTAAATTGTAATGGGCGAATGCATCATCGTGATTAGCTGCCAAAGTCTCCTTAAAAGCATGAATCGCTTCCGGATATCTCCCTGTTTGTACAAAAGCCAAACCGAGCTGATACTGGGCATACGGATCACGCGGGTTCATTTTAACGGCTTCGGTTAAATGCTCGATGGCTTCTTGCCAACGTCCTAATTGGCTTAACGAAACCCCGAGATGAAAGCGAACTTCCTCGATGAACGAATCCTGAGCCAACGCTTCCTTATAATAGCCCACGGCGCTGGCAAGCTGATACCGTTGTTGCTCACATCGACCCAAGAGGTAGTGGACTCTGGCATTTTTCGGATCAAGCCCCTTCACTTGATTCAAGGTTTGAATCGCTTGGTCAAACCTTCCTTGACGGAAATGAATCTCCCCTAAGGCCTGCAGCGCATTTGCGTTTCGGGAATCCAAGCTTACGAGACGATCCAGGATGCGAATGGCTTGCGTTATTTTTTCATTTTTCACGTAGCATCGCGCGAGGATGTAAAGCGGGTTCTGAGAGTTACGATCAAGTTCCACCGCTTTTTCTAAGGTTTTAAGCGAGGCCTCATAACGTTCAGCCACAAACAAAAAAAGCCCGTAGAGATAAAGGGGGCGGGCACTCGTAGAAAGGAGATCCTCGATGTTTTCAAAAGCACTGAGCCCTGCCTTAATCCCCACGCAAAGACCTTCCGCTAGCGCGTGGCAGGCCGCAATGTAAGCATCTTTTGGGGACTGCTCCACTTCCTTTTGGAAAACAAGGAGCGTCTCTTCCATGATCTTTTTTAGGGGGTACTCGACATCCGTAGGGATAAGAACGGTAAGTTTCGTGCTCATCGCTGGATCCAGTTCGAGAGCCTTTTCCCATTGGCGAACCGCTAATTCAATTTGATGACTCGATCGAGCAAGAAGGCTCCCGTCTACAAACCAAATCGCCGCGTTCTTGGGAGAAAGTCCGAGGGCTGTTTCAAGCTTTTTGCTGGCTTTTTGATGATCGCCTTGAGTGTCATGGATGAGACCGAGAGCAAAAAACGCTTGGCCATCTTTCGGGTTCACGGTCACTAGCCGCTCGTATTTTTTGAGGGCCAGATCCAGGTTCATGCGTTAAATTTCAACGAGGCATGTGCCTTTCCTTGCCGGCCGATTCAAGAGAAGTTATTTGCAAAAGCGGAGAGACTCTATTCTTTGCACGAACAAGGAATCACCTTGCATTTGGGGCATCCATCGGCATAGCGCTTTGCGCATTCTTCCATGTCCATGCCTGTGAGGCTCGCGAGGGTGACAAGCCAAGCAAAACAGTCAGAGAATTCAACCTGAAGATTGGCTTTGTCTTTCTTTCGAATGGCTCGAGCTAACTCTCCCACTTCCTCCACAAACCAACGAAAGGTCCCTTCCAATCCCCGACTTTGATCCTTCGAAAAATAGAGGGCTTCGATTTGCTTTTGAAACTCGCGGATCTTCATCCCGCCATGATTCCGCGAAGGGAGAAGAGAACCCTTGAAGAAACAGTAACGTTTGGTATGCCAAAACGAACAGACATTAAGAAAATCCTCATCATCGGTTCAGGCCCCATTGTCATCGGTCAGGCGTGTGAATTCGACTATTCAGGAACTCAGGCCATTAAAGCGTTAAAGAGTCTTGGATACTATGTCATTCTCGTCAATTCAAACCCAGCCACCATCATGACCGATCCTGAACTTGCGGATGAAACTTACATTGAGCCACTCACCGTTCCCTTCGTCACCCGAATCATCGAAAAATCGCGACCCGATGTTCTCCTGCCAACTCTCGGAGGTCAAACCGCTCTCAATCTCGCGACCTCTCTTAGCCGTGCTGGGGTGCTTGAGAAATATCAGGTTGAATTGATCGGCGCTAGCCTTGATGCCATTGAAAAGGCGGAGGACCGCAAACGATTTCGTGACCTAATGCTCGAGAATGGACTCCCACTGCCGCAATCGGTTACGGTTGAAACCGCTGAGGAAGGGATGAAAGCGCTTCAAGAATTTGGCATCCCGCTCATCTTACGTCCAGCATTTACCTTGGGTGGCGCAGGAGGATCGTTGGTGTTCGACGCGAGTGAGTTTCCTGAAAAACTTGGAAAGGCGTTGTCCGAGAGCCCGATTCATCAAGTTCTCGTGGAGGAAGCTTTGGTTGGCTGGAAAGAGTTTGAGCTTGAGGTCATGCGTGATGTCAAAGGAAACACCGTGATTGTTTGTTCCATTGAGAACGTTGACCCGATGGGGATTCACACCGGTGACAGTGTTACGGTAGCACCCGCATTGACCTTGAGTGACAAAGAATATCAGGTGCTGCGTGACATGGCCATCAAGATCATGCAGGCCGTGGGTGTGGCGACTGGAGGTTCCAACATTCAATTTGCGGTCAATCCAAAAGATGGACGGGTGGCTGTCATTGAAATGAATCCGCGTGTCTCACGCTCCTCCGCGCTTGCGAGTAAAGCCACCGGCTTCCCCATTGCGAAGATTGCCGCGATGCTCGCCGTTGGACTCACTTTGGACGAAATCCCGAATGACATTACCAAGGCGACCCCTGCCGCTTATGAACCGACCATCGACTATATTGTGGTAAAAATTCCGCGCTTTGCGTTTGAAAAATTCCCGGGAGTTGACGAAGAGCTTTCTTCTCAAATGAAAAGTGTTGGGGAAGTCATGGCCATCGGAAGAACCTTCCCTGAAGCGTTACAGAAAGCTTATCGCTCTCTTGAAAAAGGCTATCACGGCCTGGACGACAGCCTTCGGTCCATTTGGGAGAACACGAAGACCAAAGAAAAGCTTTTAAGCACTCCTCTTCCAGAACGTCTGTTTCATGTGAAGTATGCTTTGGCCTCTGGAATGAAACCCGAAACCATCCACTCGCTCTCTTACATCGATCCCTGGTTCATCGCCCAAATCAATTCGATCGTTCAATACGAAGCTTCTGTTCGTGGGACCAAACCCGATAAAACGAAAATCCTCGACGGAAAAAAACGCGGATTTTCGGATACGCAACTTTCGGCGCTTTTTGGAGCAAGCGAAGAGTCAATTCGAAAAGAGAGGCCCTCCCCAGAATTTCTGGCGGTCGACACGTGTGCCGGAGAATTTCCAGCCACCACCCCTTATTTTTATTCATCGTACGAAGCTTCAGGAGATTGGACCCCACTTCCGGGAAGACGGGTCATCATTTTGGGAAGTGGTCCCAACCGAATCGGGCAAGGGATCGAATTCGATTATTGTTGTGTTCAAGCCGTGCAAGCTCTACGTGAAGAAGGCTGCCAAGGGATCATGATCAACTCGAATCCTGAAACTGTTTCTACCGATTATGACACTTCTTCCAGGCTTTATTTTGAGCCGGTTTATTTTGAACATGTGAGAGACATCTTGGAACGTGAAAAGCCCATTGGCGTTATCGTGCAGCTCGGTGGACAAACACCCTTGAAGCTGGCGCGACCCATTGAGGCGGCAGGGTTTTCAATCCTCGGAACTTCAGTTAAGGCAATCCACCAAGCAGAATCTCGTGAAGAATTCGGCGAGCTTGTTCGTTACTTGAAGCTTCTCACCCCTGCCTTTGGAATCGCCACCGATGTGGAAGAAGCGTCTCGATTAGCCGCTCGAATTGGTTACCCGATTTTGCTTCGCCCTTCCTATGTGTTAAGTGGTCAGTCGATGCGAATTGTTTATGATGAAGAGTATTTGCGGACTTTTTTCCAAACCGCCTTGGAATCTTCGCATGGTCAGGCAGTGCTCATTGACAAGTTCCTGGAAGATGCTCTTGAGCTTGATGTGGATGCCATTTCCGATGGGCAAGAATGCGTCATCATGGGGATCATGCGTCACATTGAAGAAGCCGGCATTCACTCCGGTGATTCCGCGTGTGTCCTCCCACCATTTAATATTCGAGCTGAAATCCTGGCTCAAATCAAAGAAGATGTCACGCTGATTGCTCGTGAACTTGGAGTCATCGGCTTCATCAACGTTCAGATGGCCCTGCGCGGAAACAAGCTCTACATCTTGGAGGTTAACCCACGGGCATCACGCACCGTTCCCTTCGTTTCAAAGGTTCGCGGGCTCCCCTACGTTAAGGCAGCCATTAGCCTTATCCTGGGTGCACAGCTTAAGGATCTTCCGTATGACTTTCAAAAACCAATTCATCATTGGGGGGTAAAAGCGGTGGTCCTCCCATTCAAGAAATTGGTAGGAAGTGATGCGGTCTTAGGTCCTGAAATGAAATCAACCGGAGAAGTCATGGGGATTGATTCAGATTTGACGATCGCCCTCTCGAAAGCCTATGAAGGGGCCGGAATCCATTGCCCAACCAATGGAACTGTTTTCATCTCGGTTCGGGATGACGATAAGCGGGCCGTTGTGCCTCTGGCTCGCCGATTGCAACAACTCGGATTTCGCATTGTGGCCACCGAGTCCACCGCGAAAAGTCTTTCCTTGTCCGGCATACCCGTTGAGCCCGTTCGAAAGATCCAGGAAGGGAGTACGCAAATTCTCGATCAGATTCGCGATGGAAAAATCAAGTTGGTGATCAACACGCCCAGTCGCAAAAAGGATGAGGAGTTTGCATTTTTCAAGATTCGTCGTGCAGCCATCACCATGGAAATCCCCTTAATTACTACGGTGTCACAGGCCCAAGCCATCGTGAGTGCCATTGAAGCCCGCCACGACAAGAAGATCGATGTAAGAACCCTCCAAGATTACCACTTAAACCCAGTCACTCAACCTGTTCCCTCTTAAATTCAGGGGAGTCCAGCGGTTGATCACATCCGTGTGACCGCTGGATGATTTCATCCTGAAATCATGACTTATTGTTCATAATTTGGAAACAAACTTTGCTTGATTTATTCGAAGAAACATTGTAAAATACCGATGAGGTAAACTCCAATGCCAGTAAATCCGATCATTAAAGCCATACTCTATCATCCAAGAAAACTTTCGCGGATCACAGCCGCCAAGGTGGCCAACTCCGATCGCTTCGACGCGAACGCTGATGAAAAGTGGAAAGCCTGGAGCAGCAGCGTCGGCATTCTTGCGAAAGACTTCCATGACCGGGTCAATACCTTGGGGCAAGCGCTTGGACAGCAAGGGATCAACGCGAACGCCGTTAAGTTTTTTCTTTATCGTCACGGAAGAAGACATGGAAAGGCACAAACCCGCTCATTCATGCTGAAGCCCTTGGTGAGTGCCGAATTCGATCTCGATTTTCACGCGGTTGGGAATGTTGCCCATCAGGTGAGAAATCGTTACCAAACTCTTAAACGGGATGAGCCAGTGATGGAGTATCTTGCTCAAGTTAATCAAACGGTAAAAGAAACAACCCCATCGGAAGATAAGAAACTCGGCCTTTACATTTTTTGTGGCTACTTGCATCGCCTTGCGGACGACGGAGAAACGAGCGCAATGCCTCCAGGTAACCTCGAAGAATTTGAAGAGCTCGCTGACAGAAGCTGGTACAACTACATCGTTTTCAACAACCTATTTTTTGAGAGAGCGTCAATCTACCACACTGTCATGTTGAATCAAGGAGTATCCGAAAGACAATTAAATTCCTTGATGTTTCATCTGGGTCTATGTCTGGCTGAACAACGCTATTGTTCATACCAAGTGCGACCAGAAACGAGCAGCAGCATCGGGCATTTGGAAGAATCAAAGCTTAGGGAGCAAGCCCGAATACTCAAAGAATCGGGGCCGCCCATTCTAAGAATTCTCCCTCCCACGTGGGCTTCTAAGGGGACGCTCTTGGTCGCAGGCCTCGATCAGATTCTCGATGCGCACGAAACTGCACTCAAGGACAAAGGAATCGATAAGGGCGAATGGCCTGGTCGCGCTGCGATTTCTGGCTTTCAAGTCGGACGAACCATTCTCAAGAAAATGCGTGATTGACGATGCCCCATCCCAAACACGCCCAACAATTCCGAACAAGCGGAAGGTCTGCATGAAGATCGGCGATTTCCTTTCAAACCTTGCAGAAAATCCAACCCATTTTTCTGTAATCGCTCGAAAAGCCGTAACCTCGCTCCATTGTTTTGAAACAAAAGCCGAGCACCGGTGGGAGCGGCATGTGCGACAAGTGGATACCAACAGGAGTGGTTTCTACCGGAACGTTGAGGTCTTCGCAAGACACCTTGAGAAACGCGGCATAACACGAGATGAAACGGAAGCTTACTCCTGGCTTGCTGGTTTGGAAAGTGAACGCAAGGGTGTGCCCAACTATATACTTCAAGCCGAAGCGAGCATCGAGTTTTCAAAGATCATTCAGGATCGTGAACTTCTCAGAGGCATACCCAAAATAGTGAGTGAGACATGCGCTGACATCAATCAAGACCCCTCTTTGGTCACACACCTTGCGGAAGTTGATCGGGTGATGGGGACGGTTCATCCGCACCAGCGACTGGGTGGCTATCTCATCCAAGGATATCAATGGAATGCTCCGAACCCACACGAAACGGTAGCGGATGGAGCTGCTCGAATTCGTCAATTTGAAGAAACTGCGAGGATAGATTGGAATAACCGCCTCGAGGATGTGGCCTCATTTTATGCCAAATGGTCAACTTATGAGACAGCCATGACCAACCGAGGGGCTTCTCCTCACAACCTAAGAATATTGGCTTTTTTAAGCGGGGCTGATTGCGCCTACCGTGAAATCAAGCCTTCCCAGTATCGTGCTGAAATCATTGCTCCTGTTCGAGCGGTTCTCGCTGATCAAAAAAAACTAGAACGGGTGTCGGCTCAGTTGAGAGGTTTCGATTTGACTCAATCAAAAGATCTTGACCCATGGCCTCCTGTGCAAAAACGCAATATAGCCCAGGCATTGCAAAGTGTGCTCCAAGCTCACACCTCAGCTTTGAGGAACGAAGTTGAGGAGGACAAATGGCTAGGAACTACAGCGCTAAGCGGCTGTCGAATCGCTCATTACATGCTCGTGAAGGAATCCTAATCGCCCAAGCGAGTTTCGTCACTCCGCTGACTTGATAGTCGGTGCCGCTTGACTTGGTTCAACGGTCCCTCTGTGACTGGTTCCAAGTCTTGCCGGCTTATAGAAAATGGTTCCTAAATTCTCTGGATCAAGCGACACATAATATCTTTTACCGCTGTCTGGATCAACGATGCGAAGGTAGCCATCCCTCTTGTCCACCTGCATCGGCTCAATAAGCTCAACATCGTCACCCGATTGAGTTGATAATTTCGACCCTTCAACGTCTCCCGTTGACCGGTCGATCGTGATCAGAAATCGAGCGGTCCCATACTTGTTAGGAATAGAGATGGTGGTGATCTCTTTTGCTTGACTTTCCTCCTGCTCCAAGCTTCGGGTGGTTTGGGTGGTCCATGCTCTCGTCATCCGATGCAGCGGTCGTTCCGGTTTAAACAGCGACGGTGTTGGCATAATTTCAACCGTGTGATGCTCGCTGACCGTCGTGACTTCTTTTCTAACGTCATCGATCGTAAGTTTATCCCCATGGTCTATAACCTCGGCAGGCTCGGCTCCATCGGTTTTGGCTCCAAGCCAATATTGAGCAACCCTCGATCTCTCTTCCTCCGGAATTTCAATTCGGATTCCACTACCAAGGCTGGATAGAACATTCAAAGACGGTGAACCGTAGTTGCCCACCTTGGTGTCTGCGGGCGACCCGTTGGCACTCGGCCCTTTACGCTGGGATTGCTTCAAACCAGAAGCGTTCACCGTCACCTGAGTTCCCGAACTCGGTTTTCCGGAATTCCCGGGATCTCTGGAAACCCTCCGGCCTACCTGGGCTTTTGGGGGGGTTCCTGCGACTCCGATCGAAGTAGAAACCGCCACATTCCTTGCTGCAGGCCGTTCGGCAGAGCCGTTCTTTGGTCGAGTCACTGCATTTCTTCCCAACAATCGTCCTATGATATTTCCAATAGACATGATTATCTCCTTAGTATTCTTGATGTAAGCAACTGGACGGTCTCCAGTCATTAGAAAACATAAGTATATCGATTTCAGGGGGCGATGTCAATACACTTCACAAGGTTTTAACTTCGTTTTACAAAATGTTAACAACGTTCCAAGGGGGAATACCCTCCCTAACACAAGCCTCAACAAGGCCTTCCAGTATTTCAACCATGGCCTTGGGGTTTACAAACGTTGCGGTCCCGACAGCAATGGCTGAAGCGCCTGCCATGAGGAATTCGAGCGCATCCGAAACCCCAAAAATGCCACCCATACCAATCAGTGGGATTTTGACCAGCTGCCGAATTCGCCATACCGCTTCAAGAGCCATCGGCTTAATGGCTGGCCCAGAAACCCTCCCCTTTCCATCCCCGAGCTTCGAGGATCCGGTGTGAACATCCAAGGACATTCCAGGAAAACCGTCAACAAGAGCCAGGATATCTGCCCCAGCTTCTTCGAACTTCTGGGCTTGGAGATCGAGCGCCTCAAAGGGTGACAGTTTTGCAATCAGTGGCAAAGAACATTTTTTCCTTAATTGATCGATTGCCTCTGCACCCTTCTCAAGGAACACCGATGGTGACCCGTGATGCAACGACGATAGGTTCACTTCCAATGCGGAAATACCATTCTCCTCACGGAGGCGAGTACCCACCTGGACGAGCTCTTCAGCCGATCCCCCGGCAATGTTCACAATGAGTGGAACCGCGTAACGCGTCCAAAATGGGAGCTCGTTCTTGATGAAATGTTCCACCCCATCACTTTGTATTTCCGTAGCACTCAGCAGTCCAGAAGCGGTTTCAAGCAATCGTGGCGACGATGAACCGAATCGTGGCGAAAGGGTGACCGAACGGGTGACCACGGCTCCAAGCAAATTTGGATTCACAAGATGAGTTAGTTCTAGGCCAAACGTCCCAGAAGCAGGGATTACCGGGTTATTCAGCTCAAGCGAACCGAGTTTCACGTGTAGAAAATCTTGATTTTGCATTTCCCTTGGAGTTCTTACCCGATGGGGACACTTCCTATCGGGTCATGGCGAGGACGGAAGTGTCCCCTAAGTTTTGCCTGCTCGACTTCCGAGTAAACAGGGAAATCTGCGACAACTTGGAAATTACTGGGTGCGATGTTTGATAAGAACTATTTCGAAAAGGAATTTTCAAAGCAACTTGACCACTTCAAGAAGACTTCCAGGCAAGAAGCCAAAGTGGTTTTTGTCATGGGTGGGAACAATCACATTGTTCTTAGCGACATCGAAGATCTAAAAGATGGTTGGTTTTCATTTTGGATCGAGGACGGGGACTTCAAGTCTGACAAGAAATCGCAAGTTCTGATGTTTAGCCGTTATGATCAAATCCGTCAAATCTTATTTTATCCCGCGAAAGGCGACCAAGCCGCCGGCTTCCGATCGGGCAAGTAAATTAACTCAGTAATCGCTCCCCAATTCTGTATCCCTATTCCGAAGCTCAGTCCCCATTCCCCAGAGCCACGTATAGACGCCTATCGCTACGACCCCAAGACCCAAAAAGCCCAAGCCCACAAACAGTGGAGTGTTTGAGTGTTTCTTCACCGAGGTCTCATCTTTTACCGGAGGGCTCACGGGTCGGGCCGTCCGATCGAACCCAAGGTTTCCTGTTTCCGCGGTAAGCTGAGGTTGCTCGGCCGTTTGTTGCGCCAGTGTCCGTCCATCGCATCCTTGGGCGGTCATCATTCCAACAAGAACCGGAAAAGTCAAACGTCGTATCCCCGGTGTCGTTAACATGTTAGTCGCGTTCCCGCCCAGAAAAACTCATGAGGATCTGGAGAATCAAGACAAACAAATTGAGAAAATCAAGGTAAAGCGCAAGGGCCGCATCCACGTATTGATCTTCCGCGTACCTTCGCTTGATGTTTGACATGTCATACAAAACAAATCCGCTAAAAAGTAAGACCCCGACCATCGAATAGCCCAGAACAAACAGAGGGGAATGGAAGAAAAACTGAACAATTCCAGCTACGAAGAGCCCGATAATTCCAGCAAAAAGAATACCGCCCAAGAACGAAAAATCTCGCTCGCTTTTCAAGGCATACAGACTGAGGGCAAAAAATGTAACGCCGGTAATGCCAAGCGCGTGAATCACAATCATGATTCCACCCATCGAAATAGCCGCATGGAGAAGGGGAACCAGTGTAACACCGGTGGTCAAACTAAACAACGAAAAAAGAAGTCCTCGAATTTCCTGATTTCGCCGAACAAACATGATCCCTAAAAGAAATGCAAACTCTAAGAGCACGGCTGGAAAGAAAATTCCAGGAGTCCAGCGCCACGAAATCCAGGCACCTGCCGCACCCATCAACAAACTTAAACCAAACAAATTCATGACCCTTGAGAAAAAGGTTTCATGGGTCATGGCTTGATTGTATGGAAATTGTCCCAGCATAGCGCCTCCCTTGACAACAAGATCTTTCGGTAAAAAGGGGATGCTCACCTTTCCCAAGAACCCTTTCGAAAAGTTGACCTCCATGAAAACACATCTCACTGTAAGGCCGTGGACAACGTTCTTTGCCATCCTCTTGGCGCTCTTCCTTTCTTCACAGGCCGCTTTTGCTTTTCAAGGGGAAATGGGGCTTGATCTTTCCTACACGTCCAATGAACCGATTCACTCCGATCTCTACCTTCTCGGATGGCGTGTCGAAGTCGATCAAGAAGTGGATGGCGACTTATTTGTCCTTGGAGGAACCGTTCGTGTTCATGGTCCCATCCACGGAAACGTTTTTTTGGCGGGTGGGAGCCTCGAAATCGATGGGCCAGTGGATGGTGACATTAACCTACTCGGATTCAGCGCGGAATCTGACTCGAGTTGCCGTGCTTGTCGAGCGCTTGCTCTAGATATCAACAATGAAGGAAAAATGGGTGAGGACCTCCTCGCCCTGGGCGCTCTCCTTGTCGACAGCAAAGATAAGGTGGGAGGAGATACCCTATTGTGGGGAGGGCAGCTCAATCTCGGTGGCACCTATGCGAAAAAAGTGATGGCCTATGGACATGACATCGATCTTGCTGGAACCATCAAAGGGAATGCAGAGTTTAAAGGGGACAACATCATCCTTGATGACGCTTCTCGAATCCGCGGCAATCTCGTCTACACGAGTTCTCGCGATCTGAATAGCGAAGCGGGGCGAGTCATTGGAACCACCACACACAACTTTCCCCCACCCCACCTGACAGGAAAGTTCAAGTTTCCTTGGCTCTATCTCCTCACCCGCAGGGTTTTCTCTGCACTTTGGCTTACCATCGTCGGGCTGGTTTCACTCCACTGGTTCCCGCGTTCCAGCCAAACTGTTGTGGACACGATGTTACACTTTCCATGGGAAAGTTTTTTTCTTGGGCTCGTCCTCTTCATTGCCATACCGGGGATAGCGTTCGTGCTTCTTGTGAGCGTGCTTGGAATTCCCCTTGGCATCTTTCTTTTTGCAATCTTCGGGATCGGGATTTACCTCACGCGTCTGTTCGCCAGCTTGTATATTGGTGAGCGCCTGCTCGGCGCCTTGGAGCATCACATGCCTCCCTATTGGCAAAGTCTCCCCCTTGGCGTTTTTATCTTCACCTTGTTAACCAGCATTCCTTATTACATTGGGTTTACCGTGAGCATCATCGTCATTCCGTTAGCGCTTGGAGCCAAAGCGTTGCTCGGCTGGCGCGTGTATCGCCGAATGCGCCAACGCCACATGGCCTAAAGGAAACTTTCTCCCCTCTTAAGAAACTTTGCCGGTATGCCAACCCCCATTGTCGAGTGTGTCCCCAATTTTAGTGAAGGACGAAGACCTGAAGTGATGCAGGCCATTGTCGATGCCGTCAGAGCAACCAATGGGGTTAAGCTTCTTGATTGGTCGCACGATGCTAACCACAATCGAATGGTTGTCACGTTTGTGGGAGCTCCTGATGAAGTCAGAAAAGCCGCGTTCAACAGCGCTAAGAAAGCAGTGGAGCTCATCGACCTAAACCAACACACGGGAGAGCACCCGAGAATCGGGGCTGTCGACGTGATCCCCTTCGTCCCGGTTTCTGGAGTCACCTTGGAAGAATGCGCCAAACTCTCACACGAACTTGGAAAGTCAATTTACCAAGAACTTAAACTCCCGGTTTACTTTTATGAATCGGCTGCGGTAAGGCCCGACCGGAAAAATCTAGCCGATATCCGAAAAGGAAACTTTGAAGGGTTAAAAACTGAAATTAAAAAACCAGAACGCCACCCAGATGTGGGAGAAGCAAAGCTTCATCCAACAGCCGGCGCCGTTGTTGTGGGAGCACGTCCTTTTCTGGTTGCCTTTAACATGAACCTCCAATCAAACGATCTGAAAATTGCCAAAGCGATTGCCAACCGAGTGCGAGAAGCACGCGGGGGACTCAAAAACGTGAAAGCCCTTGGGATGCAATTGGCTGACCGCGGGATTGTGCAAGTCTCCATGAATCTCGTGAACTGCGATGAAACGCCGATGTATCGCGTCATCGAACTGGTTCGCGCGGAAGCCAAACGATTTGGAGTCTCCGTTCTTGAAACCGAGATCGTGGGACTTGTTCCACTAAAATACC
This sequence comes from Candidatus Melainabacteria bacterium, assembly GCA_013286945.1. Lineage (GTDB taxonomy): Bacteria > Vulcanimicrobiota > JABDET01 > JABDET01 > JABDET01 > JABDET01. Next base: position 13,106 of record JABDET010000013.1, read on the forward strand.
TTGTGGAAACCGCAAGCTACTACATGCAGCTTGAAGGCTTTAAGTTCGATCAAGTTCTCGAGACTCATTTGTAATTCCGAATGCATCCCCTCATCATCGCCAACGCAGAACAAATTGTGACTCCCCGCTCACGAGCGGCTCCTCAGCGAGGAAAAGCCATGGGCATCATCCGGGTTTGGAAAAACAAATCCATTTCTCTTGATCCAAAAACTGGAAAAATCATCGCCATTGGTCCTTGGAGAAAAGTGAAAGAAAAAAATGCCAAGGTAATCGAGGGTAAGAATCACCTTGTCTTTCCTGGCTTTGTGGATTCACACACGCACCCAATTTATGCTGGAAGTCGGGTGAATGAGTATCTCCTGCGAGGAGAAGGGGTTCCCTATCTTGAGATTCTCGCCAAAGGAGGGGGGATCTTAGCCACCGTTCGGGCCACTGAGAAAGCGAGCAACGCGCTTCTCACGCAACGGACTCTCCGAGTTCTTCGCACCATGATGACCCATGGGACAACAACGCTCGAAGCAAAAACAGGGTATGGCCTCTCCACGAAACAAGAACTCCGCGAACTGAAGATCTTACAAAGGCTAAAGAAGCTTTCTCCCATGGAACTCTTCATCACCTTTCTTGGTGCGCACGCAATCCCCGAAAGATATCGCACACGACCCAATGCCTACATTGACTTGATTTGCAATACCATGCTTCCTCAAATTGCCAAACGGAAACTGGCTGATTTTTGCGACGTTTTCTGTGAGGAGGGAGTTTTCTCTGTGCGACAAGGTCGCAAGATTCTCGAGATGGCCATACAACTTGGAATCAAAATACGCGTTCACGCAGATGAGTTCAAGCCGATCGGTGGGACCGAATTGGGGGTTTCGCTCAAAGCGTTTAGTGTTGATCATCTCATGGGAATTTCTGAAACCGGCATTCGCATTCTTTCACGCTCAGACACCGCCGCCATTCTTCTCCCTTGCACTTCGTTTTTTCTTGGAAAAGAAACCTATGCACCCGCGCAAGAACTGATTCATGCTGGAGCGATTGTCGCCTTAGCAACTGATTTCAACGCAGGGAGCAACCAAAGCTACTCGATGCAGATGGCGGCTTCCCTCGGACTCCTCAAAATGAAAATGACCCCAGAACAAGTGCTTGTAGCCACCACACTTCACGGCGCCTATGCCCTTGGAATTTCAGATCGCGTTGGAAGCTTGCACCCCGGGAAACAAGCCGACCTCGTCTTGATTGAAGGGGACGATTACCGTGAAGTCTTTTATCGATTTGGAACCAATCAAGTAAAAACCGTGATCAAACGAGGAAAGGTTGTGAGTTAGATGGATCTTGAGCTGTTCTTAAAAAAATTGGCTTCGGATGAACCTGCACCCGGTGGAGGGACCGCTTCTGCGATTGCTGGTTCGATGGGGGCCGCGCTGTTGGCCATGGTCGCCAAGCTTTCAAGCAAGACCGAACCCAGTGCCGCTTCCGTTTCAAACGAAGCCGAACGGCTCATGGAAACCTCGAATCGTTTAGCCAAAGAAGATGAGAAAGCCTTTGAGTCGGTGGTGGCGGCTTACAAACTTCCTAAACAAACCGAAAAAGAGAAATCAATCCGTGCTGAGAAAATTGAAGAAACACTGAAAAAAGCCACCCAAGTCCCCCTTCAATCTGCTCTGGTATCCCTGGATGTCTTGAAATTAGCGGAAGAATTCGTTTCCAAAGCCAACAAGAATGCGATCAGTGATATTGGAGTAGCCGCCCTCTTGGCGAAAGCAGCCGCAGAAGGGGCCATCCTCAATGTCTTTATCAACTTGGCTTCACTCAAGGACAATGCGTTCGTCAAACAACATCGGGCCGAGGCAGAAAAAGTGATCGAAGCCGGTGAAAGCCGAACCCGAAAAATCATGCAAGCTGTTTATGCCTCGCTCAGAGCTCCCGCAGGATGAATTCACTTTGATCGGCGGAGATGTTGGAAGTGAAGCTTAACCCCTTCTCGATTTTTTTTCCTGAGAATAAAGATGGCCGCACCTAAAATGAGATAGATCACCGCATAAATCGACCGTGCTGCAGGGGACGGGAAAAAGTACTGAGTAATGTAGAGTGAGAAAAGTCCCCCTGCGTCAAGCAAACTAAGATCAAAATCAGCCACGACCGCCACAGCGAAAAACGATTGAGCTGCCGTCAGGAAGATTTCATCGATTTGCCGGCCATCCAGCATTAAGGGAATAGCCGCGTGCCCACCAGTCAAAAGCGAAATTGTGTAAACGATTGGGACCATCCCGACCAAGAGTGTCCATTGGCTTAACTTCGATGAAAGCAAGGTTCCAATGCCAAGGCTCGGATTTCCGCGCAAAGCCAGCATTCCCGCCACAATGAATTCGGGAGCCTCTGAAGCCAAAGGGGCCAAGAGCTGAATGAGGAGAAACTCCTCCACATGCCACAGGCGACCGGTTGCAATTAATCCTTCTGTAAAAGGCTTTGCTGCCGAAACAATTGCAAAAAATGAAAACGTGAAAAGAGCAAGAATCGCTCTTCGCCTCGAAGCACGGGGCAACTTCGCAATGGCTGTAACGGGTCCCTCAAGTTCCGGTTCTTCCACTCCCCCTTGCGAAGCCTTCCAGATGTAAAATAGGAAAAAACCAACGAGAATCGCCCCATCCCAGAGAGACAATGTCTTCTTAAAAGGGATGATGAACGAGTACAGCGTCACGAGAAAAAGAAGTGAAAATTCAAATCCGTGCCCTTTATCGATTTCGAGCGAGGTCTTTTTGGAGCGTGCCCACCAAAGAAAAGCCACCATGGCCCAAGCAATACCAATAATCAAGCGATTGGCACCTGTCATGTTGGCTACGGCAAAAGGAATGTACGCTGGATCACGCCCTGCCTTTCCCGCGACATAGATGTCGACCGCATACTCAGGCAGAATGGCCACAATGGCGACAAAAGCCACCGCTAAAGAACGCGGAATCTCCATCTGAGCCACTTCGGCTCCCCAGGAAAGAAGAAAAGCAGCCGCAATGATGGCTAGCCCTGAGAAGACGACTTGGATTATTGGAGAAACGGGGAGCCCAAAAACGAGAATGGCAAACCATGGAATGGCGAGGGAAGCTACTCCCCCGATCCATGACCAGTTTTTCATTCCACTTACATTCTAAATTTCTTCACGAACCTCCTGGAGTGAATATTCGTCCCCGTTGAATTCTTTTCCACCCAGAACTTGTCTCATTTCTAAGATTCTGGGTATACTATAGAAGACTAAAAGTCCCTGGGGGTTTTTGGGAGAGGGTTCTTCCGGGGAAAATCCACCCTAAGCACTCCAGGATTTTTTGCAATACCAATTCAATCTTTGGAGGTGTGTAAATGAGAGTGAAGGTCCTCTTGCCTTTGCTAGCCTTAGTCCTCTCACTTGTAACGATCTCTCAAGTTTACGCTGCGTCAGAGGGATCGACTTTTCTTGTCTCAGTCAAGTATGACGCGAACCACCGTTATCTTCCTGGAGAGATCCTTACCGTTACACTGAATGGGGAAAACAACGGTATCGCTACTTTTGATGTCGGAGAAATTGCGAAAGCGCTTCCCATGTCAGAAGTGACCCCCGGAATCTATGTCGGCAGCTACCAGCTCCCGAAAGACGCCATCATTGATGGTGCAGACATTGTGGGCCATCTCCAAAAGGGAGACCGAAACGAAATGCAAACAGCTCCAGTGAAATTGTCAACTGGGCCTGTCAAAGAAGTTGTGACCAAGATTAACCCAGACAATGGGTCAGTCATTACCCTGGATCCTCCATCGATCAGCTTCAAACACAAAACGATTGAATTTTCGTCTCTTTCAACCGTTCGTGTTTACCTCGATGGTCAGGATATCACCACGTTTTGCACCATTTCTCAAGATACAGTAATTTATCATCCTTCAAGCTTACTGCTCTTGGGAAACCACCACTTGAAAGTGATCTTCACCGACAGCATTTCTCGACATCTCACTTTCAATCTTTGGTTTACCGTTGAACGAGAATCAGCTGCAACAAATCAACAGCCAATGACACAGGATCAGCTGCAGAATTCTTTGCCGGCTCCGATCCCACAACAATAAGGACCTAGGAGCTGTAAACTAGCCCCGGATAGTTAAGTTTAGAAATAGAAAAACCTCGCTGTTCACCAGCGAGGTTTTTTCTTCTTGAGGGAAACTAATCGGAAATAAAAACTATTGAGCAGACCGGAAATTTAAATGAAGTTCACGTCTAACTCTACTTCTCGATTCTTGAGATTCCAATGATCGCTTCCACAAGTTTTCTCGTAAAGAACTGGTAATGTTGCCAAGTTCCCCTTGCCACGCCTTGCCTCCGATAACATACCAGATGCTTGGATCCACAGGTTTCACTTTCTTCCCTTGCATGATGTCTTTAACGGAAGGAAATAAGTCCGAAAAATCAGTACTTTGCTGTTCCATCAACATCCGACTCTCAGGCTCCTTGATCATGGCTTTTTCACCTCCTGTTTCACAAAGGTCCCAGGGCTTGTACCCTTACCTCTATTATTCCCTGTTCACAAGCGTAGCATAGCTAGAGGACCACAAGCAAGAGACCAATCCTTAACAGTCTATTGCCAAATTGTTAACATGAGTTACATCCATTCCAACCAACTTTGCCAGAATCATAGTGTCCAACCGTTCAGAACAAGATACCGTTTGCAGAATAGTGCTGGCCCTGTTTGGCTCCCCCTTCAGGGTCGGCACTTCATTTTTGGGGTATAATGTGATCGGAACAAAATTCTATTTGGAGGGATGTTCATGTCTGATGAAAGGAAGCAAGCATTACTTGAGCGGAATGGAAAATTTCTTTCCGATATCAAAGAAATTCGAAGACGAGCACGGGCCAACATTCAAGCAGGGCCGGTAACCGAAGGATATAGGGCCGATCGCAAAAAGGTTATTGATGTTCTAAACGATGTCTTGGCTACCGAAATCGTCTGTGTTCTCCGCTACAAGCGCCATTATTTTACAGCAAGCGGAATCAATGCAGAACCGATTGCGCAAGAATTTCTCGAACATGCCAATGAGGAGCAAACCCATGCCGATAAAGTGGCTCGGCGCATTGTGCAACTTCAAGGGGAACCCAATTTCAACCCAGAAGGACTGGCGACTCGAAGCCACGCCGAATATGTTGAAGGTACAAATCTCGTTGAGATGATTAAAGAAGATTTGGTGGCCGAACGTGTCGCGGTCGAAACGTATTCAGAGATTGTTCGCTGGCTTGGAGATGACGATCCGACTACCCGACGCCTCATCGAAGAATTGCTTGAAAATGAAGAAGAACATGCCGATGACCTCGTGACCTTGTTGGCCACTTTGGACACAAAAGGTAGCGCAAAATAAACCGCTGCGGGCTGGGCCCGTCATTGATTACAAATAAGCTGTCATCGAAGAGGTGAAGAGTTCTTTTCTTCGTACAACACGGCGTTGAGCTCGGCGCCATAGAGAAAGAGGCAGGAGCCGAAGTACAAGACGACAAGCACCGCTAGCGCTGCTGCAAAAGTGCCGTGCACTACACTCCATCGGCTAACCACCTTTGCGAAATACCACACACTTACAATCCTAACAGCAGCCCACCCCGAGCCGCCAAAAACCGCTCCTTTCCATAAATGTCTTAACGGGAACTGCCTCGTCGGGGCCAAAATCCAATAGGCCATTAGGAAGATCAAAAAATCCAGAGTCAATGTGACCATGATACCGATGATTCTCAAAACAACCCCTTGCGTCCCCACAGAAGCAGCCCCTCCAATAATCGCAGAGAGGCCAGTCGATATCAGGATCAACATGCTCAAAATAACCAGTGAACCTAATGAAGAAGCTGTTCTTCGAAAAAATCCAGGACGACTGGAAACGCGAAAAATCTGGGCGAGAGACCAGCTAGCCGCATGCGCCATACCGAGACCTGCCCAGATCAATCCAACAAGCCCTACCACTCCAATTGTCCCACGTGCTTGGAGAAGCGCCTTCAGATTGCGGGAAATCAACTCTTGAACTCCGGGGACTATGGCGAATAATCTTCCTTCCCATTCCGCCTGCCTCGACGTGTCGCCAGCAAAAAGCCACCCAAGAAGAAACAGATGAATCAAGAGCAGCGGGTAGACCGACAAGAATGCGTAGTAGGTGATGGCCGCTGCGAGATACCCACCTGAATCAGCTTGATACCGTTTGTAAGTGTTTAGAATAAGTCTAATGAAGCGTCTGAAGCCGCTTTTTGGGTCTTGGCTCATATGATAGCCTTTGCAAACTCGCCCTTGAAAATCTTTCTCACAGCGGAAGGCTTCGATTGAAGTAGATGAGCCAATCCTGCTTCATACTTGCCTTTGTTAAAAAGATGACCTGGGTCAATAGAATAATTACCACCGATGAGAACAAGAAGTATCGGCAAAAGTTGAAGTATCCTAATTGACAATGATTTCACTTGCTTATCATGCTTATCAATACTTCAAGATCGCTGTGATTCCGGCGAGAGCCTCAACATGGGAGGGGAACGCATAAACCATTCTGCTTAGATCGTCAGCGGTCAGCTGACCGTGCATCGCGATCGCCAACAGGTGAATGAATTCGACGGCACCTTTTCCAATCACGCTTCCACCCAAGATCGTACGCTTTGTCTTATCCACAACCACTTTGATGAGCCCTTCCGGGTCGGCATGGATGAAACCTCGGCCGCCCCCGTAAGGAAGGACCGCTGTCATGATTTTTCTTCCTTCCGCTTTGGCTTCCTTTTCCGTGATTCCCACACTTCCAATTTCAGGATCGCAAAATGTTCCTCGAGGAATAATGTCGTAGCTAACTCTGATCTTTCTTCCGAGAAGATTCTGTCCGACGATGCTTCCCTCGTAAGAAGCCACATGGGTAAAAAGCATGTTTCCCACGACATCTCCGGCAGCGTAGATATGCGGCTGGCTCGTTCGCAAATATCGATTTGTCTTGATTCCCTTTTCAGTGAGTTTCACACCCGCAAATTCCAAATGTAATTTATCGAGGTTTGCAACTCTTCCCATAGCTACTAGAATTTGATTTGCTTCCATCCTTCGGATTTTCCCATTTCGCTTGAAGTGAATTTGTTTCATCCGACCTATATTGTTGAAGGATGTGATCTCCGAATCAAGAACGAATCGGACTCCATCTTTTGACAAATGTTGCCGAGCAAGCTTTGCGACCTCTGGTTCTTCTCTCACCAGAACTTCTGAATTCTTGGTGAGGATTGTTACCTCGACACCGAATCGAGCAAAGATTTGAGCGAACTCGATTCCGACGGGCCCCCCTCCAATGATCGACAAAGACTTTGGAAGGTCCCGTACTTCGATCAGTTGATCAGAATTAAGCAAACCGGCGGTCCGCGTACCTGCCACTTCCGGAAGACGTTCTCGAGAGCCCGTGGTTACGGCGAATTGATCACCTCGGTAGACTTTCTTGCCTACAGCGATTTCTTGAGGGTTCAAAAAAGACGCGGTTCCCCAGATAAGGTCGATCCGTTGTTTTCGAAGTTCATTTTTGGCGTCTTGCGCCTTAGTCATCGAGACTCTGTCGGCTCTATATTTTTGGACCATGCGCCAATCAAAGCCCGTTCCTTTGCACAAGATCCCAAAATCACGCGCATGATTCAGTGTATCTAAGACACTGGCACATTTCACCAAGGCTTTCGTAGGCACGCATGCAAAATTCGGGCAAGAGCCCCCTAATTGTCGATTTTCGACGAGGGCCACTTTGAGCTTTTTGCCTTGCAGCTCTTGAATAACTGAAAACCCAGCTGATCCGCCCCCGATGATGATCACATCGTAATGAGCGTTCTTCGATGAATCTGTCAAATTAAAAACCTATTGACGTACTAATTCAACCCTCATTTCAGGGGACTGTGAGCCTTGGTCATTTTGAGCCTGGATGAGCAAGACCGCTCTTGATCCGGAAGAAAGATTTCCAGTATCCAGATGAGCACTAAAGTTTCCATTGCTGTCGGCACGGACTTGTGTGTTTGTAATTTCTTGTTGGATCCCAAACACGCTTCCTAAAATGCCATTCGGAGCCAAGAGACGTAGTCTCACCAATGAATTTGGTTGGGTTGTCCCATACACGTCAAAAGCTTGGGGGATTGCAGACCCACCTAAAGGACTGTTTACGCTAAGGGGAAAACCGCCCCCTGCCGCACTATTCACATAGATAGCACCCGCGTCGGTGATGCTTTGATTTCTTCCATCCGGCGTTTGAAGCCTTACCGTGAGATCAACGTACCGACCAGCCAAATCAGATGGAGCGGTATACACCCCGACATAAGTTCCAGGGGGATTTTCAGTCATGAGAATGCTTTGACGGTTGGCCAAAGTCATGGTGGCTGTTCCACCTGGAGCTCCCTGCATGGTGACTGTGACGGTTTGACCTGCATCAACGCTGCGTGAAGAGGGACTGACTGATTGAATATAATTGCTGTTTCCGTTTCCACCATTGCTGACGAAAAAGTTCCATTTTCGACTCAGCTGTTCTCCTTGCGTCCCTATGGCCGTGACAAGAATCAGATGTTCTCCAGCGGAAAGATCGTAGGGTGGTGTCCACGTGGCAGAATTGGATGTGAATTGCGCCTGGGACGTATAATCAGTACCGTCCACTAGAAAGCGGACCGTCGAGGACTGGATAGGATTGTGAAAAACTGCAGTCACTTGTGGACGAAGCGCATTCGTTTCCGATCCAGGAGTAGGGCTAACCTGTGCTTGATTGGCAAGGGTCGTTGCTCCGCCGATCGAAATGGCTTTGACTGCCACGAGGTTCGATTCTCTTCCGTTAAGACGGAGATGACCGGTCACGCTCGCATAGCGTACATCCCTTGCTTGAGTGACCGTATAGCTTCCCTGGTATATTCCTGGAGATGTTTCCTGCATCGGGGCTTCCGTGGTGACATTCGTGATATCAAAAGTAGCCTCTCCACCCGGTTCGCCACGAAGAACCACAGTCAACGTGTCACCCGGCATCAAGGTTCCCAGAGCATTGTGGGTTACACTATCAATCCGTGGCCCACTCGTGATTGGGGCATTATTAGGTCCACCGGTGTAACTCGGAGGATTGTTAGCTCCGCCGGTGAGGCTGAGTATGCTGACCGTGCGATTATACGCTTGCCATTTGACCTGAGCTCCGAGTGCCTCGCTGACAAATCGGAGTGGCACCATGACTCGCTCTCCCATGACAACAGGAGGGGCATCCAAGGAACGAGCCTCCCCATTCACGTACGCTTGTCGCGAACCGACGGTAAGCGCCACCTCGGTAGTTCCACGGACAGCTTTGATCGAACGTGTATTTGCAACATAAGTCACCTGTGCTCCCAAACTTTCAAACACACCTCGGAGCGGCACAAACACCCGTTCACCCAAAGTCATCGCAGGCTGGTCAAGCGCTAGGACCTGTCCGTCGATGACGACTGTGACCGGCTGCCCCATCGCGAAACTTGCATTGCCAAACATGAACGCGACCAATACCAAAATAAAGACCCTACTGTTAAGCAGGACTTGTTTGAAACTTCTCATAGCTTCTCCTTTTAGAACTCAATATATATACTAGTATACCCCCACACCCTCGGTCTCACTCATTGTACGACCCTTTGATCCCTTGCCCAATCAAAGCTTTGGACCCCCGGGATCTTCTCTTCCTACGGCGAAACACGAAACATGCACGGCTTACTCCAAGACCTCGCGATTTCATTGATTGTCGCCACAATCCTGGGATTGATTGCTTATCGACTGAATCAACCGATTATTCTCGGGTATTTTCTTGCCGGAATCGTTGTCGGCCCTAAAATTGGCCCTCAATTGGTGAACCAACCTACCAACATTAACTTGATCTCTGAGATTGGTTTGATTTTGTTACTGTTCGTGATCGGTCTTGAGATCGACATCCCCGCTCTTCTCTCATCCGGCAAGTCACTCTGGATGGCTGGGCTGGGACAATTCCCCTTAAGCGTCGCGCTCGGCGTCGGCTTCTTCCTTCTGATTGGGTTTAACCTGAATCACCAGCATTTGGATAACCTTTATCTGGCCATCGCTTGCGCTTTAAGCAGCACCGCCATCGTGGTTAAACTTTTGTACGACAAATTTGAGCTCGGCACATTGCCGGGAAAGGCTACGTTGGGAATCTTGATTTTCCAAGATCTCTGGGCCATTCTCGCTTTGGCGATTCTTCCGAGCTTTAGAACTCCGCAGTTGTCCCTGATCGGCATCGCGATTCTTAAAAGTTTAGCCCTAATGGGGTTTGGGCTCCTACTCAGCCGACATGTTCTGGCGAAAGCTTATGCGTGGGCAGAAAAGTCTCCTGAAATGGTGGTGGCCATTTCTCTGGCCTGGTGTGCCTTGATCTCCGGTGCAGCCGGCCTCATTGGCTCATCAACCGAGATGGGGGCCTTGATTGCCGGTATCTGCATTTCCACTTTTCCTTATAGCATCCACGTCACCAGCAAAGTTCTTCCTTTGCGCGATGTCTTTCTCACCCTTTTCTTCTTGTCACTCGGGATGAAAATAACGATTCCTCACTTGCATGACCTTTATCAAATTCTTGAAATCGTTTTGTTTGTGATCGCTTCACGTTTCTTGATTGTTTACCCGCTCCTTTCCTGGTCAGGAGGGGGGAGGCGAACAAGCTTTACAGCCAGCTTAAACCTCTCTCAAATCAGCGAGTTCTCTCTCGTGATCGCGACTCTCGGCGTGAGCTTCGGGCACATTCATAAAGACATTCTTACTCTTCTCATCTTTGCGATGGTGTTCACCTCGGTCATTTCAACGTATTTTATCAAGTTTAGTGATCCTCTTTTCTTTCGCTTTAATCGACTCCTCAATCGGCTCATTCCGGAACGCCCAAGTACGCAAAGGGAACTCGGAGAAATCAAGAGGTATTCCATTTACTTTCTTGGATGTCACCTTGCCGCACGTTCGCTCCTTGAAAAATTATCGAAAAACCACCCCGAATTGCTCCGCGAGTGTTTGGTGATCGATTTTAGTGTGGAAATGCTGCGCGAACTTGAAAAGATGGGGGTAGCTGGCGTATTCGGTGACCTGAGAAGTCTAGAAACCCTCGAACACGCGCGCATCAAAGATGCCAAGATCATTCTCTCCACGGTTTCGGACATGCTTCTAAAAGGAACCTCGAACCTCAAACTCGTAAAGACTTGTCGTTTGCTTGCCCCTCAGGCAACCGTGATTGCCACAGCCATGTCTGCAAGTCACGGTGAAAAGCTGAAACAAGCGGGTGCGAGCGAGGTGGTTGTCCCCTACTCCCTCACTGGCGAACATCTTTTGAATTTAACCATGCATCAATTGACCACGGACCCGGTCCTGTGATCAACACAAAGAGTGAGCAGACCATTTGCGCATACTCTGACCGGACTTCGTGTAACACGGCCCAAAACCCCGTTTGAGGCGGCACCGGTGGAAGGGGAAGCGGGAATGTTCCAAGATACAATCGAGGCTTGGTTGAAAGGATAGCCACAATCATCTCGATGATAAACGGAACCGCAATGGCCCTTGTAAGAAATCCAACAATCAATAAACTCCCACCCACAATCTCAAGCCATCCCACAAACGTGGCCGAGAACACAGGAAATGGGATTCCCAATTTTGTGAAGCGACCAACGCCTTGATTCACAAAAACAAATTTCATGATCCCTTCCCACAAAAAGACAGTCCCAGCCATAAAACGAATCAAAATGATGGCACGAGGTGTGTTGACCGTAGGATGAATAAACCAATTCCAAATACTTTTCATGACACTCTCCTTTGCCGTTTTAGAGCGCCCCTCTTCGCTTCTCGCTACCCCTAGGAGCTACGCGTAAGCGATGCCTTCGGCACCGTGGGCGCAACGTCTAGGTTGGGGCGCTCTTGCGGCGCTCGCTCAATCCCCGACTTGACAGTCGGGGATTTTCGCTCGCTTGCATTAAATCACGGCTACTCTATCTACCGAGGAGAACGTCAGATTATTCCCAAAGGAAAGTTTTTGGTCTCCTGGGAATAAAGCGCTAAAAGCGCTGTGTTCCCTTGTCGCTCGTCTCCCTGCCACAAGTGGCAGGGTTTCTCGCGACTTCGGGAATAAAAAGTGCCAGAAGCAAGTCTTATGAGTAGACAGACACAAACGCTGGAGAAAAACAATGTGGGGAAAGACCCAACAGACACGATTTGAAGCCATGGTGAACCCGCACATTGGCGCGGCATACAATTATGCTCGCTGGATCACGCGGAACCATCAAGATTCGGAGGACGTCGTGCAGGAAGCTTGTTTGCGAGCCTTTAAGTTTTTTGACCGCTTCCGTGGCGAAGCAGTTCGCCCCTGGCTTTTTGCAATCGTGCGGAATACGGCTTACACGTGGCTTAAGAAAAACCGATCCCTCGAACTACCGGTGTTGATCGACGAACTTCCTGAAGTTTCTTCAGAAACAAGCAATCCAGAATCGCTCCTCATGCAACAAGTCGATCGTGATTTGCTGAAGCAAGGCATTGAAAATCTTCCTCTTGAGTATCGAGAAGCGATTGTCTTGCGGGAATTGGAAGGGTTATCCTACAAAGAAATTGCCACCATTGCCAATATCCCGGTCGGGACCGTTATGTCCCGCTTAGCTCGAGCTCGCGCCAGACTTCAGGAATATCTCACCAAACCTTCTGTGGAGGTCCCGTTCTCATGAGCAACCCTATCCCATGCAATGAAGCAGAACACTTGATGCACGCCTATCTTGACAGTGAGCTTGAACTCACAAAGTCACTTGAATTCGAAAAACATCTTCAAGGCTGCGATCGCTGTTCGCGGGCTTACAAGAATCTTGAAGTCTTGCAATCTTCTATCCGAAAGGGCTCATTTTACTATGAGAAACCCAAGGGCTTAGAGAAAAAAATACGAAACGCTTTCATGAAAGAGGAAAGCCGGGGAACACGATGGTTTATTCGTCCTCTCCAATGGGCTCCTTTGGCGGCTTCGTTTGTCCTTCTTTTTCTCTTCTGGAAAGTGATCCCCCCCGCTTTTGGACCTTCTTCTGAAGCGCGACTTTCTGAGGAGATCCTGTCGGATCACATTCGCTCCCTGATGCCGAACCATCTCATCGATGTGGCTTCAACGAACCAGCACACCGTGAAACCATGGTTTAATGGAAAGCTTGATTTCTCGCCACAGGTAAAAGATCTTTCTTCGCAAGGGTTTAACCTAATCGGAGGACGCCTCGACTATGTCAACAAGAGATCGGTGGCAGCGCTCGTGTATCATCTGCGGGGGCATGCAATCAATGTGTTTGTTTGGCCTTTGGCAAAGAATACCCCCGAAGAAAGCAAAATGGAAACTGATCGAGGCTACCATCTCATTCATTGGAACGCAAATGGCATGACCTACTGGGTGGCTTCCGATTTGAATGAAGCCGAACTTCAAGAATTTGTGAAGCTCTTCCAATCCCCCTAATGCAAGAGAGCGACCCAGGGGAGTGGAAGCGAGGTGAGGCGCTCTAATTCTTGCCCGCTCCCGCTAGCGGCTAAACAGGACGTTGGCCGATCCATTCAGAAACTATACCACTCACACGATTAAAAATTTTTGAATGGAGGGTTTATATGTTGAAGAAAGTCATGTTAGTATTGTCCCTTGTCCTCATGATGTCGTGGTGCGCCTTCGCGCATCACACAACCAAGGCGACTCAAATTACCATTCTCGGGGACCAAGTCAAATGGGTTAATGCGCCCCCCATGCTCCCATCCGGAGCCATGATGGCAGTCCTTGAAGGGAACCCGATGAAGCCGGGTCCTTTTACCATTCGAATGAAAGCCCCCGCGGCCTACAAGATTCCCCCACATTGGCACAGTGCCGACGAACACATCACCGTGTTAAGTGGAACACTCAACCTTGGGATGGGAGGAAAATTCGATACGTCCATGGGTAAATCGCTCCCTGCAGGAAGCTACATTGTGTTGCCAGCTGGCATGAAGCATTTCGCTTGGACGGACGAAGAAACCGTTATCCAACTTCACGGCATGGGTCCGTGGAACATCACCTATGTCAACCCTGCCGACAACCCAATGAAGCACAAACAATAGCTCAATTAAATACAGAGTCTTCCGCCAACGGAGACTCTGTATTTCCTTACATTTCAGTTTATATCTCTGGTAGGAGGATTGAGTGATTATGCGCAAAGCTATTGATTTTTCATCGTACCGTGGCCCTGTTGCATCAACTCTCGTAAGAAGTAAGAAGTTCGAGCAAACCCCAGCGCTAGCCCCTGGCGAGGCTGGAGTACCCTACGTTCCACCTAAGAAAGTGGTAACTCTAGAAGAGATCAAACTAAGATGTGGCGATGTATTTGAGAGTCGTCCCGATGAAGACCACTATGGTTCGATCGTTACATTAAAACTCATTGGTTTGCCTACTCAATCCTTTTCCGGATCGCTCGAGTTGCCTACGATGAAGAGCAGAAGTTTTAGCGTTACCAAGACCGGTCGAGCAGAAGGGGGCGATACGGAAATAACTCAGCTTTACCATCCCAATGGCTCTGAGGAACTTCGCTATAAACTTGAGAGGTCACACCTGGGGTACGACTGCGGACAGACTTGGTCATGGACCCACGTCATCAAGGTCAAAGTTTCCGGCAAAATGGCGGGTCATTGCGTCTACGAATATTCCGACGTCGATCGCGATGCCGACAGTCACCACAACACAAAAGAAGCATATCCTTTAACTCTTTCCATGCGGAAGGATGGCACAATTCGAGTGACTTCCAAGGCTCTCTCTCAGGATTTCCGACTCAAGCCCATGATCGACATCGGTCGATACAACCCGAGGGCTCGCAAGAACATTGATGCTCAACAACCTCCAAAAAAAGGGGCAGGCAGGCACGCACACTCCAAAAGTTAGCGGTTCATGCGAATTCTCGTTGTCGACGATCAAGAAGCAAACCTTGCTGCAGCCAAGCAGGTTTCATGCGCTTTCGCCGATCATTCGTTTGAGTTCAGCCTAAGA
>JABDET010000014.1 GCA_013286945.1 Candidatus Melainabacteria bacterium
GCAGGCGGGTTGGCCAAGGCATGTCAACGCCTAGACCTTGAAACATATCGATGAACTTTGGAAAAATGAAGACCACAAGGCTTACCGAAATTGCTATGCAAAAGCAGAAAACGAGGACGGGATAGGTCATGGCTGCTCTTACTTTTCTTCGTAGGTTATAGTCCTTCTCCAAGAAGGTGGCCAATCGGTCGAGAATGCCTCCAAGCTCACCGGCCACCTCACCCGCGCGAATCATGGAACGATACACCGCATCGAAAACATCCGGAAAGCGAAAGATGGCTTGGTAAAGAGAGTCTCCGACTTTAATGTATTCCCGGACAAGGAGCACAACGTCTTCAAGGCGCTTGTTTTCTCCCTTCCGGCTAAGAACTTCAAGAGAACGGACCAGAGGCAAGCCAGCCTTGATCATGGCAGAAAGCTCTCGGGTAAAAATGGCGAGGCTCCCTTGGCCAACTCCCCGAAGCTTGTTGAGGACAAAAGCAAGCTTACTTTGCTCGCGAATGTTGCGGATGTAGAGGTGGTAGTTTCGGAGGGTTTGAAGGGCTAGGTTTCGAGTTTCAGCTTCGACAAGGCCACGAATGACCATCCCTTCTTCATTGAGACCTTCATAAACATAGGTTCGCATCGAAGATCAGGTTCGATCATTTGTTGGAGTTTTCGATCAGGCGCTTCATTTCGTCAAGATGCATCGTACGAGCAAGGGCTTCTTCAGCGATGATGGTCTTGTTCTTGTAAAGATCAAACAAGGCTTGATCCATGGTTTGCATTCCGAACTTCGAACCGGTTTGAAGATGGGAATAAATTTGATGGGTCTTGCCATCTCGAATCAAGCTTCTCACGGCTGGGGTGGCGATCAAGATTTCAGTGGAGGGTACTCGCCCCACCCCGCTGGCATGGGGGATGAGCTGCATGGCCAGAATGGCTTCCAACACGCTGGCTAATTGAATTCGAACCTGCTGTTGCTGATGAGGGGAAAAGACATCGATAATTCGATCAATCGTTTGAGCGCAATCAACTGTGTGCAGCGTGGAAAGCACAAGATGTCCTGTCTCTGCAGCCGTGAGTGTGGCCGTAATGGTCTCAGGATCGCGCATTTCGCCAACCATGATCACGTTAGGGTCTTCACGAAGAACGGCTCGAAGAGCAAGTGACCACGATTGGGTATCCTGCCCAATTTCGCGTTGATTGACCATTGACTTTTTGTGGAGATGGACGTATTCAATCGGATCTTCCACGGTCATGATGTGGCAGGAGCGTTCGTTATTGATGGCATCAATCATGCAAGCCAACGTGGTCGATTTTCCCACCCCGGTGGCTCCGGTCACCAAGACTAAGCCGTGCGGACGTTTGACGATCTCATCGACAATGGAGGGCAGGCCCAATTCTCCACGAGACGATACGGTATTCGGAATCGCGCGAAATGCTGCGCCATAGGCTCCACGTTGTTTGTAGATGTTGACACGAAATCGGCCAAAGCCTTTTACCCCATGAGAGCAATCCAGATCCCAATGTTTTTCGATGAGCTCTTTCTGTTTATCATTCAGGATGCCGTAAATTAAGCGCTTGGTGTCGTCGGGAGCCAAGCGTGGAAATTCGGTGGGGGTTAATTTTCCATTGATTCGGAGCGTGGGGGAGAGTCCAACGGTCAGGTGTAAGTCAGAAGCTCCACGTTGAACGGTGATTCGTAAGAGCTCATCCATGGTGAGTTTCGCAGGTTCAGCCAGCGCCATTACTGTTGTCCTTCCATGTAAACCACGCGGAGCATTTCCTCGATGGTGGTCGATCCACCCAACACTTTTCGAATCCCATCATCTTGAAGGGTTTTCATCCCCTCTTCCATAGCAGCTTTGCGAATGTCATTTGAAGAGGAGCGTTGCAGGGTTAACGCTCGACAACGATCGCTTAGGCTCATGAGCTCATAAATTCCCGATCGACCCCGATATCCGGTTTGCTTGCAGTGATCACAGCCACGTCCCCGATA
The DNA here is from genome assembly GCA_013286945.1 of Candidatus Melainabacteria bacterium. Lineage (GTDB taxonomy): Bacteria > Vulcanimicrobiota > JABDET01 > JABDET01 > JABDET01 > JABDET01. The sequence goes on from JABDET010000014.1 coordinate 1,982, forward strand.
AAATTGCACTTCTTCACCCGAGTACATGCCCAGACCAAATTTCTTGACCGATTCCGCTGGCGGGGTGAATGTTTCCTTGCAGTTGGGACAAATCATTCGAGCAAGGCGTTGGGCGAGAGCTCCGATCAAAGCAGAAGCCACGAGGAAGGGCTCTATCCCCATCTCGATGAGTCGGGTGACGGCAGAAGGTGAATCGTTGGTGTGCAAAGTGGAGAGAACAAGGTGGCCTGTGAGGGCCGCTTCAATGGCAATTCGAGCCGTCTCAGAGTCACGGATTTCACCCACCATGATGATGTCAGGATCTTGTCGCAGGAAAGAGCGAAGCGCGTTGGCAAAATGGAGGCCTGCTTTCTCATTGACCTGCACCTGATTCACGCCCGTAAGCTGATATTCCACAGGATCTTCAATCGTGATGATGTTTTGTACGCCGGTGTTGAGTTTATTAAGGCACGAATACAAGGTGGTGGATTTTCCTGAGCCCGTGGGGCCCGTGACCAAGATCATGCCATAAGGCTTTGCAATCATTTCTTCAAATTTGTCTTTGGTTTCCGCGGCGAAGCCCAGCTTGTCAAGCCCAAGCATGACGGAGCTCTTGTCTAAGATTCGGAGCACGACTTTTTCGCCATGAACCGTTGGAATAGTGGAAACGCGAAGGTCAAATTCCCGATTGTTGTTTCGAATGTGAATTTTTCCGTCTTGGGGAAGGCGACGTTCTGAAATATCCATGTTCGCCATGATCTTTACCCTGGAAATCATCGGCGCTTGGATGTGTTTGGGAGGGCTCATCACATCATGGAGCACCCCATCGATGCGGTAGCGAACGCGTACTTGTTTTGGTTCTGGTTCAATGTGAATATCGGAAGCTTTATCATTGATGGCCTGAGAAATAATCAGATTCACCACGCGGACAATGGGAGCTTCATCAACAAGCTCCTTGAGTTTGTCGATGGCGATTTCTTCTTCTTCTTGAACAACATCAAGTCCCGAAGTTTGGTCTGCTGTGGCGATGCTCTTGACGGTGTCTTCAACTTCTTGAAGGCCGGTTACCCCAAAGCTTCGATCGATTACTTTGGTTACGGCATCTTCGGTGCAGATGACCGGTTGAATATCAAATCCGGTGATGAGGCGAATGTCGTCAATGGCTAAAACGTTCAATGGATCAACCATGGCGAGGGTGAGCTTATTGTCGAGTTGACCGATCGGGACGACCTTGTATCGCCGAACCAGGTGTTCGGGAACGGTTTTAATTAACTCCGGATCGATGTTTTGGGATTCGAGATCAACAAACATGACCCCCATCTGTTTTCCCATGACTTCCGTGAGGTCTTTTTCGGATAAAAAGCCAAGTTGGACAAGTATTTTTTCAAGCTTTTCACTGGTCTTTCGTTGCTGCTCGAGCGCCTTGTTTAACTGGCGTTCAGTAATGAGCTTTTCTTCGATAAGAAGTTCGGGTAGGTCGCGTTTAGAAGCCCGTGCTAGCATTTATCACTCTGCCCTTCGTGCATTTGGGCCTTGCCCGTCCCTGTTAGACTTCATTCAGTCTTTTCGGCCCGTATGGTGGGAGTAAATTGCAAAAAAAACTACAGGTCACATTCCTCTTTATTATATCTCATTAATTGTTATGATGTCAAGATTTTCCCTTCAATACTGGGGTTTTTGAATACGGAGGTATGCCTCGGGAGGGTTTTTTCTGTTCAAAATGAAAAAGGGGTTCCAACAAAGGAAGGCAACAAAATGAAGCTGGCTGACCGCTACATCTTATCGGAACTGGTGGGCCCCCTTTTTCTAGCGGCTGTTGGCTTTGGCTTGTTCATGCTGGCCAACATTGTTTTCTTGCTGGTGGACCAAATTGTCACCAAGCAAGTGCCATGGATGGCGGTCATCGAGATGCTCGGATTGCGCATTCCCGCCATTCTTGTCCTTACTTTTCCTGTGGCCATGCTTTTTGCGACGCTGCTCGGTTTAGGGCGGCTTGTGGCCGATCATGAAATCATTGCCATGCGGACCAGTGGCATCTCATTCTTGCGGTTGACTTACCCAATCCTGGGGTTAGCCATTCTCCTTGTTTTCCTGACTTTTTTGACCAACGAAAAAATTTCTCCATGGGCTACGCATCGATCGGAAACCATCATTCGCGAGATCTTGTTGCGCCAAGCCATCCCCCCTGTCGAGCCCAATGTTTTTATCCACGGCCCTAACAATACGGTGTATTATGTTGGAGCGTTGGACAAGCCAAACCGGATGCTGTATCATGTGATGATCTATGAAGGATCGGGTTCCTTGTATCCCCGGATGACCGTAGCCGATCGCGCAGAATACGATGGGACTCATTTTCACCTTTATAAAGGATCCATTCACCAGTACGCCCCTGGGGGCTTAACTCAATACGAGTCGAGTTTTGATGAGATGGTTGTTCCTGTAGCGATTAATCCTGAACTTTTTACCACTTCGGATAAGTCTTCATTTGAAATGAGTGCCACAGAGCTTCGGAAACAAATCGGAGTTTTGAAAGCCAGCGGCATCGAAACCCGGGTCATGGATACCGATTACTATTTTAAGTACAGTCTTCCCTTTGGCTGTCTTGTAGCTGGTCTTATTGGCATTCCTCTTGGGGTTCGTTTTCCCCGGGGTGGACGGTTTATCAGCATTGCCTCTGGTGTTTTTTTGCTCTTCATTTATTACTGTTTATTTTCAGTGAGCCGTGCGCTTGGAACGGTGGGCTTACTTTCTCCGTGGATTGCGGCTTGGCTTCCCAATTTGCTTCTTGGAGGTTTTGGCATTTTCTTTTTGTGGCGTGAAGAGTTGATCCGATGACAAAAAAGACTTTTTTGTTTCTGGTTATGGCTTTTCTTTGTCTGGTTTGCCAGAGCCAAGGGGAAGAAAAAATCGAAGCTGACCTAACCACCATCAAGGCTGACCATCTCTTTTACGACAAAGAGCGGGTGTTTGCCAAAGGGCATGTTCAATTGACTTACGGGGATACCCGTATTCTTTCGGATGCGATTACCTATGATCCGAAGACAGGCTTGCTTGAAAGTGCCGGTCAAGTCATGATGGAGCGTGATGGGGAACGGATGACGGGAAGCCATTTTTGGTACAATGTTGTAACCCGCAAAGGGGCCTTTTCCTTGATTTCGGGGCGGACCAAAAACATCTACTTGGAAGGTCAACCCATTCGAGGTGAAATGTATTATAAGGGAAAATCGATCAACATTGACAACAATGTTTTACTTTTTAAGGAAGTCGATCTAAGCACCTGTGATTTTCCCTGGGATAAGAAACACTATCACATCCAGGCTCAAGAAATCAAAGTCATTCCTGGAGACAAGATGGTGATTTCCCATGGGCGTCTCTGGATTGGCAAAACTCCCCTTTGGCATGTGGCCAAGCTTGTGATCGATCTCCATCCTCGTCCAGCTCATCGACAATCGTATGTTCCGCATTTTGGCTACAATAAAATCGACGGATTTTTTGTGAAGACCGCGACAAACTATGAAGCGTTTAAAGACAATTATGGAACCGTGTTGGCTGATTATTATCAGAAGACTGGATTCGCTACCGGGCTAGAACATTCGTTTCCTCTTGGAAACAGAGGGGATACCCATTTCAGTGTTTACCACCAAAATGGTCGAGGGTTTCAGAATTTTACTCGGGAGCAACTGGCGGCCTCGACCCAGTATGATTTCGGCGGGGGCTTGAAGCTAAGCGCTCGGGGTAATCTTTACCGCTATCGTGTTCCTCCCATCATTTCTCCCGACACCTTCGGGACTCAAGCCTCATTGACGAAACAAAGCAAGCATTATTCTTGGAGTTTGACGGAGTTTAACAACACGACCAGTGGCTTTTCGAACAGTCAAGTCATTCAATACCATCACCTTCAGGATTTTGGGAACAATTTTCATCTGGATCTCTCCGAAGATTATTATAAGACAGTTCAAGGCCTAACCACAAGCAGTACCTTCCACAATTTGACCGCCTTTACAAAGAAATTCGATGGTTGGTCAGCCGATTTGTTTTACGAAAAAACCGACACTGGGCTTTTTCGAGGGGGATTTATTGATCGAACTCCGGAGATTACTCTGAGAACTGATAACGCGAAAATAAAACCGCTAAAGCTCCCGTATCAAGCCTCAATGAGTTTTGGAAACTATTTTGAATCGTTTCGAAATTTGACAGCCAATCGATGGGATTTTCAATTCAATGTGCCGCAGTACACCCAGGATTTGTCTAAGAATTTCCATGTGACCACCAGTGCCTTGTATCGTCAAGACTTTTATGATACCGGTGCTTTTTATCCCACCCGTAGCTTCCACGCACGGTATATCCTCGGAGATCAAACTCAACTCTCAACCAATTTGGGGAATCATTTTAGTGCTTTGATCGATTACCGTTCTCAAAGTGACATTGGCTTTGATCCCTTAATCTATGATACGGTGGTTCCGGTGCGGGCGCTCAGTGGAGAGTTCTCGGTGTATGACAAGGACATTTGGAAGCTGAACATGGGGACTTCGTATGATTACCGGAATCGCTTTTATCAGCAACTGGTGACTCGGCTTGATCTCCATCCGAGGAAAGAGTGGTTTTTTCACCTCGATAGCAACTACGACCCCAATTTCAGGAAATGGCAAAACCTGATTGCGCAAGCTGATTTTCGACCCTTCCATGACATTCGCGTGCAATATTGGTCGAGTTTTTCACTTCAAAACGGGCAAGTGGGTTATCAGGATATTGCGTTGTACAAGGAGTGGCATGATTGGGAAGGACGCTTGGTGTATCGCTGGCACCAACAAGAAGTTTTCTTGTTTTTTAACTTGAAGGCATTCCCAGAGCAACAAGTCCAACTTGGCATCAATCCGATCTTGAACACCGACCCTGCCTACGGCTTGTTCGAGCTTCAGTAGAAGGGGGGGTAAGATGAATTCACCGCTGCTTTTAAAACCTTCGGCAAATGGGTATAGCCCTCGTCGCTCATTCTCGCTGGACCTCCGGTCCAGCTCCGAGGTAAATTCGGCGGAGAGGTAGGATATATTCCGCCGGAATTTAATTCCGCTCCTCGGGTATACCCATTTGCCTTCGGTTTTCATAGCAGGCGGCTCATTTTAATCGTAATGACAATCAAGCTTTCTCGAGGAGGGCCAAGGCTTCGATATGCGCAGTCTGAGGGAAGAGATCAGCGGCTAAGACATGGGTGAGATTCCAGCCTGCTTTCAGAAGCACCTGAAGGTCGCGCACCAAGGTTGGCGGATTGCAGGAGAGATAGAGAATCTTGGGTGGATTCAAGCGGACAAGTTCTTTCAAAGCGTTAGGCGTTAGGCCTTTGCGGGGTGGATCCAAGAAGACCAATGAAAAGACATCCGACTGCAATGTTGGAAGAATCTCTTCTGCTTTTCCAACATGGAACTCAGTGTTTTGCACTTCATTTTTTCGCGAATTTTCCTTAGCCCAAAAGATCGCATCTGCATTCTCCTCAATTCCGATCACGTGTTTCGCTTTCTTCGCCAAGGGAATCGTGAAGGTGCCAACACCACAGTAAACATCGAGAACAGAAGCGTCCGAAGTAGGGTGGCCCCATTCCAGGACTTGATCAATCAAACGGGCAAGAATGAAAGAATTGGTCTGAAAGAAATCGGTGGGTCCAAAAGCAAACAGATAAGAACCGATCGATTCCTGCAAGAAGTTTTTTCCCCAGAGCACTTTCGTTGCTTTCCCGAGCACTCGATTGGTTTTATCTCCATTGACGTTTAGGGCGAGTCCCTGTAGCTTTGGAGATGCTTTTTGCACAAGAGATAAAAACGTTTCCCACTGCGGCAGCACCAACTCGGTTGCAATAATCACAAGATACGTTTCTCCCATTTGATTCGTGCGCGCAAGGAAGTGTCGGATGAGCCCCGCGTGGCTCTTCTCATCATAGGCAGACCATCCAAGGGTTTTCATCCCCTCTCGTAGGACAGGAATGAGCGTGTTATTCGCTTCTTGCTGAATTGGACAAGTTGGCATGTCGACGATGACATGTGAACTTGGTTGATAAAGACCAAGCGCAAGGGGTGTTGTGGAAGTCTTCCTAACAGCCAGCTGCATCTTGTTTCGATACGCGTAAGGAATTGGGGATGGGAGTGGGGGAGCCATCGGGACTTTCGGAAGATGAAGCTGATGACTCAATAGCCCTTCGAGTATTTTCGATTTTTCTTCGAGTGCCGCTTGGTATCCCATTTCTTGAAGCTGGCATCCACCGCAGTCGTAATAGATGGGGCAGGGTGGTTCGACCCGCGTGGCAGCAGGCTTGAGAATCTTTTCGACAACAGCTCGTCCAAACGATTTCTTGATTTCGGTGACACGAAATTGAACGACATCGCCGGGGATCGCGTGCGGGATGAAAACCACAAATTGATTGATTCGCGTGATTCCCTCTCCACCAAACGCCAAACTCTCAACAGTTCCTTCGTAAGAATTGTGGAGGGTAAGCGGGGATGAGTCTGACATGATTTGAGGCAGTAAACCACTCAATTTAATTCTTTTTGCTGCTCGGCTTGGGCTAAGACTTGTTGATACAATTGTTTGAGAGGGATTTTTTTTTCTTTGGATAGTTTTTTCAAGACATCGTATTCAGGAGCCACGTTGAAGACTTTCCCATTTTGATATCCCACCTTGCAAGGAACCTCTCCATACGGTGTTTTTACCTGAATAAACTTTCGAGGGAGAATGTTTCTTGTGACGATTTCTCTTCGGATTCCCAGGGTTGTGGTTTCCTGGAAGATGATTTCCATTAAAGTTGCTTCTTGATCAACAGGAGCCAAGACGGTTAGGAGATAGGCAAGGCGATTTTTTTTCATCAGGACTTGGGTGAGAAAAACTTCATGGGCTCCTCTTTCATAAAGTCGGTCAAAAACATGATCCCAAAATTGGGGATTCATGTCGTCCACGTTCGTCTCAAGTTTCAGGATCGATTCTGGAGAGGAAACAACCAAGAGCTCCCCTTGAAAAACACGGAGGATGTTGGGGAAATCAAGTTTTTTCTCACCGGCTCCGTGGCCAACCTGTTCCACAATCATTCGCGGAAAATGGGGAGTCGGTTTCCCGAAGGTTGTCAAAATGGCGGCTCCGGTTGGGGTTAAGAGCTCCGTTTCGAACGAAGAGGAATAAACGGGAAAGCCTTTCATCAGCTCAACCACGGCAGGGGCTGGAACAGGTAGCCTGCCATGTTGACTCTCCACCATCCCTCCACCCAGGTTCAAAGGGCCAACGAAAATCTCCGATGGAGAAAAAAAATCAAGGGCGGCCACCGATCCGACAATATCGAAGATTGTATCCCATCCTCCCAGTTCATGAAAATGGAGTGAATCGGGGGTTTTTCCGTGTACTTTGGCCTCGACTTTTCCTAGGCGATTGAAGACCGAGCAAGCTCTCTCTTTAAGGCCTGAAGAGAGTTTGCTGTTGTTTAGTAACGACAGAAAGTCGGCGAGTTTCCATTCTTTTTTCTCTTCCTCCGGAAGAAGGGGTTTGACCGATTTGGCTCTTAGTTGATTGGAGGAGATGTCGCGGCTTTCAAAGCGGAGTGGGACCGAAAGTGTGTCGAGCGATTTTTGGAGAGCTTCCACCGGAAAGCCAAGATCAAGGAGAGACGCCAGGATCATGTCTCCGCTTGCTCCTGATTTGCCTTCGAAGTACAGCACGGTCCCACACATTAGATAATGGAGCTTCAACGAAGGCTCAGAACTTCCTCGATTCCGTCTAAACGTCGTGGGTTGAATTGGGCTCTTTAAGCAGTATCCAGCGGTTGATCACATCCATGTGACCGCTGGATGAATTTATCCATAAATTCACAATTCTGTAACGTCAGCAAAGGTCTTTTAACATCGTCACTCTTGTCTTCGTGGTAAATTGCCGTGATATTCCTCTTGGAGAGAAGAAGCTTGATTGTCTTCTAATCCCCATTGAATCGAGAAAGGACCTTGGTGCGTCTCCTCCTCCCCGCCTTTTGCATCAGGGCCCTTTCAGGTTGTTTAAAGAAGAAGCGAGATACCCAGCCCCAAAGCCATTGTCGATGTTGACGACAGCAATTCCAAGGGCACAGCTGTTCAGCATGGTCAGCAATGCGCTCAACCCCCCAAAATGGCTCCCATAGCCAATGCTTGTTGGAATGGCGATGATCGGCTTTCCAAACAGACCGGCCACCACACTTGGAAGCGCCCCTTCCATGCCAGCCACCACAATCAGGATGGAGCTCTTTTCAATGATTTCTCGCTTATCCAGTAGACGATGAATTCCAGCAACCCCGACATCATAGATTCGTTCGACTTGGTTTCCTAACAGTTCAGCCGTCACCGCGGCTTCCTCAGCTACGGGGATGTCTGAAGTTCCCCCCGTGAGAATGGTGATCCCTGTCTTTAGCATCTTTTGAGGAGGCTTGCCCACGACCACCATGCGCGCATGCTCATGGTAGGTCACGTTTTTTAACGTTTTTTTCAGATAATTTGCTTGCTCTTCCGTGGCTCGAGAAGCCACGGCATATCCGTGCATTTCATAAAGCTTCTTGGCGATCAGAGCGACTTGCTTTGCTGTTTTGCCATCACACAGAATGACCTCGGGCAAGCCGGTTCTAAACCTCCGATGGTTGTCAGTCTTGGCAAAGCCGAGATCCTCGTAAGGGAAAAATTTGAACGCCTGAAAAGCTTTTTCTGGGGTAGTCTTTTTCTCGTACAGATCCTTGAAAAGAGAAAAAAGCGTTTCGCTCGAAGGCTCCTTTGGCGATTTCGAGGGGGTCATGTAGACGTCGGAAGCTGGTTCAGATTGCCACGCTTATATCCTGCCAGATCAAGCGTGACGAAGGTGTAGCCAAGAGCGCGAAGTTTATCGGTGACTAACGAGCGCATCGGTTCAGAAGCCAGATGCACAAATTCTTCTTTCTCGATTTCAATCCGAGCAATGGGAAAATGGTCACGCACCCGAACTTCCCGAAATCCGTGAGCCCGCAACACTTTCTCCGCTTGGTCGATTCGATTCAGTCTTTCCGACGAAATCGGTTCCCCATAAGGGACACGTGAAGAGAGGCAAGGCATCGCAGGCTTGTTCCAGGTGGGAAGGCCTAAAGTGTGCGAGAGTTGGCGAATTTCATCTTTGGTAAGCCCTGCTTCAAGCAGGGGGGAGCGTACACTCAGTTGGCGAGCGGCTTCCATTCCTGGACGCCAGTCTTTGGTGTCGTCTGCGTTGGTGCCATCAACAACCGTTTTGTACCCCTTTTCTTTCGCTAGGGCCTGGAGCTTGGTAAAGAGCTCTTCCTTGCAAAAAAAACATCGATTTTTCGGATTCAAGCGATAGTTTTCATTCTCTAATTCCAGGGTAGGGATCTTGATAAAAGGAGCGCCAAGGCTCTTGGCAATCCTTTCTGCTTCCTCCTGTTCGCTTGGAGGGATGGAGGGGGAGATGCCTGTTGCGGCAAGAACCTGTTCAGGGCCTAACGCATCCAGGGCCAGCTTCAACACCAGGGTGCTGTCTGCTCCACCTGAAAATCCAACAATGACCGGAGATAAATCGCGTAACGCTCCCTGGACATGAGCAAGTTTTTCCTCTGCCGTTTGTAAGAACTGAGGCATCAAGAGATTTTCTTACGATGAGGGGGCGGGGACAATCGATTTTCCGCACTGCGGACAAAACAGCGCTTTCTCATCGCGCACGGGCTGCTTGCAGGATGGGCACGCCGCTTGGGCCGGATGGTCGTTTTCTGAGAGCACGGCAAGCCCTTCACTGGTCGCTTTGCGGAATTCTTTGATTCCTTGGCCTAACGAGCGGGCCATTTCCGGAAGACGCTTTGGGCCAAAGAACACCAAAGCCACGGTTCCGATCACAACAACTTCTGGCCAACTTAACATGGGGTATCCTCCTTGGTCTAACTTCGACAAATTTAGCCAGAAATTGCTTGGCTCCTCCTCGAGTTGAGCGCCATTCCTAACTTTTTGTCCAAATTGGTGGGATAAAAAGTTGCCGTGAACGTTGCAATTTCCAAAAGAATGCGGTAAAATGATGTTGAGGAACATGAAATGTGTTTCGGGAGGTGATGTGAGGCAATGTGTGTGATGAGCTGGATCAAAAAGAAGGAAACACAAGAAAGAGAACCTTCTTCAACCAGATCGTGCAGCACCAAAGATAAACAAGCCTCAAAAGAATCCGAGAAGCATAAAGAAAAAGCCGCAGTCAGTTAAATTGGAAGATTATATTATGGTATTCAAAGCGCAAATTATGCGCTTTATCTTTTGATTTCAAGTCGACGGTTTCAGTGGCAGCCCTTCACTTCGTTCAGGATGAAATGTCCCTACGGATGACATTTCAGATGTGATCAACTGCTGGATTCCTTATTTCTGCTTCTTCCCCGCTGATTTTTCGAGTGCCTTTAGCTGGGCCCGAACCCCTGAGTCGTCTGGGAAGAGAACCAGCAGTTGTTGAAAGCTTGCCATCGCTTCATGAACCCGCCCTTCTTTTTTGTAGCAATGCCCTAGAAGTCGTAGGGCATTCCCCTTTTCGAGCCGATCTTTGTCCAAGGTGACTGTTTTCTCGAGATAGGGGATAGCGTCTTTGCAATCCTTCAAGTACAGGAAGTACACGAGGCCAAGATCGATGTTAAGGGTTGCGCTGTTGGGATTATGGGCAAGGCCTTCCTTCAAAAAATCGACAGCCAGAACGAATTTTCCAAGACCTTGAGCAAGCCGCCAAGCCCCGACATCGTATGCTTGGACAAATCCGGGATCCAGCCGAGTGACCAGGCGACAGATCGCCAGAAGCTCACCGATCTTTTTCGGATCTCCAACCCCGACTTTTGATGAAAGGGTCGTCAATCCCAGTTCGTGATGGTAGATCTCGGTCTTGAGCCATAAATACGAAGCCAGCGTGTAACGGATTTCACCAAGAAATCGGAGCATCACTTCGGTTGGGGTAGCCTTGCCCTGTTCTTCGAGCTGCAAAGCGGAGCGCTGTTCGTTAAGAAGCGGTTCGATTCCCAGGAGGGCCACTAGGAGAACAATTAAGAGAACTCGCTTCACGCTTTTTTCTTCTGAAAATAGAGGTATCCCGCGACGAGGGTCGCGATGAGCGCGAGTTTCTCTGATTCTTGAAACAAGATTCGAGGGGTGCTGGGGGATCGCCAAGGCTCTTCCTCATATTGTTGGAAGTAGAAGGCTCCAGGTCCTTCCTCATCGTGGTCGATCACTTGTGAATAAGCGAGGATTGGATAACACAGAATCAGGGCAACGCCAATGACAAAAAGAAACCGCCGAATCACAAGTTCTTCCTGAGAAATGAGACTTCAGCTAAGAGCATGATGACAAAGATGTACAGTGCGCCATAAAGAAAAACCATGGCGAAGTAAGCCAGGGTCACGGGATGGTCATGTGTGACAGCACTTCGAATTGAGAAGTAATCAAAATAAGGAATGAGTCCCTTTAAGTGCATCAAGAGGAATGCCATAATTGAGTTTCCTGCGGTTAGAGTGAGGGTGTAGATGTGCGAGAGGTTCCCGACCACGTAAAGGAGCACCATGAGGGCAAAGGTTACCGGCGGGGTGGCGAACGTCGAAAACCAAAGCGCAAACGCGATCACGACAAGGGATTCTAGGCTTATGAGAAGGCAGGCTGGCAAAATCATCCAATGCACCTCTCGAGCGCTAAAAGCCAGCATGACAATGAGCTCAGCACCAAAGATGAGATCATTCAAGATGACCAGCAAAGCAATAGCCAGGAATTTTCCCCAAAGGTATTGTCCACGAGTCAGAGGTCTGGCAAGAAAAGGGTAAATCATTTTTCTCTCAATTTCATTCGGAATGGCGGTTGCCCCTAAAGCCAGTGCAAAAAAAATTGTGAAAAGTTGGATGAAGAGGAGTGCAATGTCTCGGATCAACCGGGATTGAAATCCAAGGGTAAAAGGGTTAGCCAGAAGCCCTGTCCCGGCCACCACAAACATGATGAGGAGTGTAATGATGAAGATCTTTCTTCGATAATAGTCTTTGAGACCAAGAGCACTGATGGTGAGCACGGTTCTCATGAGTGAGCATCTCCTCTCTGATGTCGTGTGACCAATCGTACAAAGATGTCTTCCAAGGGCGAGCGCTTGGGTGCAACGGATACAATCGTGGCTCCTCGCGCCTGCAGATCGCGAAGCGCGTTGTCAAGCATTTCTCGTTCCACGATGGTCTCATGCATGTCCCCTTCCAAGACTCGGCTTTGAAGAGGGGGTGAAGATTCGGGTTTCGCAGAGGTGGTGTCTTTGAATCGCACGGAGAATGGGGTGTGTGCTTCCTGGGTTTCAAGCTGAGTGAGAGTTCCGTAAAAAATGAGATCGCCAAGGCTGACGATTCCCACGTAATCACATAATCCCTCGACTTCGACCAATCGATGAGAGCTAAAGAAGATCGTGATTCCTTGATCCTTCAAGCGGTGGAGAATGTCCAAGACTTCACGCTGTGCGATAGGGTCAAGGCCAGAAGTCGGTTCATCTAAGATCAAGAGGGAAGGGTTGTGAAGGAGGGCTTGTGCGATTCCAAAGCGTTGGAGCATTCCTTTCGAAAATTCTCCCAGGCGGCTTCTAGAGCGGTCGAGGAGCCCGACTAGCTCCAAGAGTTCTCGGCTTCGCTTTTCTGTCTCTCTCCGAGGTATTCCGTCCAGAGCCCCAAACGCCATCAAGAGTTCTTCGGCTTCGAAATAAGGAGAGTAGGCCGCCACTTCAGACAAATAGCCGATCGAGGCTCGTGCCTTGGGGTCAAGAACAGACTTTCCAAAGAGTGTGGCGGTTCCTCCAGTTGGAAACAGAAGACCGGTAAGGATCTTGATGGTTGTCGTTTTTCCAGCACCATTGGGCCCGATAAACCCAAAGGTTTCTCCTGATTTGATTTCAAGATTGAGTTTCTTTAAGGCGTGAATAACCTGGCGTTTTTTTCCTTTGTAGGATTTGGTCAAGTTTTGAATTTGGATGGCGCTACTCATGGCTGATACACCAACGAATATTCGAGGATTGGAAGGATTTGCTTTCGATGACTCTGAACGACATGCCGCATGACATTCGGAGAAAGTTTTCAAAGAAAGGCTTGGATAACCCTCCTTTTTCTTGCCACCCTGATTTTCATTTGGGGAGAGATAAAGTTTGGTGCAGTTCTCATTAAGCCTGATGAAAGTCTTTACACACAGATTTCCTTGGAGATGGCCCGAAGTCACGAGATTCTTGTTCCCTTGCTTGATGGTCACCCTTCGTTTGTCAAGCCTCCTCTTGTCTATTGGCTCGAGATTGCCGGGTTCAGGCTTTTCGGGGAAAACTTATGGGCGGCCCGTCTTCCAATTTGGATTCTGGGCCTTCTCTGTCTTTGGCTTGTTTTTCACTTGGGTAAGCTTCTCTTTTCGGACAAAGTGGCGTGGGGAGCCGCTCTCTTTCTTTTTTCCAATGTTTTTTTCTTCCAGTACAGCCAGGCGGATATGATGGATGTTCCGCTGACATTTTTTATCTTGCTGACCATTGACGCATGGATACAAGGTTGTCGAAAGAATCCAAACTGGTTTCTCGTTTGTGGGGTAGCCCTTGGAATGGTCAACTTAGTTAAGGGACCGATCGGGAGCCTTCTTTGTCTTGGTTTGATGATGGCTTATTGCGCGGTCGAACACGATTGGAGTTTTCTTCAGAGAAAACAAGTTTGGCTTGGTCTTGGTCTTGCATTGATTCTCGGTTCCGTTTGGCCGGTTCTCCTTTTCTTTAAGGGCTATGGTCACGATTGGTTTCGGGAGTTCATCGTAGAGGAAAACTTTGGGAAGTTTGGCGGATCTCGCATGCCGGTGAAGATTTTGCTGATCGGTTTGTTGGGTGGCATCGCCCCTTGGACCTTTCTCTTACTCGAAAGCTTTTGGAAAGGGATCCGAACTTGGGGGCTTTCGAAAGAAAGAGCATTTTTGTTGTGCTGGATCTTTCTTGTTTTCTTTCTCTTCTGTATTCCAGCAAGAAAGCTTCCACACTATGTGCTGCCAGCGATTCCGGCTTGTTGCCTCTTAATCGGATCCATGCCAGAGTTTTCTTTTCTCTCGCTTATCCCGACTCGAATCTTGCTGGTCAGCATTGGCCTTCTTTGGCTATTGGGCATTCGGCTAACTCAATCGTGGGTTGTGCAAGGACTCATTGTTATTGGGGGATTGGCTGTCTTCATGGCCGCCTTAACCCTGAAAAACAAGTCAATCCGTTTGGCGCCTCTCTTCTTCGGAGTCCTCTTGATGATGCTCCCTGTTGCTTTCCCTGCAATCCAATATCCAAACCAAGAAGCTCAGGTGCAAGGGCTTCTTGCATCTGGGAAAAACATTGGGGTTTTTTGTCCCGATGATCACGATTTGCGTGGATTTGAGCTCTCGCCTCGATTTCTCTCCATCGAGAAAGTTGAGAAAGGAGTGGATTTTCTGCGTCGTGGGGGGGTTTTGGTTTTGCCAAAGCGAGAAGAAAATCTTCTTAAGCCTTTGCCATTTCTTGTCCAAAGACACTGGCGGGTTTGGAAAACTGGCGTTGGACTCGGCAAAGTGATTGAAGCGGTGTGGAGCAAGGATCTGTTTCCGTTGGAGGAAGAAATCGAGGCGGTTTCAATTATTTCTCCCTCTTTTAATTGACTTTTTGGTCCAAAGAAGGGTATAATCAAAATGAAAGACGTATGGCCACAGATAACGGGTCCCAAAACCCAAAAAATCAAGACAGGATTCGCGAAATCAAAGAAATAGAGTCTTGTTTTCTTTCGTGATTGCTTGATCGTGTAGGCACAGGAGGAGTGGTATGCAGATCCAGTTAAGAAGTAAGCATTTAGACCTTACGGATGCCCTCAAGGAATATGCCAAGAAGAAACTCTCCCGAATCCAGAAATACTTTGATCAGGTGCTCTCAGCCGATGTCATGCTTTCCACTGAACGCAATCTTCATTTGGTTGAAGTGACGGTTCACGTGAATGGCAGTTCGCTTCGGGGAGAAGAAAAAACAGGAGACATGTATTCTTCGATTGACAAGGTGATGGACAAGCTTGAGCGCCAAGCCATTCGATTGAAAGAGAAGCAACATGATCATCACCGTTTCGAGGAAGAATTAATCGAGCAGTCAATCGCAGCCCCTTCAAATGGAAACGGCAACGGGAAGAAAATTCATTTGAAAAGACAAAGGGTTCTCCCGTTTACGCCTGAAGAGGCCGCTCATGAGATGAAGCGACTCGGGTTTAATTTTTATCTTTTCCAGAATCGGGAAACGGATGATTTAAATTTGATCTATCGCCGCGAGAATGGAAATCTCGCCGTTCTTGAACCCGTCGTGTAACAAAGGGAGTCTTCTTTTGAAAAGCGAAAAACAGCAGAAGACTCGTTATGCTTTCTCTTGTAAAACGCCTCATCGACTCGAATGAGCGAGAAATCCGACGGCTTCAAAAGTTTGTAGTAGCCATTAATGCACTTGAACCTGAAACCGAAAAGCTTTCCAACGAAGCTTTAAAGCAAAAGACGGCGGAGTTCAAGGAACGAATTGCTCGCGGCGCCAGCATTAATGACCTGCTCGTTGAAGCCTTTGCTCTCGTTCGCGAAGCCGGTCGACGTTTCCTCAACATGCGTCATTTTGATGTCCAGCTTTTGGGGGGAATCATCCTCCACGAGGGGCGCATTGCGGAAATGCGAACCGGTGAAGGCAAGACCTTGGTGGCCACCTTGGCTGCCTACTTGAATGCTCTGGAAGGCAAAGGGGTGCATGTTGTCACCGTCAACGACTACTTAGCCAAACGTGACGCGGCATGGATGAGCCCGATTTATCAAGGTCTTGGATTGGAAGTCGGTTCGATTCAACACTTCTTAGACCCCCCAGACCGGAAAAAGGCGTATGGTTGTGACATCACTTATGTCACCAACAACGAGGTTGGGTTTGATTACCTCCGAGACAACATGGTTTTCTCGATTGAAGATTGTGTTTTGCGCCAGCTCAATCACGCGATTGTAGACGAAGTCGACTCGATTCTCATCGATGAAGCAAGAACCCCCTTAATCATTTCAGGCGTAGCCCAGGAATCAACTGACTTGTATGTTCGATTTGCTCAAGTGGCCAAGCGGCTCAATCCGCCGACCGATTACACCATCGATGAGAAAGCCCATGCAGTTCCATTAACAGAAGAGGGGATTGCTAAAGCCGAAAAGTTTCTGAGTGTAACCAACCTGTTTGGAGATGAGAATTTTGAATTGGTGCATCATCTAAACGCGGCGCTGAAAGCCAAGGAACTCTTTAAACGTGATGATGACTACATTGTAAAAGAGGGAGAGATCATCATTGTCGATGAGTTTACCGGACGATTGATGTATGGGCGGCGATACTCCGATGGTTTGCATCAAGCCATAGAGGCCAAAGAAGGGGTTAAGGTTCGTCAAGAAGATCAAACCTTGGGGACGATTACGTTTCAGAACTTTTTCCGCCTGTACAAAAAGCTTTCGGGAATGACCGGAACCGCCGCTACGGAAGAGACTGAGTTCCAGAAAATCTACAACCTGGATGTGGTGGTCATTCCGACCCACATGGCGATGGTTCGAAAAGATCACTCCGACTTGGTTTACAAAACTGAAAAAGCGAAATTTGAAGCAGTCGTTGATGAAATCGAATCCCTTTATAAATCGGGGCGACCGGTCCTCGTGGGAACACGAAGCATCGAGAGAAGTGAAAGCCTTTCAAGCATGCTGAAAAAGCGAGGGATTCCCCATCAAGTCTTAAACGCGAAGTACCACGAAAAGGAAGCCGAGATTATTGCCCAGGCAGGTGGGGCGAAAATGGTGACCATTGCCACGAATATGGCTGGGCGTGGTGTGGACATTATTTTGGGTGGAAATCCGCCGGATCCCGAAGCACAAAAATTGGTGAAAGGCCTTGGGGGCCTTCACATCATCGGCACGGAACGACACGAGTCACGTCGCATTGACAATCAACTTCGTGGGCGATCAGGGCGGCAAGGTGATTTGGGCTCCACTCGATTCTTTGTTTCCCTCGAAGATGAGCTCATGCGACTCTTCGGAAGTGATCGCGTGGCGAACTTGATGACGAGGCTTGGGGTGGAAGAAGACATCCCGATTGAATCCAAGTGGATTACCAAAGCGATCGAAAATGCACAAGCTAAAGTAGAATCCCACCATTTCGATATGCGTCGCCAAGTGCTTGAGTATGATGATGTCATGAATAAACAAAGGGAAGTCATCTATTCTGAGCGACGGAAAGTTTTGGAAGGGGAAAATCTTCTTCCTCACATTCAGGAAATGATTAAGGAAGTGCTGGGTCGCGTTCTCCCTACGCACGTGCATGATGAAACCCCTCGTGAACAATGGGATTTGGATAATTTATGGAGCACACTTTCCGACATTTTCCCCGTGGCATCTTCGGGCTTAACCCTTTCGCAGTTGGAAAAGCTCGAGAAACAGGGGGCAAGAGCAGGGGAGATTGAGGAAGCCATCGAGGAAGCAGCCCTTCGGGTTTATGAAGCTAAAGAGAAAGACCTTGGCAGTGATGTTATGCGCGAGCTTGAGCGGCGAGCGCTTCTTTGGGCGATTGATTCCAAATGGATTGACCACCTCCGAAACATGGATGCTTTGCGAGAAGGGATTGGTTTGCGTGCTTATGGGCAAAAGGATCCGCGCATTGAGTATATCAATGAAGCTTACGAAATGTTCGACAGCTTGAAGCGCAACATCGAAGAAGACACGATTCGTTATTTGTATCGCGTGCAGGTTAGGAAAGCGGAGGAAGAAGCAGCGCGAGCCCCTTCGTATCGGGTTACCGGAACGAATCGAGAGGACGAAGGGGGCTCGAAGCGCCCTGTTACGCGGGATGCCAAAGTGGGGCGCAATGATCCGTGCCCGTGCGGGAGCGGACAGAAATACAAAAAGTGTCATGGAAGGTAAAACATGCTAGAACTATCAGGAATGGTGGAAGAGTATCGATCAAAACTCAATCGGATGAAGGAGTATCTTTGACGTCGCTTCCAAAGAATCACGAATCGAAGAGCTTGAACACTTAACGAAGGATCCCGGGTTTTGGCAGGACCAGGAGCGCGCCAAGTCCGTGGGGCAAGAGCTTTCAAGAATCCGAGAAGAACAAGCTTTTCTGCAAACACTTGCAAAGCGGATCGAAGATCTTGAAGTTTATTCCGAACTCCTGAAGCAAGATTCTTCCTTAGAGTCTGAAGCAGAAAAAGAAGCGAAGGAAGTTGAGAAAGACCTTCGAGAGCTCGAACTTCGAACTTTGCTGAGCGAGCCCTATGACTCGAACTCGGCGATTCTCACCATTCATCCAGGTGCAGGCGGAACCGAAAGCCAAGATTGGGCAGAAATGTTGCTTCGGATGTACACTCGGTGGGCCGAGCGATCAGGCTTCGTGTTGGAAATGGCCGATTTGCTTCCGGGTGAAGAAGCGGGGATTAAGAGTGCGACTTTGTTTGTTAAAGGGACCAATGCCTACGGTTCATTAAACGGGGAAACCGGAGTGCATCGCCTGGTGCGCATTTCTCCTTTTGATGCCAACAAACGCCGCCACACCTCTTTTGCGTCGGTTGAGGTCCTACCCGATATTCCCGATGACATCAAGATCGACATTCGTGATGATGACGTGAAGATTGACACGTATCGGGCCAGTGGTGCGGGGGGCCAACACGTGAACAAAACCGATTCCGCTGTCCGCTTAACCCATTTTCCAACTGGGATTGTGGTCACGTGTCAAAACGAGCGAAGCCAACATCAAAATAAAGCGATGGCCTATAAGATCCTGAAGGCAAAACTTTTTGAAAAAGAGTTGGAAGCTCGCCAGAAGAAGTTGACAGAATTGACAGGACAAAAAAGTGAAATTGGCTGGGGACGACAAATCCGCTCATATGTCTTCCAGCCTTACAGCCTCATCAAAGATTTACGCACAGGATATGAGACGGGGAACATTCAACCGGTCCTGGACGGCGACATCGATGAGTTTATCAAGACGTATCTTGTGTTTCGAAAAACGGGGCAACGGGTCAAAGTGGTGGAAGAGGATGAGGAGTAATTCGGCATGACGTATCGCGATGTTAAGCGGACCGTTTTGATTTTTTTACTGGGGGGATTGAGCTTTCTTTTTGGGTATCTTTATTTTGGATCCCATTTAGCCTCATTGTTTGGCAAGCCATCCAGAAGTGCAGCAGCCCCCTCCGGAGGCCCTCCAGCACCCATCATGCAGGAAATCCGCTTGCTTAAAGAACGAATTGCACAGAATCCACGGGATGCAGACGCCTATTCAGAGCTGGCCAACCTGTATTTTCAGGCGAACAAGTTTGACCAAGCTTTGGTTCTTTACGAGAAAGCGGTAGCGCTTAACGAGAAAGACATTGTAGCTAGAAACGATCTTGCACTTTGTTATCACATTGAAAAAAGGGATAAAGAAGCCTTTCAGGAGCTTTATAAGGCTTTGGAAATCTCTCCACGGGCTCAGCATCTTTGGCTAACACTCGGACTTGTCGATTATGAAACGGGTGATACCAAAGGAGCTAAGAAGGCTTTAAAGCATGCCTACGAAATCGACCCGCATTCGGAAGCCGGTACCCAGGCGAAGTCAATGATGACTTCCTTGCTTCACTCGGAGATATAGTCAGGAAAAAAAACAAGGCTATGCAAGCTTGCATAATCCTTGTGAAATGATACCGTTTATCTTGTTTTCTTAGTTGTGGTCTTTCCTTTTGGCATCGGCATCTTTTTGCCAGTGGCCTTCATCATGGTGTTTTTCTTAGGCTTTGTCTTCATTCCCTTGGTGGCTTTGGTTGTCTTACTCTTATCAGCGGCATGTGCAGCAACCGATGTCTTCCCCTTCAGGTGAGCAGCCTTTGTTATCGTTTTTCCGTGGGCTTTTTGGGGAGCCGTTGCAAAACTGGTGAAACTCATCCCCATGACGAATGCAAACGCTACAATCATTGCTAGGAGCTTCTTCATGAACAATCACCTCCTCTCGCAAAAAACTAGTTTTTCTCTATTCCAAGCCTTGGGCCAGAACTCCTTTGAGAAAGTTCCCAAGCAAGCGCTTGAAAGAAGAACCAGTAGCGGTGCGGGATTCGATTAGCTGGCTTTCAGCTTTTCCTCAATGGTTTTGTGCGGCTTGAAAGCGCTCTTGAGTTTGCCTTGGCTTACACCGTAAACGAACCGGGCAAACCCAACGCCGACCACTCCTTCAATCAGAGGAGCCAGCCGTGGAAAAACTTGGGCGAACGGAATGGCAGCTGTCGCCATCGCCATCGCGGCATCAAGGGCTGCCCCTGCATAAAATTTCCCTTTTTGGGCGAGAGGCCATTGGCTTTCTTGAGTGTAACGAAATTTTTGAACGCTTTTCCACCCACGCCAAGCGGCGGCCACAGGGCTCACAATCGTCGAAAACCAGCCAGTGCCGGTGCCCCCGAGGTTGGCCAAACGCATCGCTCCAACGTAGGGGTGTGACTGCGCAAAGATAGCCGCACCGGCTTTGGCCAAGTCGACCAACTTAGTTCCTTGCAAGGATGCATCTGGATTTGAGACAGCTAGCAGGAACTTTTCCCAGGCGGAGTCCTTTGCGAAGGTCAAATCACGGTAAAAGTAGGAAGAACGAAAGAATTTCTTCGCGTATTCATTGCTGTAAGCAGGAGAAAGGAAAATCGAAATGCCACTCGCATCAGCCATCGGCTTTCGGAAGACTGATTCTTCAACGTGGTGCTCTGTGACCACGGCATTCTGCAGATCCTGGAGAACCTGAGCTGCGCGTTCGCGGATTTCAGGAACGGCAATTTTGGGATCGTTACAGAGTCTTCTTGCAAAATTTCCTAGATCGCGATAATCTTCATACGGACGCCTACTTGGATCAACCGAAAGAAAATGCTGGGTCTGGTTCACCAGTCTTTGGAGCTTTGGCTTCAAAGTCGGTTCCTGCTCCATGGACTCCAAAAGTTGCGTTGCCAAGGCGTCGACGGACTCCTTCAATTTGGAGATTTCCGACATTCGGATAAGCGCCGCTGTGGGAGAAAAAAGTTGAGCCCCAAACTGGCGAGACATTTCATGAACATAAAGTCTGCCGAGTTCCTCCGGTGTTATCTCTCCCCTTTCCTTGATCCCTTGTTTTAAATCGGCCATCACCTTGCTTTGGGGCGTGGCTCCAACGATTTTCCCCAAAGACATGGCCAAAGTGCTTTCCACCTCTTGGGAAGCCACCACAAAATCGGTTCCTTTGTGAAGATCGTAGTAAACCTCGAGTTGAGACATCAGACAGGCATCAAAATCAACCAGAGCTACTCTTCGTCCCGTTTCCTTCTCTACTTCGAGAAGGACTTTGCCAAGGTCTCGATTTTGCAGATTCCGTTTCGTCAAGTCATCTGGCATTGAGCCCAGGTGACCTCCTCCATGCCCCATCATTACGAGAGCAAAGTTCTTGGCTGGATACTTGCTCATGGCCCAAAGAATAGATTGCTTCAAGACCTTCGGGTCCGACATTTTCTGAACGCCAAGGTGTTCTGAAACAAAGGGATAAAGCCCGTTTTTTTCCTTTTCTGCACTGATGATTCCGCGTTTTGTTCCATAGGTTGAAATCTGTGCCACTAAATTCACGTTGTCATCCGATCCGACTTTTTGCAAGCTACGAAAAGCTCTCTCTTCAGAAAAAGCGAGATTATTCATCCCGCTGATGTAAAACATGACGGTCCAAGATTTTTCCGTCTCATTGGGAAGTATCGATCGGGTTGGGTCGACCCCTTGGGAGTATAATCTTAAAGCTTCCTCGATTCGGATGTCGAGCTTTCTTTCTTGCCTGAGAGAAAGGACGCTCTGCACGGCGAGAGCCGATGCAGAGATGATGTGATCTGCCAAGGACCCGATTGTCCCTCGAACAGCGCTGAGACCGAGTGAAAGCAAACTTAAGAGGCTAAGGAACTCCAGCGTATCTCTTTTAACCGCTTGCGAGCCAAGTTGATCGAAGACTCGTGCTAGCTCGCTATACTCATGCTCTTTTTCCCCTTGGGCTATAATTTGCAATGTATCTTCCATGGCTCCGCGAAACGATTGGTCCTGGATCTCGGTCAGCGCGGTTTGTATTTCTTCTGCTCCTTCAAGTTTGGTTACGATTTCATGCCACTGTTCATCCGAAATTGCGTGCTTCTGTGAGAGCTCTGCTTCTGGAGGGGGGACAGAATCGGGTGGATTGGGGGAGGTTGTTTTGTTTCCATAGCGGTTCAACATTTCCGCTCTGATTGGAGGTTCTGTCCGTAGGAGGTTTTGTCTTAACTGTTTCGGAGTTTGCTTCGAACTCATAGAGCGGAAACGGGAAGAAAGAGCTTTGGCTGCTCCCTTTTGGAGAGGAACTGGAAGGGACGAAGGAAGGTTCGCCATAAACCGAGACCGCCTAATCTCGGTGTCGATAAATGCCAGAGCAGGGTAGGAAGTCCTAAAGACAGCTTCGGTCCATACTTTATCCACGACTTCTGGGGTTGCGGGTTCTACGTTGGGAAAATCCCCCTTTGAAGATTTCGGTCTGGTTTCTGTGGTCGCGGCGCTGGCAAGAGGCTGGAGCATAGCAATCTCCCTTTAGACAATATTTTTTTGGATTACGCCTCAGATGAGATAATTCCTACTGGCATGGTGTTGAATGTTCCCTTTTTGGCTGAAAGTTAACAGGTTGTTTACAAATGAGTCCTTGTGGAAGTCGTCCACATCCTTTATCATGGTGCCAAGCCTGATCCAAGAAACCTGTGACAATCGATGCCGATTCCAAAAATATCTGGCCTCTATGCAGCTAAATTGCAAACCACTCAGGTGGCAAGGGAAACTGGCTTTTCTCCGAACCCGGTAATCCTCGATCGAGCAAAGACAATCCACAATCGTGTATTCTGGCTTAAAGCACCGAGCATTCTTCAATCCATGTCATTTGCAGCAGCAGTTCTGGGTGGTTCGCTTTTCGCTCCGGGGAGTGCGTTAGCACAGCAAACCCGCGAGAGGCGTCCCACAGCGGAGATCATGTACAAGGCCACCTCTATTCCTCCGCGAACTGACATGCAGGAGGAGAAAAATCGGCTTATTCGCAGCATGGTCAGGGGAACATTATATAGCCCTCCCACTGAAGAGACAATTTCCCTGCTTGAACGCGATTTGGATTCCATTCCACTTCCTTCCCTTATTCCTTTCCTTAAACTTCTGAAGGGAGACAACTGCGAGATTTATATTGTGAAAACAGGTGCGATCGATTCGAAAAAAATAAAAGAGATAGTAGCCAAGAGTTATTCAAGTAATGAGCTTCAAATCATCGCCGCAAGAATGAGAGAATCTCGGTGTTACATGGGGGAAGAATTCCTAAAAGAAGTGAAGGGTCTTACCAGCAAACTGCGGATCTTAAGCCGAACCGAGAGACAAGACTCTCCGGATCACGTGAAGATCTTGAACAGACTTAATGAGCTTGCTCTCGAGATCAACCGGGAACATCCAAGTCGGTTCATGGATCCTTTAAATCGCAATCTAACCGACCGGTTGATTTGTCTGCGTGCTGACCGCTATCCAGGTGATACCTTGGAGGATCACGCCCACTGGCACGGAGCCAAAAGCGTTGAAGAAAAGCGTGATTACATCGGCCATGTGTTTGCGTTAAACCCTGGCCTACAAAAATGGGGGACCTCTGAAAGCGTTTGGAAATACCCGCTCTTTGTTTTCAAAAAGGAGTCCATCGTTTTTCCAAACTACTTCTATGTTGAGGATCCTGACACGGGAAAAACGTGGAAATTGGATCAAGAAGACTATTGGGATCTTCTCTTGCGGGATTTTAATCATAATCCAGTTCATGTTTCTGATGTGATCATCGAAGAAGTCAATCCGAAACACTACACAAGTCCAGAGACCTACGAACGGGCCAAGCAACTTAGAGAATCTTTAAGAACATTTGATTTCAAAGGCTTGGGAGCAAAAGGACTAAAAGAGCTTTGCTCTTCAAGAACATTGGGAGAATTTACAGCCATCCGAATCGAACCTTTCCATTCACTTTACGCGCTGAAGGATCTTGCCCGTTCGCACGGAGCTCGAAATGAAAATGAAATTCGTGAATTTGCCGAGATTACTGCAAAGCATAATCCTCACTTGTTTCATGATGGAAGGCCCGTAGATGTTCATCAGATTTTTTCTGATTGGCCCCAGGGTATCTATCTCATTGTTCCTGACTATTACTTCGATCGAAATGACATTACAGGGGAGGCCCTTCGATTGTCCAGTGAGAATCACCAAGGGGTCAAGCGATGGGGTACCGCTATAGCAGGCCTCGCGATTGGGAAAGAGAAAAGACTTTATTTGTATCAAACTTTTTTGGGTCGACAAACTGACTTGTCGTGGACCGCGACAGCACCCCATGAACTTGGACACGCCATACACCATTTTCTCCTGGATCATGCAAGAGATCCTCGATTCTCATCCCTTTCTCAAACCTTGAATCACGGTCTCTCAAAGTCGTTCAAGCGCGCGAAAGAGATTCAAGACGAAGCAAGGAAGAACAAGACTCCGCAAGCTGAAATCAAGGGAAAACAAGAGAGTGGCATTGCAACAAACAGCACCGAAGGGAATCAAACTACGGTAAAGGAAAGCCGCAGGGGTTTCGTCGTGGAGGAGGCCGGAAAAAACGAGAACGAAAAATTTGCTTTTGATTTCGCTTTTTATTACGCGTCCGGGGAATTGCGAGATCGGTTAAAAGCCGCTGATGAGGAGTGGTTTAAGACGTTGGAAAATTTGCTTCAGCAGTTAGCCGTTTTAGCCGAATAGTATTCTTGGTGGCTGTCCCCAGTTTAGACACACTGGAGAAGGAGTTTTTTCTGGAAAAAAGAAAGTAATTTGGAATATTTTTAATGAAGGGTGGATTGTGCGAAGCACTTTTAAGAATATAATATAGGAAGGAAGGTGGGAGATGGCGATCCCGCAAGAGATCCTCAATCGGGGAGCCTATCCCAGCATCCGGGAGTCCGGTGAGCAGTCTTTTGAAGCCGCCGTGCTGGACGCGACAGAGCGAGCACAAAATTGGCTTTTAGAGCAGCAAGCGGGCGACGGATACTGGTTGGGCGAACTCGAAGGGGATTCAATTCTTGAGTCGGAATACATCCTGCTCCTCGCTTTTCTAGGCCTGGAGAGGAATAAGGATAAGATTCAAGCACTCGCCCGGTACCTTATCGGGTTGCAAGAAGAGCACGGTGGTTGGAGTGCTTATCCAGAAGGGCCTCCAGATGTTTCGGCCTCGATAAAAGCATATTTTGCTTTAAAGCTCGCAGGGTACAATACCAATGAGCCTTTCATGAGAAAGGCTCGTCAGCTCATTCGTTCCTTGGGAGGCGTGGATCAGGCGAACAGCTTTACGAAAATTTATCTCGCCGTCTTAGGGCAGTACCCTTGGGACAAGTGCCCAGCAGTCCCTCCCGAAATCATTCTTTTTCCTACCTGGTTTTATCTGAATATTTACGCGATGTCTGCATGGTCGCGAACCATTGTGGTTCCCCTGAGTATTATTTGGGCTTTTCGACCGGTCGTTCAGATACCCGTGGATATCAGCGAACTTTACGTGACATCGGTTCCTTCGAAACAAGATGCGTGGGATCGAAGAATTTTTACTTGGAGAAATGCGTTCCTGGCCATTGGCGCAGGGCTGAAAATCATTGAACGGCTCCAAATCAAGCCGTTCCGAAAACTTGCGCTGAAGAAAGCTGAGCAATGGGTTTGTAATCATTTCCGAAAGAGTGATGGGCTGGGAGCAATCTTCCCCCCCCATAGTCAATTCGCTGATGGCTTTGAAACTACTTGGGTACGAGGAAAACCATCCAACATTCATGCAAGCGGTCTTGCAACTCGAAGGGTTAGAAATCTTGGAAAATGAAGCCATGCGGATGCAGCCGT